>NZ_JBHURV010000001.1:167233-527517 GCF_042673865.1 Streptomyces sp. NPDC056987
CCTGCCGGGGCCCCGGGGGGGGGTTGTTGTGGGGGTTGGGGGGGGGGGGGGTGTGGGGGGGGGGGGGGGGGGGGGGGGGGGGGGGGGCCCGCCCCCCCCCCCCACCTCCAGGTCTCCGCCGCGCGCGGAAAGGTTGCCGCGCGTTGGCAGGTTCCGCCCATCGCGGGGAACGTGGGAAGGGGGAGGAGGAAGAGGGGGGAGTGGGGGAGGGGGACGCGGACGAGGACGAGGGACAGTACGAGGCTCAGGAGGAAGTGGATGTCCGAGACGAGCACGACCGTGAGCGACGCGGAGCTGGCGGGCCTGCTGGCCCACTGGCGCGCGGCCAATTACCTGGCGGCCGGACAGATCTACCTCCTGGACAACCCGCTCCTGACCGAGCCCCTGCGCCCGGAGCACATCAAGCCCCGGCTGCTCGGCCACTGGGGCACGTCGCCGGGGCTGAACCTCGTCCACACCCATCTCAACCGGGTGATCAAGGCGCGTGACCTGCCCGTTCTATGCGTCTGGGGCCCGGGCCACGGCGGCCCGGCGGTGCTGGCCAACTCCTGGCTGGAGGGCAGCTACTCCGAGACGTACCCGGACATCGGCCGGGACGCGGAGGGCATGGCCCGGCTCTTCCGGCAGTTCTCCTTCCCGGGCGGGGTGCCCAGCCATGTCGCCCCCGAGACGCCGGGCTCCATCCATGAGGGCGGCGAGCTGGGCTACTCCCTCGCGCACGCCTACGGGGCCGCCTTCGACCACCCCGAGCTGCTGGTCGCCTGTGTGATCGGCGACGGGGAGGCGGAGACCGGGCCGCTGGCGGCGTCCTGGCACTCGAACAAGTTCCTCGACCCGGTCCGTGACGGCGCGGTGCTGCCGATCCTCCACCTCAACGGCTACAAGATCGCCAACCCGGCCGTCCTCGCCCGGATCCCCGAGGCGGAGCTGGACGAGCTGCTGCGCGGCTACGGGCACGAGCCGCTGCACGTCGGCGGCGACGACCCGGAGACCGTCCACCGCGCCCTGGCGGAGGTCATGGACACCGCGCTGGACCGCATCGCGCTGATCCAGCACACCGCCCGTGAGGAGGGGGTCACGGAGCGTCCCCGCTGGCCGGTGATCGTGCTGCGGACGCCGAAGGGCTGGACCGGCCCCGCCACCGTCGACGGCCGGCCCGTCGAGGGGACCTGGCGCGCCCACCAGGTGCCGCTGTCCGGCGTACGCGACCACCCCGCGCATCTGCGGCAGCTGGAGCAGTGGCTGCGCTCGTACCGGCCCGAGGACCTCTTCGACCACCGGGGCCGTCCCCGCCCCGAGGTGCTCGCCGGTGTGCCCGGGGGCGACCGCCGCCTCGGCGCCACCCCGTACGCCAACGGCGGCCTCCTCCTGCGCGACCTGCCCCTCCCCCCGCTGGAGCGGTACGCCGTCGCGGTCGACCGGCCCGGGGTGACCCTGCACGAACCGACCCGGGTGCTCGGCGAGTTGCTGGCGGCGGTCATGGAAGCCACCGCCGATCGCCGCGACTTCCGCGTCATGGGCCCGGACGAGACCGCCTCCAACCGGCTCCAGGCCCTCTACCGGGCCACGGGCAAGGCGTGGCAGGCGGAGTCCGGGGCGGTGGACGAGGACCTCGACCGGCACGGCCGGGTGCTGGAGATCCTCTCCGAACACACCTGCCAGGGCTGGCTGGAGGGGTATCTCCTGACCGGCCGGCACGGCCTCTTCTCCTGCTACGAGGCCTTCGTCCACATCGTCGACTCCATGGTCAACCAGCACATCAAATGGCTGAAGGTCTCCCGCGCCCTGCCGTGGCGCCGCCCCATCGCCTCCCTCGACTACCTGCTCACCTCGCATGTGTGGCGCCAGGACCACAACGGCTTCTCCCACCAGGACCCCGGCTTCGTCGACCACGTGCTCAACAAGTCCCCCGAGGTCGTCCGCGTCTACCTGCCACCGGACACCAACACTCTGCTCTGCGTCGCCGAACACGTCCTGCGCAGCCGCGACCACGTCAATGTCGTCGTGGCCGGAAAACAGCCCTGCTACGACTGGCTCACCCTGGACGAGGCGCGCGCCCACTGCGCGCGCGGCGCCGGCGTCTGGGAGTGGGCGGGCACCGAACGCGAGGGCGCCGCGCCCGACGTGGTGCTCGCCTGCGCGGGCGACGTCCCGACCCAGGAGGTCCTGGCGGCGGCCCTGCTGATCCGCCGCCATCTGCCACGGCTCGCCGTCCGGGTCGTCAACGTCGTCGACCTGGCACGGCTGCTGCCGGACTCGGACCATCCGCACGGGCTCTCCGACCGCCAGTACGACGCGCTGTTCACCCCGGACAAACCCGTCGTCTTCGCGTACCACGGCTATCCGTGGCTGATCCACCGCCTCGCCTACCGCCGCACCGGCCACCCCAACCTGCACGTACGCGGCTACAAGGAGTCGGGCACCACCACGACCCCCTTCGACATGGTCGTCCGCAACGACCTCGACCGCTACCGGCTCGTCATGGACGTCATCGACCGCGTCCCGGGACTCGCGGTACGCGCCACGGGCGTACGCCAGACCATGGAGGACGCCCGCCTCAGGCACCACGCCTGGATCCGCGAGCACGGCACCGACCTGCCCGAGGTCGTGGAGTGGAGCTGGCAGCCCGTCCCGCTGCCCCCTGATCCCGACTGAGCCGGGCCTGCTGCCGGGGCCGTCAGCCCGGTACGAGCACGGGGCCAGGCCGGTACGAGTACGCCGTCAGTCCGGTACGAGTACGGCGGCGCCGCGCACCCGGTCGGCCGCGAGATCCGCGAGGGCCCGGTCCGCTTGGTCCAAGGGGTACGGGGTGACCGTCACGCGGATCCCGACGCGCTCGGCCACCGCGAGGAAGTCGCGGCCGTCCTGCCGGGTGTTGGAGGTGACGCTGCGCAGGTTCCGCTCCTGGAAGAGATGGCGCTGATAGTTCAGCACGGGGATGTCGGAGAGGTGGATCCCGGCGACGGCGAGCGTCCCCGACCGGTCCAGCGCCGCCAGCGCCACCGGCACCAGATCGCCCACCGGGGCGAAGAGGACCGCCGCGTCCAGCGGCTCCGGCGGCGGGTCGTCGGCACCGCCCGCGGAGGCGGCGCCCAGCTCCAGAGCGAGTGCGCGCGCCTCCGGAGACCGGGTCAGCACATGGACGGTGGCACCCTCCGCCAGCGCGACCTGGGCCGCCAGGTGCGCGGACGCGCCGAAGCCGTAGAGCCCCAGCCGCCCGCCCGGCGGGAGCGCGCTGCGGCGCAGCGCCCGGTAGCCGATGATCCCCGCGCAGAGCAGCGGCGCGAGCGTGGCGGCGTCGCGCTCCTCCGGCAGCCGGTACGCGAACGCCTCGGGCACGACCGTGAACTCCGCGAAGCCGCCGTCCGCGTCCCACCCGGTGTAGCGGGAGCGGGGGCAGAGGTTCTCCCGCCGGGACCGGCACCACCGG
Source organism: Streptomyces sp. NPDC056987 (assembly GCF_042673865.1). Classification (NCBI taxonomy): domain Bacteria; kingdom Bacillati; phylum Actinomycetota; class Actinomycetes; order Kitasatosporales; family Streptomycetaceae; genus Streptomyces; species Streptomyces sp. NPDC056987. The sequence goes on from NZ_JBHURV010000001.1 coordinate 170,664, forward strand.
CACACCCCGCAGGTCGAGCGCAGCCACGCCCCGCCGGCCCGCTCCCCGGTACGGAACAGGCCGACCCCCTCGCCCACGGCGACCACCCGGCCGACGATCTCGTGTCCCGGCACGGTGGCCGGGCGGTGCGGGGCCAGATCGCCCTCGGCGAGGTGCAGATCCGTACGGCAGACACCGCACGCCTCCACGCGCAGCAGCAGCTCACCGGGGCCCGGCACCGGGACCGGGCGGCGGACCCGTACCAGCGGGCCGGTACGGACCGGGCCGGGGGTTCCGACGGCCCAGCCGCTCGGCGCCGCCCCGGAACCGGAAACCGGTTCCGGCGCGGGATCGGGAGGAGCCATGACTCCAGCGTGCGACGGGCGCGCGGCACCGGCAAGCGACGCCACCCAGGGTGTGCGCGGAGTGGCCGGAAGCGATCGTCCGGCCGGGTTCTTGGGAACCCCTTTACCTTCCACGGGCGTTCAGCCTGCGGTCGCACTCGCGGCCGCCCGCCGCAGTGGCGGGGCACACCGTACTCCAGGAGGCAGCAGTGGCCCAGATCGACCTCGACAAGGTGTTGGACAAGGCGTGGGCGGACAAGGACCTGCCCGCCGTGCTCGACGCGCCGGTCTCCGCGCTGAAGGGGGTCTCGGACCGCCAGGGCAAGCTTCTTGACGAGGCGTTCGGTGTCAAGACGGTGGCAGATCTGGCCAACCTGAAGTACGCCCGCTGGGCGCAGGCGCTGGCCACGCTCGACACCTCCGCCAAGTAGCACCCCCGCACCACCGGGGAGCACCGAAGAGGCCCGGGACGCGGCGCGGAAAATGCCTCGCGCCGCGTTCCGGGGGCCGGTTATGGTGGTGCGCGTCGGCCGTCGAGCGCGCGGAGCACGAGCTGCTGCGGACGCGCCGGGAGAGATAAAAGGGGTGAGGACATTGATGACTGTCACGGTGCTGGGCGGCGCCCAGGTTCAGAAGTTTCTCACGCTCACCCCTGTGGTCTCCGGCTGACTCTCCTCTCTCTTTCCACGCCCGTGCGGGCGTGCCGGGGCCACCCTTCGAAGGGTTTCCCTTGTCTTTCCCGCTTGCCTCATCCGCCTCTTTCTCCTTCGAGGTCTCCTCCGCCGCTCATCCGCTCGACCCTTACGGCTGGGACGAGGGCTGGGCCGCGGAGTTCGCCCTCCACGCCGAGCGGGGGCTGCTGCCCGGCCGGGTCGTCCGTGTCGACCGCGGCCAGTGCGACGTCGCCACCGCCGAGGGGGTCGTACGGGCCGACACGGCCTTCGTGACCCCGCACGACCCGCTGCGGGTCCTCTGCACCGGGGACTGGGCGGCCGTCGACCCGGTGGGCGGTGACCCCCGGTTCGTCCGGGAGTACCTGCCGCGCCGTACCGCCTTCGTGCGGTCCACCTCCTCCAAGCGGTCCGAGGGACAGATCCTCGCCGCCAACGTCGATCACGCGATCATCGCGATCTCCCTGGCGGTCGAACTCGACCTCGGCCGGGTCGAACGGTTCCTCGCCCTCGGCTGGGAGAGCGGCGCCCTCCCGCTCATCGTGCTCACCAAGGCCGACCTCGTGGCGGACCCCGCCGTACGGGCCCATCTCGTCGAGGACGTCCAGATCACCGCGCCCGGGGTGCAGGTGCTCGCCGTCAGTTCGGAGACGGGGGAGGGGATCGAGGTCCTGTCCGCCGTGCTCTCGGGCGGTACGAGCGTGCTGCTCGGCGTGTCGGGGGCGGGGAAGTCGACCCTCGCCAACACCCTGCTCGGGACCGACGCGATGGAGGTTCGGGCCACGCGCGACGTGGACGGCAAGGGTCGGCACACCACCACGACCCGCAACCTCCTCGTCCTGCCCGGCGGCGGCGTCCTCATCGACACTCCGGGGTTGCGCGGGGTCGGGCTCTGGGACGCGGTGACCGGGGTCGGCCAGGTGTTCTCGGAGATCGAGGGCCTGGCGGCGGAGTGCCGGTTCCAGGACTGCGCCCATACGGCGGAGCCCGGGTGCGCGGTGCTCGCCGCGGTCGAGGACGGCGCGCTGCCCGAACGGCGGCTGGACAGCTACCGCAAGCTGCTGCGGGAGAACCAGCGCATCGTCGCCAAGACCGACGCCCGGCTGCGCGGCGAGATCCGGCGCGAGTGGAAGCGCAAGGGCGCCGAGGGCCGCGCCGCGATGGAGGCCAAGCGCGGCCGCTTCCACTGACCGGGGGCGGGGCAGGGGGCCGACCGGGCGGTGACCGGTGGCGGGGCGGCGGGCGGGGCGGACACGGCGTCCGAAAACCGCGAGTGCGTCCCGCCCCGGGCGGCGCACACTGGACTCGTGATGGACGAAGAGACCAGGTACGAGGCGGTGGCCAGCCGTGACGCCCGGTTCGACGGCGCGTTCTTCTTCGCCGTCGAGACCACCGGCATCTACTGCCGGCCGAGCTGCCCCGCGGTCACCCCCAAACGTAAGAACGTCCGCTTCTACCCGACCGCTGCCGCCGCCCAGGGCAACGGCTTCCGCGCCTGCCGCCGATGCAGGCCGGACGCCGTGCCCGGGTCGGCGGAGTGGAACGTGCGCGCCGATGTCGTCGGCCGCGCCATGCGCATGATCGGCGACGGGATCGTGGACCGGGAGGGCGTGCCGGGGCTGGCCGGGCGGCTCGGCTACAGCACCCGGCAGATCCAGCGCCAGCTCACCGCCGAGCTGGGCGCCGGCCCCGTCGCCCTGGCCCGCGCCCAGCGCGCCCACACGGCCAGGGTCCTGCTCCAGACGACCGGCCTGCCGGTCACGGAGATCGCGTTCGCGGCCGGGTTCGCGAGCGTCCGCCAGTTCAACGACACGATCCGGCAGATCTACGCCCGTACGCCCAGCGCGCTGCGCGCCGAATCCGGTACAGGAACGGCCGCGGGAGCCCGGCGGAGCACCACCCGGGCCGTCGGTGCCGCCACGGCGGCCGGTGCCGCTACGGCGGCCGGTTCTGCCCGGGCCGCTGGTTCCGCCACGGCCGCTGGTTCCGCCACGGCCACCGGTGCCGCCACGGCGGCCGGTGCCGCGGACGGTCCCGTACCGGCCGCCGGTTCCGCCGGTCCGCCCGCTCTTGCCGGGATCCCGCTGCGGCTCGCCCACCGCGGCCCGTACGACGCCTCCGCCGTCTTCGACCTCCTCGCCCAGGAGGCCCTGCCCTCCGTCGAGGAGGTGACGGGCCCGCCCGGCGCCCGTACCTACCGCCGTACGCTGCGGCTGCCCCACGGCCCCGGCGCCGTCGCCGTGGACGAGGCCCGCCCGGCCGCCGGCGCCCCCGCGAGCCGGAGCGCCAACGGCTGGCTGGAGGCGCGGATCCACCTCACCGACCTGCGCGACCTCACCACCGCCGTCCAGCGGCTGCGCCGCCTCTTCGACCTCGACGCCGACCCGTACGCCGTGGACGAACGCCTCGGCGCCGACCCGCGCCTCGCGCCCCTCGTCGCGGCCCGCCCCGGGCTGCGCTCGCCCGGCGCGGCGGAGCCGGCCGAGTACGCGCTGCGCGCCCTGCTCGGGGCGGCGGCGGCCCGGCGGGCCGTGGCGACGTACGGTCAGCCGCTGGAGCAGGCACCCGGCGGGCTCACCCGGCTCTTCCCCGAGCCCGCCGCGCTGCGCGGCCACCCGGTGGCGGGGCCGCTCGCGACCGCGCTCGCCGACGGCACCGTACGGCTCGACGCGGGGGCCGACCGGGACGCGGCCGAACAGGCGCTCCTGGCCGTCCCCGGCGTGACGCCCCGCACCGCCGCGCTGATCCGCACGCGGGCCCTCGGCGACCCCGATGTGGCGCCCGAGGGCGAGCCGGACGAGGAGTCGTGGCGGCCCTGGCGCTCCTACGCAGGCAGCCACCTGCGCGCGGCCCGCGCCCACCGTGCCGGTCAGCCCCGGACCACCACGACCAGCCACGCGCCCACCACCAGCAGACACGCGAAGAGCTCCACCAGCAGCGACGTCCCCGCCGTCCGCATGACCGTACGGGTGGACGCCCAGCCGTCCCGGTGACTGCCCAGCCGCGCCCGTTCCGCACCGTAGATCCCCCCGACGAACCCCAGGATCCCGCCCACCACCGGCACCACGAAGAACCCCGCGATGCCCGCGACCCCGCCGGTCAGCAGCGTGCGGCGCGGCACCCCCGTCCGGCTGGTCCTGCGGGCCGGCAGCAGCGGCCGGAGCGCCTGGTTGAGCAGGAGCAGCGCCGTCGCGCCGATCAGCAGCGCCCAGGCGGCCCGGCCGGTGTCGGACAGCGCCCACCAGAGCACGGCGGCCCAGACGATCGCCTGTCCCGGCACGCCGGGGACGAGCACGCCGAACAGACCGAGCAGCATGACCAGGGCGACCAGCACGAGCTGCCACACTTCCATCCGCCAACTGTGCCGGACGGCGCCCGTTCCCGCAGGACGCGTTCGCGCCCTTGGCGGTGGTGTGTCAGACCCCGGGGCCGCGGGCCACCCAGCCCCGCTCGTACGCGTGCCAGCCGAGTTGCAGCCGGGTCGTCACCCCGCTCAGCTCCATCAGCCCCTTCACTCGGCGCTGAACGGTCCGCAGCCCCACGTCGAGCTGTTTCGCGACGCTCGCGTCGGTCATCCCGGCGAGCAGCAGCGACAGGATCTCCAGGTCGGTGGGGTCGGGGCCGGGCAGGCCGTCCTCCCGTACCGCCCCGTCCGTACCCAGCCGCAGCGGCAGCCCCTCGCGCCACACCGCCTCGAAGAGCCCCATCAGCGACTCCAGCAGCCCGCTGGCGTGCACGACCAGCGCCGCGGGCCCGGCGCCGCGGCCCGTCAGCGGCACCATCGCCAGCGCGCGGTCCGCGACCACCAGCTTCGTCGGCACCCGCTCGGTGACCCGGACCCGCTCCTGCCGGCCGAGCGCGGCGGCCAGTTCGGTGAGCCCGGTGGGCTGGGTCAGCACCTCACGCTCGATCACCACCCGGTAGGCGACGCCGCGGCTCGCCGCCCGGTCCTCGGCCTCGTTCTCCCGCCCCGTCACCGCCACGGGCTGCCCCGTGACCAGCGCGCAGACCTCCTCCGTGGCGCCGAGCTGGAGCTGGAGGAAGCGGTGGGCCACGGCGCTGGCGCCCGTCACCACCTCGATCAGGTCGTGCACGGCCGGTTCGGCCGCCTCCGCGCGGTACTCCTCGGCGAGCAGCACCGCGGCCAGCTCCGCCTGTTCGAGCTGATGGCGGTGCTGGGTCAGCAGCGCGCCCAGCGCGACGGCGGGCGGCGCGGCGACCCACCGGCCCGCCCGGGAGGAGGACTGGGCGGCGAGGCCCTGCCGCTCCAGCCTGCGCAACGCCCGTTCGGTGTCCGGCTCGGGGAGGGCGAGCCGGTGCGCCAGATCCGCCACCTCCGCGGCCCCGATCGACACCAGCGCCCGATACGCCGCCTCGTGTCTCTCGTCAAGGCCTATCGCTCCCAGCACCCTGTCCACCCCTCCCCGCTCACCCCGCGCGACCTCCTCGGACGCGTACGTACCCCGGCCCGCCGTGGCGGATACCGGCCACGGCGTAAACCCGCCGCGCTCATCATCCCCTGTAAGCCCCGGCACTCTGTCATGGTGGCGCCATCACAGCAGCAACAGTCCCGGTCATATGCCTCCGTGGAGGTTCCGGCCGGATTGTGCACGGGTGAACGACGCGTGCGGTCCGGCCGCCCGTGTCCGCGCCCGCGCTGGATCTGTGACCGTTCGCCGGGCGTCCTTCCCGTGGGGGGTGGGGTCGCCCGGCGGACTCATTTTCGGCGACGGCCGTTTTCGCCCCCCTGGAGCGGTCGACAATAAGGGACATGAGCGAGCAGGGGGAGCGACCGCCCGACGACGACTGGTGGAACCGCCTGTACGACGCGTCGGCGCCGGACACGGGGCCCGCGGCGAAGTCCGGGGACACGCTCGACGACCGCTTCGACTCGGCGGCGGACGCGGTGCGTGCGGGCACGCCGCCGGATCCGGGTCGGTTGGCGGAGCCAGGTCCGATGGCGGATCCAGGTCCGGCGGCGGGTCCGGCCGGAGGACCGACCGCGGCCCCCGCGGACCCGCCGCCGGCTCCCGCCGCGGAAGAGGCGGGCGACCGCGCCGGAGACTCGACGGGGCCCGCACGAGCCTGGTGGGAGCAGGCGCCGTCACCGGCCCCGTACGCGCCGAGCGACGCCCGGCCGCTGCCGAGGACGGATGCCCGGGACGCCGTACCTGCCGAGGCGCCGTGGGGGCCGGGCTTCGGCGGGGATGCCGTGCCTGCCGAGGCGCCGCCGGGGCCGGGCTTCGGTAGGGACGCCGCACCCCCCGAGGCGCCGCGCGGTTGGAGCTCCGGCATGGGCGCTGTACCGCCCGAGGCGCCGTCCCCTCCGGCTCCGAAGTCCCCGCCGCCCCCGCCGACGCAGGGCCCGCCTCCGGCTGCCCCGCCGACGCAGGGCCCGCCTTCGCCCGCCCCGCCCCCTCCTCCCGCGAACGCCCCGCCCCCTCCACCGCCGCCCCCGAACGCCCCCGGTGCGCGGGCCGTTCCCGATCCGCGGGCGGCGCCGGGGAGCGCACCCGTCCCCGCCCCGGAGCGCGCGCGGGGCGCCCCGCGCGGTGACCGGGCGCCCGGTCAGGACGCCGGGCCGGGCGCGCTGCCCGCCGCCCACCCCGACCGGCTGGCCGAACTCGTCGCGGACACCGTCCTCGACGGCGCCTCCTACGGGTCGTACACCCTGCGGGCCGTCTCCGTACGGGGCGACGCCGCGCGGTACCGCGGTGAGCCGCGCCGCGACGCGCTGCTCACCGCCCGGTTCGGGACGGGCCCCGGCGCGCTCGTCCTTGTCGCCGTCGCCGGCGGGGCCCGCGGGGCCGAGGACGCCCACCGGGCCGCCGCCGAGGTCTGCCACTGGATCGGCGGCGCCGTCGGACGCGACCACAGCAAGCTCTCCGAGGACATCAGGGCCGGTCGCAGGGGCGAACTGAAATCCGGTCTGCACCGGCTCACCGACCGGGGATTCGGCAGGCTCCGGGCCCGCGCCGCCGAACTGGAGCTGGCGCCCGGGGCGTACACCGCGAGTCTGCGCTGCCTGCTGCTCACCGCCGACCCCGACTGCCGGAACCGGGTGTTCTTCGGGGCCGGCGCCGGAGGTCTCTTCCGGCTCAGGGACGGTGGCTGGGAGGACCTGGAGCCCTCGGCCGGCGCCTCCGCCACGGCCGGCTCCCCGCCCGCCGAGACCCCCGAGGGCGACCGGCTCACCATGGACCTGGCGATCACGAACGACCGTGCCCCCTACATCGAGGGCCCGCCGCCCCCGCCGCCCGAGCCGTTCCTGTTCCGGGCGTCGGTCGCCCGGCCGGGCGACACCCTCCTGCTGTGCAGCGCGGGGCTGGCCGAGCCGCTGCGCGCGGAGCCCGCGCTCGCCGCCGAACTGGCCCGCCGCTGGGACGCGCCGGAACCGCCGGGGCCGGCCGGCTTCCTCACCGACACCACGCTCGGGGTGCGGGGCCACAGCGACGACCGTACGGCGGTCGCCGTCTGGGAGGCCTGACGCCGAACGACGGGCCCAGCAGGCGCGTCCGGGCCCGCCGTGGGTTGATGGGGAGTGCGGGGCGGGCCGGCCGTCCCGACCGTCACCGGAGAGGGCGCGGACCCATGGCCAAGCAGAACGTGGCGGAACAGTTCGTCGACATCCTCGTCAGAGCGGGCGTCCAGCGGCTGTACGGAGTCGTCGGCGACAGCCTCAACCCCGTCGTCGACGCCATCCGCCGCACCCCCGCCATCGACTGGGTCCAGGTCAGGCACGAGGAGACCGCCGCCTTCGCGGCCGGCGCCGAGGCCCAGATCACCGGCAGGCTCGCCGCCTGCGCGGGCTCCTGCGGACCCGGCAACCTGCATCTCATCAACGGCCTGTACGACGCCCACCGCTCCATGGCCCCCGTCCTCGCCCTCGCCTCCCACATCCCCTCCGCCGAGATCGGCCTCGGCTTCTTCCAGGAGACCCACCCGGAGCGGCTGTTCAACGAGTGCAGCCACTACAACGAGATGATCTCCAGCCCCCGGCAGATGCCCCGGCTGCTCCAGACCGCCATTCAGCACGCCATCGGCCTGAGCGGCGTCAGCGTGGTCACCCTGCCCGGCGACATCGCCTCCGCGCCCGCCCCGGAGAAGGCGGTGGAGCACGCCCTCGTCACCGCACGGCCCTCCGTACGCCCCGGTGACACGGAGATCGAGAAGCTCGCCCGCATGATCGACGAGGCGGACCGCGTCACGCTCTTCTGCGGCAGCGGCACCGCCGGCGCGCACGCCGAGGTGATGGAGTTCGCCGAACGGATCAAGTCCCCGGTCGGTCACGCGCTGCGCGGCAAGGAGTGGATCCAGTACGACAACCCGTACGACGTCGGCATGAGCGGACTGCTCGGCTACGGCGCCGCCTACGAGGCCACCCACGAGTGCGATCTGCTGCTCCTCCTCGGCACGGACTTCCCGTACAACGCCTTCCTCCCCGACGACGTCAAGATCGCCCAGGTCGACATCAGACCCGAACGCCTCGGCCGCCGCTCCAAGCTGGACCTCGCCGTGTGGGGCGACGTCCGCGAGACGCTGATCTCCCTGACGCCCCGCGTACGGGCCAAGGCGGACCGCCGCTTCCTCGACAGGATGCTGAAGAAGCACGCCGACGCGCTGGAGGGCGTGGTCAAGGCGTACACCCGCAAGGTCGAGAAGCACATCCCGATCCACCCCGAGTACGTCGCCTCCGTCCTGGACGAACTCGCCGACGGCGACGCCGTGTTCACCGTCGACACCGGGATGTGCAACGTATGGGCGGCCCGCTACCTCACCCCCAACGGGCGGCGCCGCGTCATCGGTTCGTTCAGCCACGGCTCGATGGCCAACGCCCTGCCGCAGGCCATCGGGGCGCAGTTCACCGACCGGAACCGGCAGGTCGTCTCGATGTCCGGCGACGGCGGATTCGCCATGCTGCTCGGCGACTTCCTCACACTCGTCCAGTACGACCTGCCGGTGAAGGTCGTCCTCTTCAACAACTCGGCTCTGGGCATGGTCGAGTTGGAGATGCTGGTGGGCGGGCTGCCCTCGTACGGCACGACCAACCACAACCCCGACTTCGCCGCGCTCGCCCGCGCCGCCGGTGCCTACGGCGTACGCGTGGAGAAGCCCCGGCAGCTCGCCGGCGCCCTCAAGGACGCCTTCAAGCACCGGGGTCCCGCGCTGGTGGACGTGGTCACCGACCCGAACGCGCTCTCCATCCCGCCGAGGATCAGCGCCGAGATGGTGACGGGATTCGCGCTCTCCGCGAGCAAGATCGTCCTGGACGGCGGGGTGGGCCGGATGGTGCAGATGGCCCGCTCCAACCTGCGGAACATGCCCCGGCCCTGACCTCGCCGTCCACCGCCGGACCGCTCCCGTCAGGCCGGCGGCCCGGATGTCGGCTCCCGTCAGGCCGACGGACCGGCGGCCCGTCCCGTCAGGTCGGCGGCCCGGATGCCCGCCCGGCCGGGGTGAGCCGCAGCGTCAGGATCTGGAACGGCCGCAGCCGCAGCCGCAGTCCCTCCTCGCCCGTCTCCGCGGCGTGCAGCGGCCGCTCCAGCAGATCCGTCACCCGCGCGTCGCGCACCGGGAAGCCGACGCGCAGCGTCGCCTCGGCCCGGCCGCCGGCCGACTCGTAGAGCCGTACGATCACATCGCCGCTCCGGTCCTCGGCGAGCTTGACCGCCTCCACGGTCACCGCAGCGTTGTCGATGTCGACCAGCGGCGCCAACTCGGGAGCCGTCGCCACCCGCAGCGGCAGATTGAGCGCCAGCCCCTCCTGCACGCTCTCCTCCACCGTGGCGCCGGGCAGCAGCGCGTAGCGGAACCGGTGCGTGCCCTGATCCGTCTCCGGGTCCGGGCTGTGCGGGGCGCGCAGCAGCGTCAGCCGTACGGTCGTGCCCAGGCCCTCCGCGTGGGGCGTCCGCGTCACGTCGTGCCCGTACGTCGAGTCGTTGAGCACCGCCACGCCGTACCCGGGCTCGGCGACCCGCAGCCAGCGGTGCGCGCAGATCTCGAACCGGGCGGCGTCCCAGCCGGTGTTGTCGTGCGTGGCCCGGTGCACATGGCCGAACTGGATCTCGGCGGTGGACCGTTCGGCGTGCACATCGAGTGGGAACGCCGCCTTGAGGACCTTCTCCGACTCGCGCCAGTCGATGTCGGTGACGACGTCGATCCGGTTGCTGCCCGCCGTGAGCCGGATCTCCTGGGTGATCCGGGACGCCCCGAACACCCGCACCACCCGCACCGACGCCCGCAGCGGACCCGCCTCGGTCAGCTCGACGGACTCGGCGACGGTGAGATCGGTGTGCCGGTGCCGGTAGTGCCGGTCGATGTCCCAGGCGTCCCACTGATTGGGGTGATCGGGGTGGAGCTGGAGCAGATTGCCCCGGCCACCGGGCGCCAGCACCTCGCGGCGCGCCACGAGGTCGCGTACGGAGGTGAGCAGCCCGTCCGCGTCGATCACCACCTCCACCAGCTGGTTCCGCAGCGTGATCGACCTGTCCCCGGCCACACCGGAGACCCCCGACCGGTCCAGGGCGCCGGTGAACGACCCCGTCGCCAGCGACCGGGTGAACGCGGCGGCCAGCACCCGGCCGCCCGCCAGCGGCTGAGCCCGTACGGACGAGGGCACGTCGGCCGCGTCGAACTCGACCGGCTCACGGCGCGCGAACGGCGCCGCGTTCAGCACGGCGGGCCGGCCCCCGCCCAGCACCGCCACCGCGTCCGCGACGATCCCCTCCAGCTCCTCCCGCACCGCCCGGTACGTGGCGCGCGCCTCCCGGTGCACCCAGGCGATCGACGAACCCGGCAGGATGTCGTGGAACTGGTGCAGCAGTACCGTCTTCCAGATCCGGTCCAGCGCCTCGTACGGATACGCGTACGGCCGCGCCCCCGGACCCGGGTGCACGCGCAGCGCCGCCACCGTCGCCCACAACTCCGCCTCCCGCAGCAGGTGTTCGCTGCGCCGGTTGCCCTGCTTGGTCTTGGCCTGGGTGGTGTACGTCGCCCGGTGCAGCTCCAGGTACAGCTCGCCCGACCAGACCGGCGCCCGCTCCCCGTACTCCTCCCGCGCCGCCGCGAAGAACGCCGCCGGGTGCTCGATCTCCACACGGGGCGAGCCCTCCAGGGACGCCAGCCGCCGTGCCTTCTCCAGCATCTCCCGGGTGGGGCCGCCCCCGCCGTCGCCCCAGCCGAACGGCACCAGGGAGCGGGACGAGCGCCCCTTGTCCCTGAAGTTCCGCTCCGCGTGGGCCAGTTCGGAGCCGTGGAACTGCGCGTTGTACGTGTCGACGGGCGGGAAGTGGGTGAAGACGCGGGTGCCGTCGATGCCCTCCCACCAGAAGGTGTGGTGCGGCATCCGGTTCGACTGGTTCCAGGACAGCTTCTGCGTGAGGAACCACTTCACCCCGGCCAACTTCGCCAACTGCGGGAACGCCGCCGTGTATCCGAAGGAGTCCGGCAGCCAGATCTCCTCCGTGTCCACGCCCAGCTCCTCCTGGAAGAAGCGCTTGCCGTGGACGATCTGCCGGGCCAGCGCCTCGCCGCCCGGCATGTTGGCGTCCGACTCCACCCACATCGAGCCCACCGGCGCCCAGGTCCCCTCCTTGACCGCCTGCTTGATGCGCCGCCAGATGTGCGGCTGGTGGTCCCGCACCCACGCGTACTGCTGTGCCTGCGAACAGGCGAAGACCAGCTCCGGGTAGTCGGCGGCGAGCGCCGTGACATTGGCGAACGTCCGCGACGCCTTCCGTACGGTCTCGCGCAGCGGCCACAGCCACGCCGAGTCGATATGGGCGTGGCCCGCCGCCGAGAGGCGGTGCGCGCTCGGCGACGCGGGGCGCGCCAGCGCGTCCGCCAGCTCCCGGCGGGCCCCGGCCGCCGTGCCCGCCACGTCGTGCAGGTCCAGCGCGTCCAGCGCGGACTCCAGGGCGCGCAGGATCTCATGGCGCCGCGACCGGTCGGTGGGCAGTTCGGCCATCAGCTCGGAGAGCACCTCGATGTCCAGGACGAGATGCCACACCTCCTCGTCCAGGACGGCGACCTCGGCCGAGGCGAACCGGTAGAGGGGACGGTCCCCGGCGGTCAGCACGTCCCCGAGGAGGGTGGGCTCGAAGTCGTGGAGCACGGCCGGGTTGGCCGCCGCCTCCAGCAGCAGCTCCACGGACTCGCCGCCCGCCGCCGGGGCGGCCACCGGGACGTGCCGGTTGCGCGGATGGATCCCCTTGACCGGCACCCCCGACGCGTCGTACACCATCCCCTCGGCCTGGAACCCGGGCCCCTCACCGGTGAATCCCGGGTCGATCACCACCTCCACGCGGCGCCCCGCCCAGCCGTCCGGCACGGTGCCCCTCAGCCGGAACCAGCTCGTCGACCACGGTGAACCCCACTCCGTACCGGCCGCGAAGGGCTCGTACGTGCCGCGCAACGCCTGCTCCACCGGCACCGGTTCGCCCGGCGCGTGCCAGACGGCGAGGTTGAGCGGCTGCCGCGCCGCGTACTGCGCGGGGCGGATGAACTGGCGCAGCGCGCGCTCCAGCCGCCCTTCCACCTGAGTGCGGTCGTCGTGCATCGGGGCTCCTCGCTTCTCGGAATCGCTCCCCCCAGAGCTTCCCCGGACCCGCTGCCCGCATCCGTCCGGCGGTGTCGCACGGCGCTCGGACGGGGGCCGGGCGCCGGCCGGACGGCGGCCGCACGGCGCGTCGTGCGGCGTGGAGACGACAGGTGACGCACACCATGAGTGGCCCATTCCGGCAAGGGGAATACACCTCTTGTACGCATGCGCCACGAGCCATTTCCGGCGGGGGACAGAGGTCGGAGGACAGAAGTGACGAGCGGGGGGACGAAAGTGATGAGCGGGTTACGGCGCAGAGTGGGGGGCGCCGATCTGGCGGCGGTCCCCGAAGTGCGGCACGCCTTACGGGAGATGCTCGTCCACTGGCGGGAGCGGGACTCCGCCGCGGTGGCCGAGCTGCTGATGAGTGAGCTGGTGACGAACGCGCTGGTGCACACGGAGACGGGCGCGGTGGTCACGGCGACGTTCGCGGACTCGCGACTGCGCGTGGAGGTACGGGACTTCGTCGCCGGCCTGGCCGCGCCGCCGGAGCCGGCCCGGCCGGTCCCCGACGACGCCACGAACGGCAGGGGCCTCGCGCTGGTCCGGAGTCTCGCGGACGACTGGGGGGTACGGACGAGGCCGCTGGGCAAGGTGGTCTGGTTCGAGCTGAACGGTGAGGCCGCGTAACGGATGGTTCCTGAACGGACGGTGTCACCAGGGGTGGTGCGGGGGAAACGGCAGCGGACCGGCGTGACGGTCGTCCGTCACGCCGGTCCGGAGCGGGGAGCCGCGACAGCTCCGCGCGGTCCCGCCTGTCGTGCTGGTGTCGCTGATTCCGCCGGTCGTGCTGATTCCGCCGGTCGTGCCGGTGGTGGCGGTCGTACTGGTGGTGCAGGTCGTGCTGGGGTTGCCTGCTCGTCGAGCCGCTCGGGCTCAGCCGAACTGCCGCTCCATCTCCTTGAGTTTGCGCTCCAGGGAGTCGAGCCTCGGCAGAGCCTGCGTGTCGTCCTCGGCAGTGAGGTCCACCGTACGGGCCTCAGTACCCTTCACGGCCTGAAGGGAGAGACGGGAACGCTGGGGAAGCTGCGGCTGTTCTCCTATGGCAGGCTCCGCTGCGGCCTCGACGGCCGGAGGCGAGCCCGCCCCCGGACCGGCCGAGGGCAGCGCGACCTGACGGCCGCCGCGGCCACGGCCCCAGGCGCGGTGCTGCCGGTTGAGCGCCTTGATCTGCGCCCGCTCCAGCTTCACCTGCTCGCGCCTGCGGAGACGTCCCTGTTCCTTCTGGCGCCGGTCCTCGCGCACCTCGTCGACGGCCTCGTCCAGGGTGCGCACGTTCTCCAGCAGCATCAGCGACCAGGCGGCGAACGTCTCGCGCGGTGCCCGGAGCCACCGTACGATCCGGATCTGCGGCAGCGGACGGGGGACGAGCCCCTGCTCGCGCAGCGCCGCCCGGCGGGTCTGCTTCAGCGCGCGGTCGAAGAGCACCGCCGCCGAGAGGGACATGCCGGCGAAGAAGTGCGGGGCGCCCTCGTGGCCGATACCCGTGGGCGCGTGCACCCAGTTGAACCAGGCGGCGGCACCGGCGAACGTCCACACGAGCAGGCGCGAGCCGAGGGCCGCGTCACCGTGGCTGGCCTCGCGCACGGCGAGGACCGAGCAGAACATCGCCGCGCCGTCGAGACCGAACGGCACCAGGTACTCCCAGCCGCCCGAGAGGCCCAGGTTCTCCTGGCCGAAGCCGACCAGGCCCTTGAACGAGAGGGCCGCGGCCACGGCGGCGCAGCAGAACAGCAGCGCGTAGGACGCCATCCCGTAGATGGCCTCCTTGCGTCTGCGGCGCTCCTCGCTGCGCTCCCAGGAGTCCTCGACAGCCGGCTTCTCCCTGGCGCGCTTGCCACCGGCGAGTACGGCCACCGTCACCAGGGCTCCGACGACCAGCACGACGATGGGGATCAGCCAGTTCAGCGATATGTCAGTCAGTCGCATGCGGTGTTCCTTGCATCGCAGTAGGGCGTTTGGGACGCCATCTTGACGGAAGTGCGGTGCCCCTCAGGGGGTTTTGGGACAAGAGAACACCAACGGGGCGGTGTGGCACACAAATATGCACGATCGCCTAGAGCTGCCGTTCGGCAGGTGGCTGTCATGTTCGATTAATATCACTACTGACGGTGGCGTGGAATCCACGGGTGACGGACCGTCAGACGCTCGCGGCGAGCTTCCTGACCCGGTCGTCGTCGCAGGTACGCGGGCAGGTGACGCAGGTGTCCTCGGGACGCAACGTGTAGAAAAGGCAGCAACTCGCTCGGTCACGGGTCGGCAAAGATTCGCCGCCGGGACCGGTCAGCTCGCGGAAGCCCGCGGCGCCGACGTACGGCTTGGTCGCCCCCGGCAGCAGCAGCTCCAGCTCCGCCATCGCGCGCCGCTCCTCGCCGAGCAGATGCGCGACGTACCAGAGCCCCTCGACGATCTCGTCGGTCGCCATGCCCCACAGGGCCCGCCTGCCGCGCCGCATCCGCGGGGCGAACCCCTCCAGGACCGGACCGAGGTGTTCGGCGACGGCCGTCCGCACCTCGTCGCGCAGCGCCTCCTCGTCCGGTACGACCCGGGCGCCGGGCAGCGCCGCGGCCGGGTCGTCCGGCAGACAGGCGAACTCGTGGACCCGGACCGTCATCCGGCCCAGCGCCCGCTGGAACGAGACGGACTCGACCGGGACCCGGACCACCCGGCGGTGCAGGAACCACGGCACGGTGATCAGCAGACAGGCCGGCCACGCGTAGCGGTGCAGCGCGAAGCTGGCGATCACATCGGGCCGGGCCCGCCGTCCGTGGTCGCGCAGTACCTGCGCCTCGTCCCAGGCGAGGAACGTGTCCAGGGCCGGGCCGCCCGCCGCCAGCTCCACCGCGCTCACCCAGCCGCCACCGACCGGCGGCTGCTTGCCGTCGGTGAGCTGATGGATGCTCAGCGCGGGAAACGCCTCGGTCAGCCGGGCGTAGGCGCCCGTCACGGGAGAGGCGAGAAGCCCGGGCAGAACACTGGGCACGGTCATGCGGGGACCACCGAATCGGGATCGTTTGCAGGTAAGCCTTACCTTACCCGATGTGATCGAGGTGTGAACTGCGCCCCGGTCGGCCTATCGTGCACGGGGAGGACCCGGACCTCCTGGTGAACGGACCGACCCGACGGCCGAGGAGGACCCGAGTGGAGCAGGGCGGAGCGCGTGAGTCCACCGCGCCGGTGCCGTACCCGTCCCGGGCTGCCGCGCCCGGTACGTCAGGGGGCCCCCGGGCGCCCGGAGCCGGGCCCGGCTCCGGGTCCGGAGGCGCTCGGCTGCCGGAGCAGGCGCGTACGGACGCGCGCGAGCCGGCGCGCGGGGAGCACACGCACAGTGACGGGTCCGTGCCGCCGCCCGCGCGCCGGGCGGAGACAGTGGCGGGGGCGGCAGCGGCGGGGGCGGCAGGCTCGGCGGCCGGCGCCGGGGACCGGTCCGGTGATCCTGGTCACTCCGTACGGCGCCATTCGGTACGCGGCCAGATCCTCGCCGCCCTGCGTGACGCGCTCGTCGGCGGCGAGCTGGTGCCGGGCGAGGTCTACTCGGCGCCCGTGCTCGCCGAGCGCTTCGGGGTCTCCGCCACCCCCGTGCGCGAGGCCATGCAGCAGCTCGCGCTGGAAGGGGCGGTGGAGACGGTCCCGAACCGGGGGTTCCGGGTGACCCGGCGCACCCCTGGGGAGATCGCCGAGCTGGCCGAGGTGCGGTCCCTGCTCGAAGTGCCGGTGATGCTCCGTCTCGCCCGGACCGTCCCGGCCGAGCGCTGGGCGGACATACGTCCGTTGGCGGAGGCGGCCGGTGTGTCCGCCGCCCTCGGTGACCACGCGGCCTACGCGGAGCGCGACCGCGCGTTCCACCGCGCGGTGCTCTCCCTCTCCGGCAACCGGCAGCTGGTCGCGATCGCCGACGACGTACACCGGCGCTCGCAGTGGCCGCCGGCCGGCGCCCCCGCCGTACGCCGCGCCGACCTGGTCGCGCACGCCGCCCAGCACCTGGCGCTGCTGGAGGCGTTGGCGGCGGGCGACCTGCCGCTGGTCCAGTCGCTGGTTCGGGCCCATGTCATGGAGGCCGCCCGCTGACGGGGCGCGGGGCCGTGCGGGACCCGCCCGTGTGTGCGCGGTACGCGGTACGAGGTACGAACGTCCGGCGCGCTCAGCGGGCCGCCCTGGCCGCCTCGGTGGAGGCGACGGCGTACGTCAGCAGCTCCGCGTCGAGCAGCGTGGCGTCGCCGAGCCGGTGGGCGCCGGCGTAGGAGTTCATCATGGCCTTCGCGGTGCGCAGGGCGGAGGGGGAGCGGCGGAGCAGGGGTCTGGTCCAGCGGGCGATCGTGGCGTCCAACTGGTCCTCGGGGACGACCTTGTGGAGGATGGACAGCTCGGCCGCCCTGGCGGCGTCGAAGTTGTCGGCGGTCAGGACCAGTTCGCGCAGGCGCGCGGCGCCCGACTCGTGGAACATGCGCGCCATGATCCCGCCCCAGGCCGGCGGGACGCCGAGCCCCAGCTCCGGCAGCCGGAACCGGCAGTTGTCGGCCCCGGCCCGCAGATCGCAGAGAACCGCGAGCCCCACGCCGGCCCCCACGACGGCGCCGTGCAGCCGCGCGATGGTCACCACCCCGGTGTTGGCCAACAGGTCGCACACCCGGCGGGCCTTGTTGCCGAGCGCCCGCATGGCCGCGTGCCCGTTCTCGTCGGAGAGCAGCGAGGGGAATTCGCGGCGGTCCCCGCCCAGGCAGAAGTCGTCGCCCGTCGCGGAGAGGATCAGCACCCGGATCTCGGGGTGGTCGTCCAGTGCGCCGAGAACGGAAAGGAGTTCGTCGAGAAGAAGTCCGGAAACAGCGTTGCCGGTTTCCGGACTGTCGAACCGAACCGTCAGCAGGGGGCCTTCATGTATGACCTGAAGAGCCTTGAGATCGTCGAACATGGCGTCCTTGTTTTTGTGGGAGCGGAGCGACTCTGGAGGGTCTGGAGGGGAAGAGCGCGCGCGGAGGGGCGGGTGGGAAGTGAGGGGCAGGAAGAAGGGGCGGGAAAGAAGAGACGGGGGAGAGGGGCGGCTGGGGCCGGGGAGGAATTGGCTGAAACGATTCGCCGGAGCGGGTGGTGGGGTGCCGCGCCGTTCTCAGGCGAGGGCCACCTTGAACTCGGTGATCCGCCGGAAGGTCACCTGGCCGGCCCAGGCGGGTGGTGCGGCGAGCCGCAGCCCCGGCAGCCGGTCGAGCAGCGCCGTGAGCAGGGACACGCCCTCCAGCCGCGCCAGCGGCGCGCCGAGGCAGTAGTGGATTCCGCTGCCGAAGCTGAGATGGGACGCGCCGCGTCGGACGTCGAAGACTTCGGGGTCCTTGTACTGCCGCGGGTCGTGGTGCGCGGCACCGACCATGAGCTGCACCATCTCCCCGCGGAGGACCTTCGCGTCGCCCAGCGCGGTGTCCTCGGGCGCCACCCGGCTGATCATGTGGATCGGCGGGTCGTAGCGGAGGGATTCCTCCACCGCGCCGGGTATGAGCTCGGGACGGGCACGGAGCTGGTCGAACCGGCCGGGGCGCCGCAGCAGCATCAGGGCCATGGTGTTGAGCAGGTGGGTCGTGGTCTCCAGCGCGGCCTCCAGGACGAAGAAGGCCAGGGAGTGGACCGCCGCGTCCGCCTGTTCCCGGTCGGGCTCCATGGCGTCCCACGTCCTGATCCAGGAGGAGATGGGATCGTCTCCGGGCGCCTTGCGCCGTTCCCGTATCACTTCGGCGAAGTAGTCCTGGAGCCGCTGCGTCGCGAGATCCGATCGCGTGAGTTTACTGGGGGGCGGAAACAATTCCTGAGTGAGCACTTGTTCATTGACGAGTGACCGGAGCAACGGGTAATCGTCGGCGGGCAGTTCGAGCCATCCGCCTATCGACATCACGGGCAATTGCTCGGCTATCAGTGAATTGAAGTCCGCCTCCCCCGACCTCAGTTCATCCTCAAGTATGTCGAGCAGTCCTGCCACTGCTCTGTCCATCGACATCTTGATCTGTTCCAGGAACCCCCTGTCGAAGAGGGTTCCCGTGGAACGGCGCATTTTCGTGTGCAGCGGCGGATTCAACATCGGGAGTGTTTTCGCCGCTTGCCGAGAGGCGGGTGAATGCCAGCGTGCGTCATTGCCCTGGCTGGTTCGCCACGTGTCGTCGGGGACCTTCCACTCCCTGCTGCGGAGCACCTGATCGCACAGGTTGTACGAGGTCACCAGGTGTCCGCCCCATGGGGCGGGGATGGTGTCGCCCAATTCCCTCAATTCTGCGTAGAGCGGTAGAGGATTTGACTGCCCCTTCGCGGAGCGCAGTCTGGAGAACAGAGAAACGATGGTCCGTCGGTCGACGGCGGCGGAAGTCAGGGAGGGATCCATGGGGACTCCTTGTCAAGAAATCACGCGGGATTCGCCAGCCCTGTCTACCCTTGTTCCGTAACGCTCATGCAGCAGTCAGTCACTCGGTGTTGTCGCCAATCTCACGCTTTCCACCACGTGAGGAAGCCGCTCCAGAAGCCGCCCTTCTGCGCACGCCCCCGATGTTCGGCGGGCTGTGCGGCAGCGCCCGGTGCACGAAGAGTGCCCGGGGCACGGGAAGGCGACGGCGCCTCTTGTTTCCGCACCGGTGTGAATCGCGCGGGGAGCGTATTGAGGGCGCGGTGGATCGGACCGGGCCGCCAGGTCAAGTTGTCGGCGGGAACGCTGAGTTCGACATCCGGCAGGCTGTTGAGCAGCTTCTCGATCGCCAGCACCGAGATGAGCATCCCGAGGTCCTTGGCCGGGCAGGCGTGCGGCCCCGCCCCCCACGCGAGGTGGGCGCGCTTGCTGAGCGTCTGACGGCTCGTCGACAGGCTCGGGTCGGTGTTGGCCGCCGCGAAGCTGATGACCACGGGGTCGCCCGCGTCCAGCTTGCTTCCGGACAGATCCACGTCGTACACCGGGTAGTGCACGGCGTAGTTGGCTATCGGCGGGCTGTTCCACAGCACGTCGTTGATGGCGTCCTCGACGAGGAGACCCGCGCCGTTCTGGTCACCGGCGTACTTCGAGTCGGAGAGCAGGAGGAGCAGGGCATTGCCGATCACGTTCTGCGTCGGCTCGTTGCCGGCGCCCACGAGGGTGATGAGCTGATGGATCATCTCCTCGTCGGTGAGCCGCGCCGGATGCTGCATCAGCCAGGAGGTGATGTCGTCGCCGGGCTGGGCGCGCTTGAGGGCGACCAGCTCCAGCAGAGCCTCCGTCGTCACCTCGTTCGCCTTCTCGACGTCGACGCCGTCCATGAGGCTGGCGATGCCGAAGACCAGCCGGTCGCCGATCTCCGCCGGGCAGCCGAAGAGGTCGTTGAAGACCAGCAGCGGGAGGAGTTGCGCGTAGTCGGTGACCAGGTCGACCCGGCCCCGGCTGGTGAACTGGCTGATGAGGTAGCGCGCGACACGGTCCACGTGCCGGCTGACCCGGTGGGTGTCGACCCGGCCGAGCGACTCCGTCACCGCCTGACGCACCCGCATGTGCTCCGCGCCGTCCGAGAAGAGACAGTTCGGACGGTAGGCCATCATCGGGACGATGGGGCTGTCCTGCGGAATCCGGCCCTCGTTGAGCGCACGCCAGCGGCGTGAGTCACGGACGAAGGTGTCGGGGTTCTGGAGTACGTGGAGCGCTGCGGCGTAGTCCGTGACGAGTGACGCATTCACCCCCGGGGCCAGTTCGACGGGCGCGGCGGGACCGAAGTGCCGCATGTAGGTGTAGAACGCGTCCGGGTCCCTGGCGAACTCCTGCGTGTACAGGGGGATCCCCTGCCCGCTGTTGTGCGCCGGGCAGCCCGGTGGCGGGGAGGGGAAATCCGAAGGGGATTGCATCTGCCGAAGCTCCTAGTTGAGGCGTGACTGAAGGTAACGGACGAGGGAGATGAGGGCGTTCGCCGAGGAACGCTCGTCCCGCGCGTCACAGCTGACGAGGGGTGTCTCGGGGAGCAGGTCGAGCGCTTCCCGTACCTCCTGGTCCGCGTGGTCCGGCCGGTCGTCGAACCGGTTCACGGCGATCGCGTAGGGGATGCCGTAGTGCTCGACGAGGTCCATCACGGGGAAGGACTCCTCCAGCCGTTCCGGATCGACCAGGACCAGGGCCCCGAGGGCGCCCCGGGTCATGTCCTCCCACACCTGGACGAAGCGCTGCTGGCCCGGTGTGCCGAACAGGTAGAGGACCAGTCGGTCGCTGAGGGTGAGGCGGCCGAAGTCCATCGCCACCGTCGTGGTGGTCTTGCCGGGCGTGCCCTTGAGGTCGTCGATGCCCTCGCCCGCCTGCGTCATCACCTCTTCGGTGCGCAGCGGAGGGATCTCGGACATGGTCCCGATGAATGTCGTCTTGCCGACGGCGAAATGCCCGACCACAAGAATCTTCGCGGCAGTCTGTACCGACTCACGCAAGTAGACGCCGTCATCCAAAACGGGCTTGAAGGCCATTCAGCACCTCCTCAAGTATGTGCCGCTCGACCAGCTTCGCGGGAGGTATGGGGGCACGGGTGACGAGGTGCCCCTCCTGCGTGAGATCGGACAGCAGAATTTTCACGACCCCGACCGGAAGCTGGGTGTGTCCGACTATTTCGGCGACGGAGAGATGGCCGCCCGCGCACAACTCCAGAAGATCGCGCTTCTCAGGGTCGAGATGTCCCGCTCTGGGGGTGTCCTGAGCCGTCGTGACCAGCGTGATCAGTGAGAACTCGTGGTCATCGAGCAGACTGCGGCCGTTGGTGATGACATACGGACGTACTAATTGCGGGGCGACTGGTTCCTGATCCGGCTCTTCTGGTGTGGTCATGCTTTCGTGTCAGCAATCTCGCGAGGGGGACTGGTCAAGGCCTTGCCGAGCTGGCCGACGAGCTGCTGCATACGGAAGGTGATCTCGGCCATGTCCACCTCCGGTGTTGCCGATACGCCGAGATAGGCGCCCTCGCCGGCCGAGATGAGGAATGCCCAGCCGTGGTCGAATTCGACCACCGTCTGCCGCCACTGGGCCCGGTTGTTCGGCGGAGTTCCGCAGAACTCGGCCAGGGTGCGGCTCAACGACTGCATTCCGCTCATCGCGGCGGCGACGGTGTCGGCGTGGTCCTTGCCGACTTCCTTGGAACGGGCCATGAGGAGGCCGTCGGCGGAGACGAGAATCGCGTGACGTGCTTCGGGCACTTCCAGAGCACTGTCAAGCATCCATGACAGATCGTAATTCACTGATTCTCATGCCCTTCACTGCTTGTGTTGTTGAAACGGCGGCCGGACTGCGTTCCGCGCTGGAACGCGCCCATCACGGAAGCGGCCTGCTCGTGGTCACGAGCCGGCGCCTCCGTGGTCTCGGCGGCCGGAACGATCGAGATCGCGCCTCGGCGACGGCGTTTGGGGAGCCCCCCGAAGGTGGTCGTGGGCGCCGCCGGAGTCTCTTCGGGCGGCATCGGGGAGGACGCGGCCACGGTGGGGAACTCCTTGGGCTCGGGCCGGTGCGCGGGCTTGAGCTCCGGCCGCTGCGAGGGCTTGGGCTCGGGCTGGGGAGCGGGCTTGGCCTCGGGCTCCGGCATGGCGGTGAGCAGCTCCTCGGGCAGCAGCACGACCGCGCGCACCCCGCCGTAGGGAGAGGTGGAATCCACGGACACGGTGAAGCCGTACCGCGCGGCCAGCACACCGATCACGGTGAAACCGAACTGCGGCGGATTGCCGAGACCCGATACACCGGGCGAACGCTCGCTCGACAGCAGCCCCGCCGCCCTGGCCTTCTCCTCCTCGTTCATGCCCACACCGGCGTCGTCGACAATGATGCAGACGCCCTTGGGCACCGGCCGGATGTTGATCTCGATGATCGTTTCCGGCGCGGAGTAACTGGTGGCGTTGTCGAGGAGTTCGGCGAGCGTGAGCGCGACGGGCTCCACCGCCCGGCTGACGATCGCGAAATTACTCTGGGCCCGGATTTCCACACGCGTGAAGTGGCGGATACGGCCCTTGGCGCTGCGCACCACGTCGTAGAGCGACGCGGCGGCGCGCTGCCGGCCCAGCCATCCGTCGCAGAGAACGGCGATGGACTGGGCGCGCCGCGCGAACTGCGAGTTCATGTGGTCGATGTCGAGGAGGTCCTGGAGAATCTGGAGTTCCCCGTACTTGTCCTGAAGCTTGGTGATCGCGAGCTGCTGCTCGCTCGCCAGACCCTGAAGCGTCCGCATCGCCGACTTCAGCGCGGTCTTGGTGGCTTCTTCCGCCCTGTCCTTGGCCTCTTCGACGGCCTCGGCGTAATGGTCCTCAAGATTCGCGTAATGCGCCTTGAGCTCTTGTTTCTCCTTTCTCAGCTCGGCAATTGACTTCCTACCGCGAATGATCGCGGTCGCGGCGAGAGGAGTACCAGCGATGAGACCCCAAAGCGCTGGATCCTGGAGGTATTGCGTCATAAGGCTCTCTTCGGGCGAGTAGGCCACCGGGTACTGAATGTCTGGAGAATGCGTTGAGAATGGCTCGCGGTCACAGACATACGGGATAGGCCGCGCACGCTCGCCTGCCGGACTGCCTTGAAAGGCCCGGCTAATGGCATAGTTCTCCCCGGGACGGCGGATTTCTGGGCCGATGCGCTGACTTTCCTTCTATGCCATAGCGGGTTTGGCACCACTTGGCAAGCTCGGCGATCTTATCACCACGGCATGTGCCTCCGGCCAGGTCGTTCTGTTCTCTTTCTGGCGTCTGACGTTAATTCAGCGGTGTTTCCCTTTTGGGGGCGTTGATGATCGTTGGGCGCCGGTCAGGGGCCCGTCCGGCCCCGTGTCGTTGCCTGCCCTTGCGGGCAAACCTCCCTTTTGCGCCATGGGCTGTCACATGCCGGAGGCACGCCCGTGATGAGGTGATGGGGAGGTCGTGGGGAGGTCGTGGTGATGTGTGGGGACGTGCGCGACCGTGAGCGATCGTGTGGAGAGGTGTGGAGGTCTGTGGGTCCCCCGAGACCGGTCCGTGCGCGGTCCGTGCCGCCGTCAATTCGGAGGAGCCCCGGCGGCGGTGTCGTTAGGGTGCGGGAATGGGTGACACATACAAGGATCCCGGCACGCCGGACCGGCGGAGCGCCGCGCGCTACCTGTGGTGGCTGGTGACCAGTCAGCGGGGACGGGTGGCGGCCGGCGCGCTGTGGGGCAGTGTCTGGATGGCCGGCCTCACGCTCCCGCCGTACCTGCTGTCCCGGGCGATCGACGACGGCCTCGCACCGGGCGACGGACCGGCCCTGTGGGGCTGGAGCGGCGCGCTGCTCGCGGTCGGTGTGGCCAACGCGCTGGTGGGCCTGGCGCGGCACCGCACCATGACCCGGGTCCGGATGGACGCCACCTTCCGTACCGTACGTGTCGTGGTCCGCCAGGCGACCACGCTCGGCGCCACACTGCCGCACCGGATCACGGCCGGAGAAGTCGTCACCATCGGCATATCCGACGTCATCGCGATGAGCCAGGCCCTGACCGTCACCGGCCCCGGCGTCGGCGCGGCCCTCGCCTATGTCGTGGTCGCCGGGCTCCTGATGTCCGTGTCACCGGTCCTCGCCGCCGTCGTGCTGCTCGGCGTACCGCTGCTCGCGGTCGTACTCGGCCCGCTGCTGGGGCGGTTGCAGGGCAGGGAGGCGGCGTACCGCGAGCGGCAGGGCGCCCTCGCCGCGCGCTTCGTCGACATCGTCGGCGGGCTGCGCGTGCTCGGCGGACTCGGCGGCAAGGACGTGTACGCGGCGCGCTACCGGCGCGACTCGGGGCGCCTCAGGGACGAGGGGTACCGGGTCGGGGCCGTGACCAGCTGGATCGCCGCGTTCGGCGTCGGCCTGCCCGCGCTCTTCCTGGCCGTCGTGACCTGGCTGGCGGCGCGGCTGGCCGCCCGGGGAGAGATCTCCCTCGGTGAACTCGTCGCGGTGTACGGCTACACGGCCGTTCTCGTCGTCCCCGTCTGGTTCTTCATCGAGGGCGGCTACGACGTGAGCCGCGGCCTGGTCTGCGCGCGGCGGGTCGTACGGTTCCTGGCGCTGGAGCCCGAACACGCCGACGCGGACGCGCCTTCCGGAGCCGACGCGGACGCGCGTTCCGGAGCCGGCGCGGATCCGGCCGACGGGGACAACGGCGGTGCGCCGGGGCGGGCACCCGCGTCCCCGGCCCCCTTGCGCGATCCCGCCTCCGGCGTCGAGGTGGTGCCCGGGAGCCTCACGGCGCTCGTCGGCGCCCGCCCCTCGGACGCCGTGGAAGTGGCCGACCGGCTGGGCCGGTTCACCGCCTCGGGCGCCACCTGGGGCGGGGCCCGGCTCGACACGATCCCCCTCCGCGACATCCGCGACCGCGTCCTCGTCGCCGACAACGAGGCCGACCTCTTCGCCGGCACCCTCCGCGATGCCGTCGAGGGCCGCCGACGCCGCGAGGACGAGGCCGTCGAAGCGGCGATCGCCGCCGCCGCGGCCCAGGACATCGTCCTCGGCCTGCCGGACGGCCTCGACTCCGACCTCCTCGGCCAGGGCCGTAACCTCTCCGGCGGTCAGCGCCAACGGGTGCGGCTGGCACGGGCGCTGCTCGCCGACCCCGAGATCCTGATCGCCGTCGAACCCACCTCGGCCGTCGACGCCCACACGGAAGCCGCGCTCGCCGCCGGGCTGCGCACCGCCGGGCGGGCCGCACCACCCTCGTCACCACCACCTCCCCGCTGATGCTGGAGCACGCGGACACGGTCCACTACCTGGTCGACGGACGTACGGAGGCGGTCGGCACCCACCGGGAACTGCTCGCGGAACAGGCGGGCTACCGCGCCCTCGTGGCACGCGGTACGGAGGACGACGAGCCGGACCGGTACGAGGAGGCCGTGCGATGACCGTGGCCGAGAAGAACGAGAAGAACGAGAAGAACGAGAAGAACGACAAGAGCGAGAAGAACTCGGCGAACACGTCGAGCACGTCGAACACGGAGAGCGCCCTGAGGACGTCGGCCGGACTGCCCGTGGCCGATCCCTCGCGGGTACGCCGTGCCGCGCTCGCGCTGGTGCGCCAGGACGGACGCGCCTTCGCCGCCGCGATCGGCCTCAACGCCCTCGCGGCGATGGCCGGTCTCGCCGGCCCCTGGCTGCTCGGCCGCATCGTCAACACCGTCCGGGACGGTGGCGGCGTGGCCGCCGTCGACCGGTACGCGCTGATCATCCTGGTGTGCGCGCTCGTCCAGCTCCTGCTGACCCGGTACGCCCGCTACGTCGGACACCGCTTCGGCGAACGGACCTCGGCCCGGATCCGCGAACAGTTCGTCGACCGGGCGCTCGGGCTGCCCGCCCCGGTGGTGGAGCGGGCCGGCGCCGGCGATCTGACGGCGCGCGGCACCACCGATGTCACCGCCGTCGGCACCACACTGCGCGACGCGGGCCCGGACGTCTTCATCGCCGGGATCCAGGTGCTGTTCATCCTGGGCGCGGTCGTCGTCCTCGCCCCGCCGCTCGGCGCCTGCGGGCTGATCGGCCTGGTCGGCATCTGGTTCGCGACGCGCTGGTACCTGCGCCGGGCGCACACCGCGTATGTGGCGGAGGGTGCGGCCAACTCGGCGCTGGCGGAGATCCTTTCGTCGACGGCGGCGGGCGCGCGCACCGTCGAGGCGTTCGGGCTCCAGCAGCGCCGCCTCGACGCCTGCGAGGAGGCGGTGAAGCGGTGCGAACGCACCCGTACCAGGACCCTGTTCCTGCGCAGCGTCCTCTTCCCCGCGGTCGACGCCTCGTACATCGTCCCGGTCGTGGCCGTCCTGCTGGCCGGAGGCGCGCTGCACGACCAGGGCCTGGTGAGTCTCGGGGCCGTCGTCGCCTGCGCGCTGTACATGCGCCAGCTCGACCAGCCGCTCGACGAGATCCTGCGGTGGGTGGAGCAGGTGCAGAGCAGCGGGGCGTCGTTCGCCAGGGTCGAAGGGCTGGGGGAGACGCAGGGCGGCCACCGGCCGGGGAGCCCGGATCGGCGGCGCCTCGTTCCGGACGGCGACCGGATCGAGGTCACGGGGGTGCGGTACGCGTACGACGGCGGGCGCGACGTGCTGCGCGGTGTCGACCTGACCGTACGGCCCGGCGAACGGCTCGCCGTCGTCGGACCGTCCGGCGCCGGGAAGTCCACGCTCGGCCGGCTGCTGGCGGGCATCGAGAAGCCGGGGGAGGGCTCGGTCACGGTGGGACGGGTGCCGATCGCCGCGCTCGACCCCGAGGACCTGCGCCGCCAGGTGGTCCTGGTCACCCAGGAACACCATGTCTTCCTCGACAGCGTCCGGGACAACCTCCTGATCGCCGCGCCCGGCGCCACGGACCCGGAGCTGCGCGCGGCCCTCGCCACCGTCGGCGCGGACTGGGCCGACGAGCTGCCGGACGGCCTCGACACCGTGCTGGGCGCGGGCGCGGGCGGGGTCGAACTGGACGGCGCCCGCTCGCAGCAACTGGCCCTGGCCCGCGTGGTGCTGGCCGACCCGCACACGCTGATCCTCGACGAGGCGACCGCCCTGCTCGACCCGGCGACCGCGCGCCACGCGGAACGGGCACTGGCGGCGGTCCTCGACGGCCGTACGGTCATCGCCATCGCCCACCGCCTCCAGACGGCGCGCGACGCGGACCGGGTGGCCGTGATGGACGACGGCCGGCTCACCGAACTGGGCACGCACGACGCGCTGGTGGCCGAGGGCGGCGCGTACGCGAAGCTGTGGGGCTCATGGCACGGGGACGCGTCGCGGTAGCCGGCCCCCGGCTACGTCAGCCCCCGGCTACGCCAGCCCCCCCGGCTACGCCAGTCCCCCGGCCCCCGTCAGGCCACCGGCGCCGGGGGCGACGGCGTGAGCTGCTCCGCGAGCCAGGTGGGGACGCCGCCCAGGAGGCGGAAGAGCCGGGCCGCCTCGGCGCGCAGCCGGGAGGCCTCCGGTTCGGGTTCCGCGTCCGCCAGCGCCGCCAGCGCCGGGGCCGTACCGACCAGGTACCCCAACTCCTCCCGGATCCGCAGGGATTCGCCGAAACCGTGTCGCGCCTCGGCCAACTCCCCTTCTCTCAGGGCCAGTCCGGCGAGATGGCGCCAGGTGAAGGAGAGCAGCAGTGTCTGGCCGTGCGCCGTCGCCGCGGCGTGCGCCCTGCGGTACGCGGCGCGGGCCGACTGAGGGGAGTCCGAAAGGTGTTCGGCGACCAGCCCGCGCCGGAAGTCGAGCAGGGCGCGGCCCGGCGCGGTCGGGTCCAGCAGCGCCGCGGCCCGTCCCAGGGCCGAGCGCGCCTCGTCCGCGCGGTCCCGGACGCCGAGGACGGTCGAGGCGTAGGCGAGATGCCCCCGTTCGCACGCCGCGGCGCCCCGCTCGCGGTCCTCGCGGGCCGCGGCCTCCGCCGAGCGCAGCGCGTCCTCGGCCTCCGGCCAGCCGTCGCCGGTGAACAGGCAGCGCTCCACGAGCAGCGAGGCCCGCTGGAGCGCCGGGTCGGGGGAGTTGGCGTGCGGCGCCAGCAACGCGGCCGCGTCGGTCCAGCAACCGCGTGAGCGCAGCCGCCATACCGCGGTCTGGAGCGGGTCGTCACCAGCGGTGGTTCCGGAACCGGACATGGCGGTATACGCCACATTGCCCTCCCCAAGCGCGCCATTGTGCTGTTGAGTGTGGACGCATCTCAGCATGGATCAGCACGCCGGGCCAATAGGTCAGGTGAAAAAATTCACAATCACTTGGGCGCCGGGGGTGGTATTGGGGGCGCGCGGCCCGGGTGCCCACCGTGGTTCCGATCCCGCCGTACGGGGCAGGGCCGACGGCCGTCACCTCTGCCACCTGGGGTGATCGCCCCGCCCCGGGACGAGGTCGGGCGGCCGCCGCCGGTCACCGCCCGCCCGCGGCCCGGCGTGGCTCCCGCGGGACCGTGCCGCCGAACTCCCCGTGGCCGGTTCGGGTGACGGCGGTCAACGGGACGCGACAGCGCGCGCGGCGGTCCGCGGGGTGGGTCCGTGAGGCAGTCCGTGGGACGGTTCGAGTGGCGCGGACGTGGCCGTCCGAACGGCAGACCTAGCTCATGCGCAGTGCCAGGAAGAAGTCCAACTTGTCCTCCAGGCGCGACAGGTCGCGCCCCGTCAGCTGTTCGATCCGGCCCACCCGGTACCGCAGCGTGTTCACATGCAGATGCAGTCGCGCCGCGCAGCGGGTCCAGGAGCCGTCGCAGTCGAGGAACGCCTCCAGCGTGGCCATCAGTTCGGCCCGGTGGCGGCGGTCGTAGTCGCGCAGCGGGTCCAGCAGCCGCGCCGTGAACGCCCGGCGTACGTCGTCGGGGACGAACGGCAGCAGCAGGACGTGCGAGGCCAGTTCGTGGTGGCCCGCCGCGCAGACACGGCCCGGTCGGGCCGCCGCCACACGGCGGGCGTGCCGGGCCTCCTCCAGGGCGCCCCTGAGCCCCTCGGCGGAGTGCACCGCGGCGCTCACGCCGAGCGTCAGCCGGCCGTCGTCCCCGAGTCCCGCGGCGAGCGGCGCCCGTACGGCGGCCAGCAGCGCGTCCGCGTGCAGCCGGGGATCCGCCGGCCCCGTACCGCCCGCCGCCTCCGCCGCCCGCGCCGAAGCCGCCCCGGATTCCCGCGCCGAGGCCGCCCCCGACAGCGTGGCCGGAGCCGCCCCCGCCCCCGGCGCCGAAGTGGCCGGAACCGCCCCCGGCGCCGTCGGCCGGACGGGATCCGGCGCCGGTGTCCCCGGGCTCTCCTCCGCCGCCGTCAGCGGTACCAGCGCGATCGCCTCATCACCCATGTGGGCTACCGCGATCCGGTCCCCCGAGTCGGCCCCCGCCGATCCCGCCGGTCCCGCCGCCCCCACCAGGATCTCCTCCAGCAGCGCCCGCACCACCGGGGCGCCGTCGCCGCCCCCTCCGGCGGGATCCGGCTCCGCCGCCCACTCGATCCGCGCCACGACGACCTGCCAGTGCGGCACGGCGCCGCCGAGCCCCGGCAGCAGGACCGGGGCCGCCACCCGCAGCCGGGCGGCCGTCTCCGCGGGGGCCGCGCCCGCCTGGACCAGCTCCAGGACCTCCTGGGCGAGCCGGCGCCGTACCGTACGGGCCGCGTCCCGCCGGTCCCGCTCCACCGCGATGAGCTGGGTGACGCCCTGGAGCAGGTCGAGCCGCTCCTCCGGCCAGTCGCCCGCGTCCGCCTCGACCGCCAGCAGCCAGCCGGCCAGCGCCGCCCCGCGCTCCCCGGCCGCGTCACCGCCCTGCGCACGGACCGGGAAGAGGGAGTACACCGTGCCGTCGACGGCCGTACGGTACGGGCTCCGCAGGCCCGCGCGCGCGGCAGAGAGATGGTCGCCCGCGAGCGCGGCGGCCCGCGCCGCGGGCAGCGGCGCGCCGGACCCCGCGATCTGCCGCCCGGTGGGGGAGAGCACCCAGGCCCGCAGGTCGAGATCGGAGTCGAGGAGGTCGAGTATCCCCTCGGGACCACCGCCCGCCGGACCCGAGGTCATCAGCCGGCGGTGCCGGTCGACCACGGCCGCCAGATCCCCGGCGCGCACCCCGGAGACCTGGCGGACCACGTGCTCGGTGATCGTGGCGAACGCGACCTTCTCGTGCACCGCGAAGAGCGGCAGCCGGTGGCGGGCGCACGCCGCGACCAGGTCGGCGGGGATGTCGCCCAGCTCCGCCTCGCCCGCCGCGAGCCCGGCGACCCCGGCATCCGCGAGGATCCGTACGAACGGTTCCGAGTCCTCGGCCCCCCGGCGCCAGGCGAGGCCGCTGAGGACCAGCTCGCCGCCCGAGAGATAGCGGCTCGGGTCCCGCAGGTCGGTGGTCATCACCCCGCGCACGGTCCGGTCCAGCTCGTCCTCGCCGCCGAGCAGCCGCAGCCCCAGCGCGTCGGTCTCCAGCAGTGCGCGCAGCCGCATCGTGTCGCCGCCGATCTCTTTCATCGTCCGTCGTCCGGGGGGCCGCTCGCGCGGAGCTGCCACCCCACCGGAAGTGCCTTACGTTGCGATGGGAAGACCTCTCGGTTTCCGCAACCCCATCATTCGTTCGAATCTACAAGACTGAGTGGCGGACCAGCCAACTCCTTCATGGTTTCGGTGACTGCACCGGGCGCGTCGGCGGCTTGTGTACTGGTGGGCAGCCGCGCCGCGGCCGACCGCCGTCCACGCGCCGCTCCAGCCGTTCGGGAAGCGCGCCGCTCCAGCCGTTCGAGAAGAGAGCCACTCATGGACTTCCTTCGTCCCGGAAGCTGGGAGGAGGCGCTCGCCGCCAAGGCCGAGCACCCCACCGCCGTGCCCCTCGCGGGCGGCACGGACATCATGGTCGAGATCAACTTCGACCACCGGCGGCCGGACCGGCTCCTGGACCTGAGCCGCATCCGCGAACTGGGCGACTGGGAGGTCGGCGAGGCGGAGGTAGCGCTGGGCGCGTCCGTCCCGTACACCCGCATCATGGAGCACCTGCGCGCCGAACTGCCCGGTCTCGCCCTCGCCTCGCACACCGTCGCCTCCCCGCAGATCCGCAACCGCGGCGGCGTCGGCGGCAACCTCGGCACCGCCTCCCCGGCGGGCGACGCGCACCCGGCGCTGCTCGCCGCGGGCGCCGAGGTGGAGGTCGCGTCCGTACGCGGCTCCCGGCGGATCCCGATCGACGCGTTCTACACCGGTGTGAAGCGCAACGCGCTCGCGCCCGACGAACTCATCAGGGCCGTCCACATCAGGAAGGCGGACGGGCCGCAGCAGTACTCCAAGGTCGGCACGCGCAACGCGATGGTCATCGCCGTCTGCGCCTTCGGGTTCGCGCTGCACCCCCGTACCCGTACGGTCGGCACGGGCATCGGCTCCGCCGCCCCCACCCCCGTCAGGGCGCGCGACGCCGAGCTGTTCCTGAACGCGGCGCTCGACGAGGGCGGCTTCTGGGACAGCGGAAAGGTCATCACACCGTCGATCGTGAAGCAGTTCGCGGACCTCGCCGCGGCCGCCTGCAACCCCATCGACGACGTCCGCGGCACCGCCTCGTACCGGCGGCGCGCGGTCGGCATCATGGCCCGCCGCCAGCTCGGCTGGGCCTGGGAGCGGTACCGGGCCTCCGGCCACGGGCCCGGCGGACTCGAAGGAGCTGCGTAACCATGCGTGTCCATTTCACGGTCAACGGGCGCGAGCAGGAGGCCGACGACGTCTGGGAGGGCGAGAGCCTGCTCTACGTGCTGCGCGAGCGGCTGGGTCTGCCGGGCGCCAAGAACGCCTGTGAACAGGGCGAATGCGGTTCTTGTACGGTACGGCTCGACGGCGTCCCGGTGTGCGCCTGCCTGGTCGCGGCCGGGCAGGCCGAGGGGCGGGACATCCTCACCGTCGAGGGCCTGGCCGACCACGCCAGAAGGCGCGCCGCCGCCGCAGACGGGATCGCGGGGCGCGACGGGACCACCACCCTCGACGGGACCACCGCCGCCCACGGGAGGGCCGCCGAAGAGGCCGCCGACGGCGACGAACTCGCCCCGATCCAGCGGGCGTTCGTCGACGCCGGCGCCGTCCAGTGCGGCTTCTGCACCCCCGGGCTGCTGGTCGCCGCCGACGAGATGCTGGAGCGCCACCCCTCCCCGAGCGACGGCGACATCCGCGAGGCCCTCTCCGGCAACCTCTGCCGCTGCACGGGCTACGAGAAGATCCTGGACGCGGTCCGCCTCGCGGCCGCCCGGCAGGCCGCCGGCCAGGAAAGGGCGGTGTGACCGCCATGGCCACCACCGGCATCCCCACCAGTCTCACCCAGGGCTCCGGCACCCGCGGCGGCATAGGCGAGTCGACCCTCCGCCCCGACGGCACCCTCAAGGTCACCGGCGAGTTCGCGTACGCCTCCGACCTGTGGCACGAGGACATGCTCTGGGGCCACACCCTGCGCTCCACCGTGGCCCACGCCGAGATCCGCTCCATCGACACCGCCGAGGCACTGGCCACCCCCGGCGTATATGCCGTGCTGACGTACGAGGACCTCCCCGCCGCTGTCACCCACTACGGCCTGGAGATCAAGGACACCCCCGTCCTCGCCCACGGCAAGGTCCGGCACCACGGCGAGCCGGTCGCCCTCGTCGCCGCCGACCACCCGGAGACCGCCCGCCGCGCCGCCGCGAAGATCCGGATCGACTACGCGGACCTGCCGGTCGTCACCGACGAGGCGTCCGCGACCGCCCCCGGCGCCCCGCTGGTCCACGAACACCGCACCGACCACTACGCGGGCCATGTCCCGCACCCCAATGTGCTGCACCGCCAGCCGGTGATCCGCGGCGACGCCGCCCGGGCCGCCGAGCGCGCCGATGTGATCATCACCGGCGACTACGTCTTCGGCATGCAGGACCAGGCGTTCCTCGGACCCGAGTCCGGCCTCGCCGTGCCCGCCGAGGACGGCGGCGTCGACCTCTACGTCGCCACCCAGTGGCTGCACGCCGACCTCGCCCAGATGGCGCCCGTCCTCGGCCTCCCCGAGGAGAAGGTCCGGATGACGCTCTCCGGCGTCGGCGGGGCCTTCGGCGGCCGCGAGGACATCTCCATGCAGATCCACGCCTGTCTGCTCGCGCTGCGCACCGGCAGGCCGGTCAAAATCGTCTACAACCGCTTCGAGTCCTTCTTCGGCCATGTCCACCGCCATCCGGCCAGGCTCCACTACGAGCACGGCGCGACGCGCGACGGCAAGCTCACCCACATGAAGTGCCGGATCGTCCTCGACGGCGGCGCCTACGCCTCGTCCTCCCCGGCCGTCGTCGGCAACGCGGCCTCCCTCTCGGCGGGACCGTACGCCGTGGAGGACGTCGACATCGAGGCCCTCGCCCTCTACACCAACAACCCGCCCTGCGGCGCGATGCGCGGCTTCGGCGCCGTCCAGGCGTGCTTCGCGTACGAGGCCCAGATGGACAAGGTGGCCGCCGCGCTCGGCATGGACCCGGTGGAGTTCCGCCGGATCAACGCCATGGAGCAGGGCACCCTGCTGCCGACCGGCCAGCGCGTCGACTCCCCGGCGCCCGTCGCCGAACTGCTGCGCCGCGTCAAGGCCCGGCCCCTCCCGCCCGAGCGGCAGTGGCTGGTGGCGGGCGAGGAGGCGGACGTACGGGCGCTGCCCGGCGGCCTCTCCAACACCACGCACGGCGAGGGCGTGGTCCGCGGCGTCGGCTACGCGGTCGGCATCAAGAACGTCGGTTTCTCCGAGGGCTTCGACGACTACTCCACGGCACGGGTACGGCTCGAAGTGGTGGGCGGGGTGGCCGTCGCCGTCGTGCACACCGCGATGGCCGAGGTCGGCCAGGGCGGGGTCACCGTCCACGCGCAGATCGCCCGTACCGAACTCGGCGTCACCCAGGTCACCATCGTCCCGGCGGACACCCGGGTCGGTTCGGCGGGCTCCACCTCCGCCTCCCGGCAGACCTATGTCACCGGCGGCGCCGTCAAGAACTCCTGCGAGCACGTCAGGGAGCGGGTCCTGGAGATCGGCCGGCGCAAGTTCGGCACGTACCACCCGGCCTGGGCCACGGCCGAACTGCTGCTGGAGGACGGCAAGGTCGTCACCGACGGCGGCGAGGTGCTGGCCGCTCTGGTGGACGTCCTGGAGGACGAGGCGGTCGAGGTGGAACGGGAGTGGCGGCACCGCCCGACCGAGGCGTTCGACCTCCGTACCGGACAGGGGAACGGCCATGTCCAGTACTCGTTCGCCGCGCACCGCGCGGTCGTGGAGGTCGACACGGAGCTGGGGCTGGTCAAGGTGGT
The DNA here is from genome assembly GCF_042673865.1 of Streptomyces sp. NPDC056987. Classification (NCBI taxonomy): domain Bacteria; kingdom Bacillati; phylum Actinomycetota; class Actinomycetes; order Kitasatosporales; family Streptomycetaceae; genus Streptomyces; species Streptomyces sp. NPDC056987. Next base: position 204,916 of record NZ_JBHURV010000001.1, read on the forward strand.
CGAACTGGCCGTCGCGCAGGACGTCGGCAAGGCGCTCAACCCGCTCTCCGTCCTCGGCCAGATCCACGGCGGCTCCACGCAGGGGCTGGGTGTCGCGGTGATGGAGGAGATCATCGTGGACCCCGTCACGGCGAAGGTGCGCAATCCGTCCTTCACCGACTATCTGATCCCGACGATCCTCGACACGCCGACCATGCCCGTCGACATCCTGGAACTGGCCGACGACCACGCGCCGTACGGGCTGCGCGGCGTCGGCGAGGCGCCGACCCTCTCGTCCACCCCGGCGGTCCTCGCGGCGATCCGCGCGGCGACGGGCCTGGAGCTGAACCGGACGCCCGTACGCCCGGAACACCTCACCGGCACCTGACAACCGGCACCCGTCCCGCCCCGAGGAGACCGACCGACATGCTGGACATCGCCGAAGAGCTGCACCGCTGGGCCGGGGAGGGCCGCGACATCGCCATCGCCACCGTCGTGGCCGTCAGCGGCAGCGCGCCCCGGCAGCCGGGCGCCGCCCTCGCCGTCGACGGCGAGGGCGCGGTGATCGGCTCGGTCTCCGGCGGCTGTGTGGAGGCCGCCGTGTACGAGCTGTGCCGGCAGGCGCTCCGCGACGGGAACACGGCCCTGGAGCGCTTCGGATACAGCGACGACGACGCGTTCGCCGCCGGACTCACCTGCGGCGGTGTCATCGACGTCCTCATCACCCCGCTCCGGCCCCGCACCCCCGCCGGGGCGGTGCTCGTGGCGGCCCTCGGCGCCGCCGCGCGCGGGGAGCCCGCGGCGCTCGCGCGGATCACCGAAGGACCGGCCGGACTCCTCGGCCGCGCCCTGCTCGTACGCCCCGACGGCTCGTACGAGGGCGGCCTCGGCGGCAGTCCGGAACTGGACCGTACGGCGGCGGACGAGGCACGCGCCCTGCTGGACACCGGCGCCACGGGCCAGGTCCTGATCGGCGAGCGGGGCGCGCGCTGCGGGCGGCCCCTGACACTGCTGGTCGAGACGAGCACCCGCCCCCCGCGCATGATCGTCTTCGGCGCGGTCGACTTCGCCGCCGCGCTGGCCGGAGCGGGGAAGTTCCTCGGCTACCACGTGACGGTCTGCGACGCGCGGCCCGTCTTCGCCACACGCGACCGGTTCCCAGCCGCCGACGAGGTCGTGGTGGACTGGCCGCACCGCTACCTCGCCCGGACCGCCGTCGACGCCCGTACGGTGCTCTGCGTGCTCACGCACGACGCGAAGTTCGATGTGCCGCTGCTGGAGCTGGCGTTGAGACTGCCCGTCGCCTTCGTCGGCGCGATGGGGTCACGGCGGACCCACGCCGACCGCGACCGGCGCCTGCGCGAGGCCGGCCTCACCCCCGCCGAACTCGCCGCGCTGCACTCGCCGATCGGCCTGGACCTCGGCGCCCGTACCCCCGAGGAGACCGCCCTCTCCATCGCGGCGGAAATCGTCGCCACCCGCCGAGGCGGCACAGGCACCCCCCTGACGGGCGTCCGTACGCCGATCCACCACGACGGTGCGCGTACGGGGCGGCGCCGGCTCGGGTCCGCCGCCTGACCGGCCGGTCCGCCGGGCACCGGTACCTGACGGGGAGCGGGAGGGAAACGGCGCAAGGCGTCCTCTCCGAATGTCGGATTCAGATTCACTCCGAAGTGGATCGACTGGCGATAGTGGACAGCCTTTTCCCTTAGACTGTGCTGCGTCTCAGGAACCCCGAGAATGGATTAATCGCATGGCTCAGATCGCTCAAAAGGGTGCGAGGAAGGCGAGAGTCAAGAACCCCGCAGCGCCCAAGCTTTCGGCGAATCCACGATTGGCGGAGATGCCCCGTGACAAATTCGAACACGATGCAGTCATCAGGGGGGTGAGGTACGACGGGACCAGCTTCGTCGGTCTCTCGGTCGAAGCCCTCGAAGCCGAGGGATGCAGCTTCGAAAACGTGCGCTTCACTGGCACTGACCTGCGGCAAACCCAGTTCAGCGACTCGCGGTTCGAGACCTGCGACTTTGCTCAACTGGTCACGCAGGACGTCTCGCTCATCCGCTGTCACGTCACCGGCAGCCGCATCACCGGGGCATCATGGAAGTCTGGAACATTCCGTGACGTGCGCATCGAAGGGTGTCAAATCAGCCCTGCAATGTACCGGCATATGAAGCTCTACAGCGTCGTATTTAGCGATTGCAAAATGATCGGAGCTGACTTTCAGGCAGCCGAAATGCACAACGTGCGCTTCGAAAACTGCGACCTCACCGGAGCGCAGTTCGCAAACGCAAAAATGGGCGTCGTCCGCTTCGAGAATTGCACCCTCATCGACGTAGGCGGCGGCGCCAGTCTCAAGGGGGCGACGGTGCAAGGCCCAGGGGCGATGGAGCTGGCTCTGAGCCTTGCCCGCGAAGCGGGAATCCTGTTCGAGCCGTAGACCGTCAGGCAGTGATCGGCAGGTAGCCCGCGTACTCCGGACTGGAGATCGCGCGGGCTACCACCTCGAAGTCGATGCTCTCGCCGAAGGCGCACAGCTCGTCGAGCAACATCCGCCCGTACGCGGTGAAGTGCTCGCGCTGCCGATTCAGGTCCACGCACGCGTCCCGGAGCGAGGCCGTGTAGAGGTCAACGAGGGTCGTCCTGCCCTGGTGATGTTCCATGAACATCAGGGGCACGGTCACGATGGCGGCGTGGAACGCCTTGTCGAGTGGCCGACGCCGGCCGATCTTCACCGCCGACAGGGCGCGGTACTGGTCCGCATCGAGTTCACGCGAGGACAGGGTGAAGGTCCCGTAGACCATGTCGCCCACGAAGAGGTTCAGGTGCATCGCCTCGTGGACGAGACACATGGCGTAGTCGAGGACACCCCACTTCTCGCCAGGGCTCATGATCACGACGCCTGGGAGCCGTGAGGCAGAGCCGCCACCGTCCGCCCCGCTGTTGAGGATGACGAGGTCCGTGACGAGGAGGTCGACCATCAGGTGGAGACCGGGGTCGATCTCCTGGATCAGCGCGAGGGCTTCGGCGACGTTGTCGTCCCACGCTTCACGGGCCGGCCCGTCTGTGGGGCCGGCCCCCTTGAAGATGTGCTCGAAGATGCGGTTGGCGGTGCAGAACTCCGCCCAGGCCCCGCCCTCGTACGTGATGTCGAGACCTGCGGGGGCGGCTGCCATGGGACGCATGGTCGGGTTGGAGATGGCTGCGCGATAGGCCCCGGACATGCCCTCGGTGGTGGGGTACTCGCCCGTGTGCGCGTGGACGAGCCGAGCCATGCTCTCGTAGATGTGGCCGATGTTCATGAAGTGCACGAGGATCGCTCCTTCTTTGCATCCAGGCGTGGGCCCGGAACCGGACTGCTCCGGGCCCACTGAGGGGAAACCGTGTCAGCGCTTGAGCGCTTGAGGAGTGGTCAGGAGGTCCAGCCGCCCATCATGCAGCTGTTCTCGTCCTCGTGGGCGCGCTGGACGTTCGCGGCCACGGTGGCGACGACGGTCGGCGAGTCCTGGGCGACCGCCGAGACCAATTCCTTGAGTACGCTCAGGATGGCGATCTGGTCATCCGACTTGATCATGGTGTTCCTCCATCTCATGGGTGGGTGGTGCACTTGCTGACCCGTCCGGCTGCCGACCGTGCCAGGCTGGGCAGGCGGACGGGGACTGAGGGGCGCAGCATCCTCCGTGTCGAAGGCGATAGCCGACTGAGGAGCGCCGTGTGCTTCCGAGAGGCCGCTGATCGTGGCGGCGGGGACACCGATCCCCAGGAATGCCAGGGCTGTGATGGGCCGCCGAACATCCAGGCGGATCGGGGTGTCGCGAGGCTTTGCGCGGGCGCCGCTCGTCTGACGTTCCCGGCCTCGGGCAAGTTGGCACCCCTTACACCGCCTCGATCTCGTCGGGGTGCGTGGTCCACGCCACCCCACCGCCGAGGGGAGCAAGCCACGCCACCGGGTCCCCCTTCGGGACGAAAGGAACGAGGGTTGCCTTGTCCACGGCCGGCGCGAAGGCCCGCAGGACGCCAATCACGTCGTCGTGGCCGTGGTCAACGACCTGGTGGCCGAGCAGCGGGTGATCGAAGTGCGCCAGCCCTAGGCTCTTCGAGCCCTTGGTGTCCATGCTGCCGTCAGCCATCGGTGGCTCCTCGCCAGTTCTCGCCGTCTCACGTGGATGCGAAGACGAACGTAGAACTGTGCTTCCCCACCCTCCAAGGAGATTGCGCCAGTTTGCAGGAAGGCGATTGACCTCAGCTGGACAGGAGGTCGACCATCGATGCGTCGGGCAAACCTAAGCAAGGCAGCGGACGGGAGAACGACCATGAAGTTAAGGTTCCTTGGTAAGAACTCCACTCCCGGAGACAGCCCCACTCTGTACGCCAGCGACCAGGGCAGCTATGTCGTCCAGGGGTGGAAGGTTCTGGCGAACGATCTGCTCATGCAGCTCAATGTCCCCGTCGGCCACACGGTCGTCGAGGTTCCGATCGAGCTCTTCGAGCACCTGACCAAAGACGGCTTGCCGTCCGGCGAGATCAAGAGGTTCGAGGCTCCGATCATGCTCGTCACGGAACAGGGTACGTGCATCGTGCAGGGTCCGGAGATGCGTGACGCCGAGGCCCTGAGCCAGATGCGCTTGCCCGACTATGAGGACTGCATCGAGGTACCAATGTCCTCGATCACGGCCCTACTGGAGGAGAACAGTGGACCTGATCACCAGCGCCCAGCGTGACGAGCTGTTCAACAGCTTCGAGCGCAGTGCCTTCCATCTTGAGCTGAGGGACGACTACGGGTCGCCTGTCGAGGACACGCCGTACGCCCGGTGGCAGAGGGGCGAGCCTGACGATTACGCGTGGCTCGACCCGTGGATGACGCTCATGAAGCGGGTGACCGGCGAGGGCAAGACGGTGCGGCGGGTCCGCGTGGTCACTGAGCCGCACTCTCAGTACGTGGGGTGGGAGAACTCGCTCACTCACCTCAACCTGGCGGCCGGCGAGGACATCAGGTGGTTCCCGCGACAGCAGCTCCCGGGCGGGATCACCTTTCCCGTATCCGGCAACGACTGGTGGCTCTTCGATGACTGCCTCCTGGCCGTGGGCCACTTCGACGAGGTAGGGCGCGTCCTCGGGTCGGAGCTGATCGAAGATCCCAAGATCGTGGCCGAGTGCATCCGAGTCCGGGACCTGCTCTGGGCCTCCGCCATCCAGCACACCGAGTACAAGCCCTGACCCACCAGTGAGCAACCAAGCACAGGAAGCCCGGGCAGCGTTGGGTGCCCGGTTGAGGGGATTCCGCAAGAATGCGGGGTTCTCCAGCGGCCGGGCATTCGCTGCTGCCACCGGGTGGCAGGAGTCGAAGGTCTCCCGAATCGAGAACGGCAAGCAGGCTGCCAGCGAAGCTGACATACGCACCTGGTGTGAGAGGACGAACGCACAGGAGCAGGTTGCCGACCTGATTGCCACGGTCCGTCACATCGACGAACTGTGGCTGGAGTGGCGCCGACAGTTCCAGGACGGTGCTGAGAAGCGCCAGGCCAAGGCTCTGCCGGTCTACTCCAAGACCAAGGTCTTCCGGATCTGGCACCCCACCCTCATCTGGGGGACTCTCCAGACCGCGGAGTACGCCGCGGAGACGTTCAAGCAGGTCATCGAGTTCTTCGAGATCCCCGACGATGCCGAAGTGGCCACGGCCAAGCGGCTCGAACGACAGAGGTACCTGACCCAGGGCAACCGCATTTTCAACGTCCTGCTCGCCGAGCAGGCCCTGTACTCCAACTTCGGCGGTCCGGAGGTGATGAGAGGACAGCTGGACCGCCTGCTAGCGGTCATAGGGCTACCACGGCTCAGCCTGGGCTTCATCCCTCGGTCCGCTCCACTGAGCATCTGGCCCGGCAACTCCTTTTCCATGTTCGACGACAAGCTTGTCCTCGTCGAGACCTACTCTGCCGAGTTCTCCGTGACTCAACCTCGGGAGATCGAGCTATACGGGAAGGCTTTCGCCACCCTGAAGCGATCAGCGGTGTACGGAAAGGCCGCGAGAGACCTGATCGTGAACGCCAGCCACCACTTTGAGCAGATGAAATCCGTTTAGAGAGGGAAATTCATGGCGGAAATTCCGAACTGGCGCACGAGCACGTACACGAAGAGTGATTCTTGCGTGGAAATCGCGGATAACGACCCTACCGTGGTCAAGGTCCGGGACACGAAGGGCCGGAACCTGGGAACGCTCTATGTTCCGCCCACTGCCTGGGCAGAGTTCGTGGAATTCAGCAAGGCCGTCAAGCTCTAACTATTCCTCCGTCGGATCCTCTCTCGGGACGGAGCGGCATGGGTGCGCTCCGGGCCACACCACGTATTGGCATCGATTTTTTCCCAAGTGCAGAGTCGTGCGGAGCCGGACCGATCGGATTGGCACGCAGCCGGTCGGTGCAGTGTCGGATCAGGATATTTTCTGTCCCGGAGCGCAGTGCGACGGGCGTGTTTCCCGGACTGTCGGCGGACCTCTTCGCCTACCTTCGGTCGGGCGGTGCATGGGAAAGGGAATTTTCCTCCTGGGAAGAAGTCTGGCGTCGCGTATGCGGCGCCAGAAAGCTGGCGGTGCGGAACCAGCCGAGTGAGCCGTGTCCCGTGTGTGCGGGACCAGCACGCAGCCGAGCGGCCTGACACATCTCGGCCCAGGTCGAGGGCGGTTGGCGAGTTCACGACTCCCTACGGTGATTGTCCCGTCACGCGGATAGCGTGACGGGGCGGACGCACGTACCTGTACGAGGTGTACGGGGCGGGTGCGCCGTTGTACGGGTCGCGGGGCGTGACCCGGCCCGGTGTCCCACGTTGGGAACGTGAACACCATTCGCACATCGATACGTTGGGGTGTGAGGGCGCATGAGGAGCAACGGCAGCCGCCAGAAGAAGCAACGACCGCAGGCCGACGACCGGCCCGGCATCCGGGTCGGCTACGGCAAGTTGGTCAAGCTCTTCCGCGGGCGGGCGGGGCTGACACAGCAGGAACTCGCGGACGCGGTCGGGTACTCGTACGAGCAGGTGGCGTCGATCGAGCAGGGGCGGCGGCCTGCGAAGTCGGCGTTCACCGGCGCTGCGGACGAGGAACTGAACACCGGTGGCGCGCTGACCGTGTTGCAGGACGAGGTCGATCTGGCGCGACTGCCCGCGTTCTTCCAGAACTTTGCGTTGATCGAGTTGGAGGCCGTCAGCCTCTTCTGGTACGGCGGATACGTCATGCCTGAGCGGCGGGACGGGGCACGTTCGTCGGGTTCGCGAGCGGTCGGGAAGGCATAGGCGCCTGACATCGCCGCGGGCGTACCGAGGCGCGCCCTCCCGGTACGGCTCGCGCCGGCCCGTCGGGCGCCGTTCCGTTCCGCGTCCCCCACGGATGCGGGACGGAACGGCGCCGGGCCCCGCCTGGTGGGCAGGGACGCGCCCCCGCGCCGGGTTACGGCAGTCCGAGCGGGGCGGCGATGGAAGGAACCGCCTCTTCCAGTTTGGGAGCGCTCCCATGAGCCTTGTCGAGGCGTCGGCCGTTGTCAAGACCGTTGCTGGGACGCGGGGTTGGGTCCTGGCCGCTGCCGGCCGGTGCGCGGGGCGGCGGATTGCCGGGGTGCCGCCGCCCGGCGGGTCACCCCGAGGTCCGCCGCACCAGTTCGGTGCGGAGCACCACGTGCTGCCAGGCGGCCGAGGAGTCGTTGATCATCTCCAGCAGCACCCGGGCCATCGTGCGGCCCATCTCCTCCACCGGCTGCCGTACGGAGGTCAGTTGGGGGTCGGTGTGGCGGGCGATGGGGGAGTCGTCGAACCCCACCACGGCCACGTCCTCGGGGACTCTGCGGCCCACCGCGCGCAGCGCGTGCAGGGCGCCCACCGCCATCACGTCGGAGGCCGCGAAGACCGCGTCGATGCCGGGGTTCCTGGCCAGCAGCTCGGTCATCGCGCGGCGTCCGCTCTCCTCCGTGAAGTCGCCGTGCGCGATCCACGTGGGACCGGGGCCGCCGCCCGACGTGTCCCGTACGGCCTCCTCGTACCCCCGGAGCCGGCACTGTGCCACGTACATGTCCAACGGCCCGGTGATCGTGCCGATCGCGCGCCGTCCGGACTCCCAGAGGTGGCGCACGGCGGCGCGGGCGCCGCCCACGTTGTCCGAGTCGACGTACGACACGGACTCCTCGCCGGAGCGCCGGCCGCTCAGGACCGTCGGCATCTCCATCTCCGCGAGGAGGTCGGGCAGCGGGTCGTCGCCGTGCACGGAGACCAGCAGGACGCCGTCGATCCGGCGGGCCCGCGCGTACTGGAGGAAGCGCTGCCGCTCGCTCTCGGTGCGGACGAGCGTGAGCAGCAGCTGGAGATCGGTGTCGGCCAGTCCGTCGCCCACGCCGTGCACGATGTCGGAGAAGTACGGCTCGGCGAAGAACCGCTTCTCCGTCTCCGGTATGACCAGCGCGACCGCGTCCGTACGGCTGCCCGCGAGCGCGCGGGCGGCGCGGTTGGGTATGTAGCCCAGCTGGGCGATCGCCTGCTCGACGAGGTGCCGGGTGGTGTCCTTCACGCGGGGTGAGTTGTTGATGACGCGGGAGACCGTGCCCCGGCCGACGCCGGCGAGCGCGGCGACCTCCTCCAGGGTGGGCTGGCCCGTGCGTGCCTTCGTCACCATCGTGCGACCTCCAGTCAGCCTGAACCCGGCCTGATCGGTGCGCAGGGCACGGGCTTCGGCCATCCAATCACTGGGAGCGCTCCCATGCACGAAATCACCCTGAGGGGTATACCCCGTGGCCCGAGAGACACCGGTCCGTCATCTCCCGGAAAACGGCTGACGGTCCGTCAGTTTCCGTTTGTCCCCCCGGGTGCACTATCACTATCATCCGGCGATGATCATAAGTAAACGGTCGGCAGCCGCCGTGTGCGGTCTGGTGGCCACCCTGGCCGTAGGACTCTTTCCTCCCGCCGCTGCCGCCGCCGATGAACCCACCGGCCAGCCGGCGCCGAAGGTCGATCTCGTCCTCGACGTCAGCGGCTCGATGCGGACCCGTGACATCGACGGCCAGTCCCGGATGGCGGCTGCGAAACAAGCGTTCAACGAGGTGCTCGACGCCGTTCCGCAGGAGGTGGAGCTGGGCATCCGGACGCTCGGCGCCAACTACCCCGGGAAGGACACCAAGGTCGGCTGCAAGGACACCGAGCAGCTCTACCCCGTGGGGCCGCTGGACCGTACGGAGGCGAAGACCGCGGTCGCCACCCTCGCCCCCACCGGCTGGACGCCCATCGGCCCGGCCCTCCTCGGCGCCGCCCAGGACCTCGAAGGGGACGACGAGGCCACCCGCCGTATCGTTCTGATCACCGACGGCGAGGACACCTGCGCGCCGCTCGACCCCTGCGAGGTCGCGCGCGAGATCGCCGCAAAGGGCATCCACCTCACCATCGACACCCTGGGGCTGGTCCCCGACGACAAGACCCGCCGCCAGCTCACCTGCATCGCCGAGGCCACCGGCGGCACCTTCACTTCCGTCCAGCACACCGACGAACTCTCGCGCCGCGTCACGCAGTTGGTCGACCGCGCCGCCGACCCGGTCGTCACACCCGTCGAGACCGAGGGCGCCGCGCGCTGCGCCGACGCCCCGACGATCAAGCCCGGCCTCTACAGCGACCGCGAGACGTTCTCCGAGCACCGCTGGTACCGGGTGGACGTCCTCCCCGGCCAGGAGCTGCGCGCCTCGGTGAGCATCGCCGCCGACCGCGCCGTCAACCAGGACTACGGCGTGCTGCTGCGCGCGGTCACCGTCCACGGCCGGGAGATCGTCCGCGGCTCGGAAGCGGGCGACGGACGTACGGACGTGATCTCGGCCGGGCTGCGCTACCCGAAGCCTGAGACCGACGACGACGCCGACGACGAGAAGCCGGCCGCCGAGGCGGTCTGCCTCCAGGTCAGCAACGCGTTCTCCGCGCCCGCCTCCGTCAAGACCACCCCGGGCCTGCCCGTCGAGCTGACCGTCGACCTCGTCGACGCGCCCGACGCCGCGTCCGACGTCGCCTCCTTCGGCCTCGGCCACGGCTGGTGGCTGCTCGGAGTCCTGGCGCTCACCGGTCTGCTCGCCGGACTGCTCTGGGGCTGGATCTCGCGCCTTCGTATCGTCTGGAGCAACTGATGCGTATCGCCGGTCTGTTCACACACGCCAAGGCCGTACGGTCCGTGGTCGCCGGGTCCGTGCTCGCGGGCACGCTGCTCCTCGGCACGGCGGGCGCCGCCGTCGCCGAGGACAGCCCCACGCCCTCCGCCGAGGCCACCGACTCCGACGACTCCGAGGGCGGGCAGGCACCCACCGAGGCCGGTACGTCGTTCCGTACGGCCACCGCCTTCCGCCCGGGACAGACGGCGACGGCGGACGGCTCCTCGGGTGACTACCTCTACTGGGTCTTCCCCGTGGACACCGGCCAGCGCGCCACCGTCACCGCCAAGGTCACGCTCCCCGAGTCCGCCGCCGCGCGGAAGGGCGCGGCCACCTGGCAGGTGGACGTCTACGACGGTCTGCGCCGCCGCCAGCCGTGCATGTACGGCGCCCAGACGAAGGCGCTCGCGGCCGCCGCGGACACGGTCGAGCTGCGCTGCGTGCTCCGTACCGTACGGGCGTGGGCCGAGCCGTGGTCCAACGATCCGCTGCCCGGCAGCTACTACGTACGGCTCACCGTCCGGAACGCCGACGAGAAGGACCTCGGGCTGCCGGTACGGGCCGAGATCAAGGCCGAGACCCCCGACCAGGGCGGCGCCCACGCGGTCGACGGCAAGCTCGCCGTACCGTTGACGCCCGGCCGCACCACCGTCTCGCAGGCGGGCGGCGGCGCCTCGGCCGAGGGCGCGCAGCTCGCCGCCTCGGGCGTCGAGCCGGAGGACGGCTGGTCCTCCGGCCGGTGGTCGAACCGCTGGCTGTGGACGGTCGCCGGAGGCGTGCTCGGCGCGCTCGCGGGCATCGCCGGCTACACCCTGGCGCGCCCCGCGCGCCGTCCGGCCGCGTAGCGCGCGCGGCGCCGGACGAGTACCGGGCGGGCAGACTCCGGCGACATCGGAGTCTGCCCGCGCACGTCGTCCCCGCCGCCCCTCGGTCGGCTCAGACGGTGCCCCCGCCGTCGACCGTGAGTACCGTGCCGGTGATGAAGTCCGCCTCCGGGCCCGCCAGGAAGGCGACGGCGGCGGCGATGTCCTCGGGGGTGCCGATCCTGCCCAGGGGCCGGTCGGCGGCCTCCGCGAGGAAGTCCGCCTCGGATTGGCCGAGTTGCTGTGCCTCGCGGGCGAGCATGGGGGTGCGGGTGTCTCCGGGGGCGACGCAGTTGACCCGGATCCCCGCGGGGCTGTGGTCCAGGGCCATGGCCTGGGTCAGCATGACGACACCGGCCTTGGCCGTGCAGTACGCGGCGGCCTTCTCGCCCGCGCGCAGGCCCCAGCCGGAGGCGACGGTGACGATACGGCCGCGCCCGGCCTGTTCCATACGGGGAATGACGGCGCGGCAGACCAGGAACACGGAGTCCACGTTGTCCGCCAGCGTGCCGCGCCAGGAGTCGAGGGACAGGTCGGTGACGGTGCCGCGCCGAATGCTGCCGGCGACGCAGCACACATCGGTGATGTCGCCCAGGGTGCCCGTGACCTCCTTCACCATGTCCGTGACGGCGCTCTCGTCCGAGAGGTCGCACAGGAACGGGGCGGCGTGCCCGCCCGTCGCGCGGATCCCCGCGGACACCGCCTCGGCCGTGGCGTCCCGGTCGACGACGGCCACGGCCGCGCCTTCCTCCGCCAGCCGCCGGGCGACGGCCGAGCCGATTCCGCCGCCGCCCCCGGTGACCAGGGCCACGCGCCCGGCCGTCCGCCCGGCGGTCATCGCCGGTCTCCCGTGAGCGTGCCGTCGAACAACTGGGTGAGCAGGGCCTTCTGCGTGTGCAGCCGGTTCTCGGCCTGCTGGAAGATCCTGGACCTCGGACCGTCCTTGACCTCGGCGTCCACCTCCTCGCCCCGCGTGGTGGGCATGCAGTCGAGGAACACCGCCTCGCGCCCCGCCCGTTCCATCAGCGGGGCGGTGACGCGCCACCGGTCGGCGAGGCGGGTCCTGGCCCGGAGTTCGTCCTGGCCGGTGAGGGTCGGTGACTTCCAGCTCAGCGTGTAGACGGCCGCCGCGCCCCGGACGGCCTCTTCGAGGTCCTCGGTCAGCGTGATGTCGGCGCCGGTACGGGCGGCGATGGCGCGGGCGGACCGGGTCACCCGCTCGGCGGGCGCGAAGCCGGGTGGGTGCGCGACGGTCACGCGGTGTCCCAGCAGCGCCGCGGCCATCAGGGAGGAGTGCAGGACCCCCGGCGTCTTCTGCCGGGGGGAGTAGGACCAGACGTACACGACCCGCCGGGCCGGTGCCTCCGCTCCGAACAGCTCCCGCAGGGTCAGCAGGTCGGCGAGGACCTGGCAGGGGTGTTCCTCGTCGTCCAGGGCGTTGATGACGGGAATCGTCGCGAGGCCGGCCATCGTGCGCAGGCGCTCGTGTCCCGCGCCGGGCTCGTTCATGTCGTACCAGCGCACCACGAGCGCGTCGAGGTAGCGGTTCAGTACGCCGATGGTGTCCTCGACGGACTCCCGGTTGGCCAGGCGCAGTTCCTCCACCCCGTACGGAAAACTGTCGGCGCCGAGCTGGGCGGCGGCGACCTGGAAGGAGACCCTCGTCCGGGTCGAAGGCACGTTGAAGAGGAGTCCGACGCAGCGTCCGGCCAGCGGGGCGCCCGTGTCCTCCCCTCGCTTCATCGCCTCGGCGAGGTCGAGGAGCGAGCGCATCTCCCCGGCGGAGAGATCCTGCATACGTAGGAGATGTCGCGCGACGGTCATGTGCGTGTCCCTCTCTCTGCGGATGGGCCGGACGGCGTGCGCATCAGGCTTTCGACGGCGAGCGCGACGAGCAGCATCGCCAGGGCGACGGCGAGGCTGAACCCGAAGAACGGCAACATGGCGAGGGTGGCCACGATGAGGGTCACGTTCAGCCGGGCGACACCGCCGCGTGGCAGCAGCCGCGTCGCGGCGAAGAAGGCCATGAGGAAGATGAGCAGATACGTCGCCGACGACGCCTTGATCAGGGTCGCCTCGCCGGCGTCGGCGAGCAGCAGGAGCACCACCGGCACGGCGTAGCCGGGTACCAGCGCGAGGACGGCGCGCGCCGGGACGCCCTGGTGGGCGGAGAGCCGGCTGAGGCCGGCCGGCAGGAGGCCGTCCCGGGCGAGCGCGAAGACGACCCGTGAGGTGCCGAGACACCAGGCGTTCATCGTCAGGAACAGCAGCACTCCGGCGATGAGGCATCCGACGTGGCGCAGGCCGGGGCCGGCGCCGGTGGCGGCTTGGAGGAGCTGCACGAACGCCATCAGGTCCGAGCGGTCGCCGCCGGTGTCGGGAAGGGCCACGGCGACGGTGAGCGCCATGGCGAAATAGAGGAGACCGACGCAGCTGACGGCGACGAGGATGCCGCGCGGGAAGCTGCGCGCCGGGTCGATGACCTCCTCTGCCACGGGGGCGGCGTTCTCCCATCCGATGAACCCGAAGAAGCAGATGAGCAGAGCGGTGCCGAGCGAGCCCCAGCCGTGCGGCGCGAACGGCGCGAGGCGGGTGAACTCACCCTGGGGGAGGGCCAGGCATATCACCACGACGAGCAGCAGGGTCACGGCACCCAGCACCACCAGTTGGAGCCGCGTGCTCACCCTGATGCCCAGCAGGTTGACCGCGACGCAGCAGGCGATGACCGCGGCGCCCGCGAGCAGGGCCATCCGGTTGGACGCGGCGGGGTCCACCGCCGCCAGCAGGTACCGGCCGGCCGCGAGGCCCAGTACGGGGTTGCCGGCGAGCAGAGTGATGAGGAGGAAGACGGCGGCGACGCGGCCCGCGCGGGGACCGAAGGCCGCCTCCACGAACTGGGCGACGCCTTTGCTGGTGGGGTGGCGTACGGAGAGCTTCGCGAAGATCAGCGCGAAGGGGTAGCTGTAGAGGATCAGAAAGCCCCAGGCGACGAGGGACAGCGGGCCCGCGGCGCTCCAGGCGAGAGCGGGGATGAGTAGCACGCCGGCGCCCATCACCGAGGTGACGTAGTGGACGACGAGCCCTGAGGTGCCGATCCGGCGCCGTAGTCGAGGCGGCCGGGACGCGTCCGGCCGGGCCCCCTTGACTGCCGTCACGCGGTCTGTCCTTCGGGCGCCTTCCAGAGGCTGTCCATGGTCTCGTGGCTGATCGTCCGGCACAGATCGGCCCGGGACGCGTACCCCATGTTGATGATCAGCCGTCGGCCCTGGGTCAGCGGGTAGACGCGGTGCAGTGTGGTGTCGGTGCGCAACACGTACAGGTCTCCGGGGCGCAGTGCGAAGGAGTGGATGGGCTGCTCGATGAACTGCCGGTGGAGTTGCGGGTCGTCCTTGTTCCAGTGGGTGCGGGGCACGCACTGGACGAATCCGCCGTGCTCCACGGGCGGACAGGCCACGACCCAGACGACCGCGAAGCTGTAGTCGTCCCAGTGCCACCCGTGGGTGTCACCGGACTGCCGCAGTTCGGTGATGACGTACTGCTCGGGTTCGTACGGGCACTCGAACACCGGCTCGCCCGCGATTCTGCTCAACGCCTCCCGGAAATCGGTGGATCGGTACACCGCCGGGATGACGGATCCGTGCTCGCTTATTTCCCGATGGCGGACATTGCGCATCAGCCGGGGCGTGCCCCCGGTCTCCTTGAAGCTCATTTCGCGCCGCACGCCGTGAGTGGCGATGAGCGTCTCGATTTCTCCGGCGATCGCGTTCTTCGTGTCTTCGGGTGCGAGGAAAGGAACCTTGGCGAATCCGTGCGTGAGGAAATCGCGACGCGACCGCGCCCACTGCTCTTCCTCGATACCGTTGATCAGATGTTCCGACAGGGACCGGATGAGGCCCCGGGCCCGCTCGTCCGGTCCCATGGCGGCTCCCCGTAAAGGTCGTTGGCGGGAGAATGGCTGACCTTGTTGCTTGAAGCGGCTCGAAGTAGCTCGAATACAAGAGCTTACAAGGGGCGGGCTCGGTGGCCAAGACGGTTCTTTGTGTGACGGGGTGAATCAAGCCAGCCGACGGTGCGCGTCGAATGCATTTTAATCGAACAATCTTTTCTCATTCGGAATTCTGTTTAGGAGAGGTGGTATGCCTGGGAAATTGGCCTGGGGGAGCCGCCCGTGCGGGAGAGGGGGCACAGGTCACCTTCGGTCATGTCACAACCTGCGAGGGCCGTCCCGTCCACGTAGGCGTAACCGCCTGACAACTCCGAAGGAGTGCACCGTGGAAGCCTGGGAACGTCGTGGCCGCCCGAACCGCGGGCCGTGTGGTCGAGCCCCGCACGAGAGGGGGCGGCGGTGATCGAGACGGTGTTCCGGACCGAGGGCGTGCCTGCGGGGGAACGGTTCGGGTACTGGCGTGAGTGCATGACCCGGCTGCTGTGCCCCATGGACATGGACACGGACGCGGACGCGGACAGCGACGACGTCATGCCGTTCCACGCGGAGACGCGCCTCCTCCAGCTCGGCTCCCTCTCGATCTGGCCGGGAGCCATGCGGCAGCCGATGCGCTGCCGGCGGACTCCCTGGCTGATCCGGCAGTCCGATCCGGAGAACTACCACCTCTCCCTGCCGATGAACGGTTCGATGGCCGTCTCACAAGCCGGGCGCGAGGCCGTGCACGGCGCCAACGAGATGTATGTCGTCGACACCTCACAACCCTATGAATGCCGTGTGTTCGACGGACCCCTTCGCGGCGTGGGGCTCGAAGTGCCCAAGTCGCTCGTGCCGCTGCCCGCGGGCGCCGTCGGCCGACTGCTGACCCGGCGGCTGTCGGCCCAGGACGGGATGGGTGCGCTGCTCGGCGGATTCCTGACCCGACTGGCCGAGGACAGTGACGCGTACAAGGCCGCCGATGAACAGCGGCTGGAGACGATCCTGATCGATCTGTTCACCGCCACGCTGGCGTCTCACCTCGACGCGGACGACGACCTGCCGCCCGAGACCCACCACCGGAGCCTGCCACTGCGCATCCGGACCTTCATCCAGCACCATCTGCACGACCCGGATCTCACCCCCGGCGCGATCGCCGCCGCGCACCACATCTCGACCAGCCACCTGCACGCCCTCTTCCGCGACCAGGACCTCACCGTCTCGGCCTGGATCCGCCACCAGCGACTGGAACACGCCCGCCGCGACCTGGCCGACCGCGTCCAGTACGCGGCCCCGGTCCACCGCATCGCCGCCCGCTGGGGCTTCACCCACCACGCGGCCTTCACCCGCGCCTTCACCGCCGCATACGGCCTCTCACCCCGCGACTACCGTCACCAGGCCCACGGGACACGCTCCTCGGCGACGGGCCCGGCGGAGCTGCGACTGCTCGGGACCGCGATATAGACGCATCGTCAAGCAGTGTGGTCCCTACGCCAAAGACGCTCCGGCGACACCCCGGCACGATCGATCCCGTCACCATCACACGCCTCCGGGGAAACGCCCGGAGCACACAAGGGGGAAGCATGAAGATGAAACGAGCGCTGGTCGCTCTGGCGATGACCGTGGGAGCCGTGGGAGTGCCCATGGCGACGGCCACCTTGGCACACGCCACGCAGAGCCAGTGCACGAACTACCTCACGAGCAAGGGCTACTTGGTCGGACCCAAGCTTCGGCAGGCATGCGGCTACGGCACGGTGCTCGGTGGTCCCAGCCCCAGCTGTATCGCGATTCTGCTGAACACCAGGGTAGTGGCCCCTTCCCATGCTCAGGCCGCCTGCAGCCGCGCGTAAGGGGTTTCGTCCCAGGCGCGCTGTCGCGGACAACGCTCACGGCTGGTCGCTCCGCCGTCAGGTCACGCAGGTCGCGCAACGAGCCCCCGGGGACACACCCCCCGGGGGCTCGTCCCGGCGGACGCGGTCCCGCGGCCCCGCCGCCGCTACGGCAGCAGCCCCGCCCGGCGCGCCGCCACCACCGCCTCCAGCCGGGTGTGTGTGCCCAGCTTGCGCATCGCCGAGCGCAGATAGCCCTTCACCGTCTCCGGGCGCAGGCCCAGCAGTTCGGCCGCCTTCGCGTTCGTCGAGCCCGCCGCGACACACGCCAGCACGTCCACCTCGCGCGGCGCCAGCGCCGGCGGTTGCCCGGACCGCGTGTCGGCCGGGCCGGCCGCGCCCGCCAGGCGGCCGCAGACGGTGAGTAGTTCCTCGCGCAGCTCCGTGTCGACTATCCGGGGCGCCAGCGCGCGCAGCTCGCTGTGGGCCGCGCGGACCTCCTCCCACGCGTCCGGGCCCGCCGCCGGCTCCCGGGTCACCGCGAGCAGCCGCCGCACCTCGTCCCGTACGACCAGCGCCTGTTCGACGTCGCGGGCGGCGGCCACCGCCGCGTCGAAGGTGCGCTCGCCGATCGGCAGGGCGCTGCGCAGGGCGCCGTACAGGACACCGCGCACCTTCCGGCGTACGACCACGGGTACCGCGAGCACCGAGCGCAGGCCCTCCGCCGCCACCGCCGCGTCGTACTCGTGGCTGATGTGCCGGGCCACCGCGTAGTCCGTCACCGCGCACGGCCGCGACAGCGCGATCGACTTGCCGCCCAGGCCGTTGCCCGAGGAGATCGCCAGGGTGCGCAGCGCGCCCGTCGCCGCGCCGTTCAGCTCGGCGATCCGCAGATGTCCCGACTCGGGCAGGAGCCCGCCGAAGGCGATGGGCAGCCCGGTCGTCCTGCGCAGCCACCCCAGGGCGGCCCGCATCTCCACCGCCTCGGTCACCTCGGGCGTGCCCTCTTCGGCCATGCCTTTTCCTTCCGCCCGCGCCACCACCCCCGTCCGGGGGTGGTGAGACCTGCGTCACTGATTACACGATGTTAGTGAACGGTCCCGCAATGAGGAGGACACATGACGGCACGGACACCGACCAGTCCGAACGGTCCGGGCGGTCCGGCCGGGCACGAGGGCGCCACCGGCGACGAGGCCACCACCGGGCGCGGTGACCCGTCGGCCACCACCGGGACCGAGCGGTTCCGGGCCGCCCGGGACTTCCTCCTCGCCCACCGCGAGGACTACACGGCGGCGTACGAGGGGTTCACCTGGCCGCGCCTCGAACGCTTCAACTGGGCGCTCGACTGGTTCGACCGGATCGCCGAGGGCCCCGACGGGCAGGGCAACGACCGGCTCGCCCTGCACATCGTCGAGGAGGACGGGCGCCGCACCCGCGTGACGTACGCCGAGATGGCGGCCCGTTCCAGCCGCGCCGCGAACTGGCTGCGTGAGCGCGGGGTACGGGCCGGCGACCGTATCGTCGTGATGCTCGGGAACCAGGCCGAGCTGTGGGAGACCGCCCTCGCCGCGATGAAGCTGCGGGCCGTCGTCATCCCCGCCACGCCCCTCCTGGGCACCGTCGACCTGCGGGACCGGATCGAGCGCGGCCGGGCCGCCCATGTGATCGCCCGCACGGAGGACACCGGAAAGTTCGCCGGCATCCCGGGCGACTTCACCCGTATCGCCGTGGGCGGCGCCCCGGCCGGCTGGCACGCGTACGAGGACGCCCGCGACCGGTCCGCCGACTTCGAGCCGGACGGTGTCACCCGTGCGGATGACCCGCTGATGCTCTACTTCACCTCGGGGACCACCGCCCGCCCCAAGCTGGTCGAGCACACCCATGTCTCGTACCCGGTCGGCCATCTCGCGACGATGTACTGGATCGGGCTGCGGCCGGGCGACGTCCACCTCAACATCGCCTCACCGGGCTGGGCGAAGCACGCCTGGTCGAACCTCTTCGCGCCGTGGAACGCCGAGGCGACCGTCTTCGTCCACCACTACACCCGCTTCGACCCGGCGCGGCTGATGGCGGAGATGGACGAGGCGGGCGTGACCAGTTTCTGCGCTCCGCCCACCGTCTGGCGGATGCTGATCCAGGCCGATCTCTCCCTGCTGCGCACCGCGCCGCGCGAGGCCGTCGCGGCGGGCGAACCGCTCAACCCCGAGGTGATCGAGACCGTACGCCGCGAGTGGGGCGTGACGATCAGGGACGGCTTCGGCCAGACCGAGACGGCCGTCCAGGTCGCCAACTCGCCCGGCCAACTGCTCAAGGCGGGCTCCATGGGGCGGCCGACCCCCGGCTTCAAGGTCGAGCTGCTGGACCCGGTCACCGGCGAACCGGGCGTCACCGAGGGCGAGATCTGCCTCGACCTCGCCGCCCGCCCGGTCGGCCTGATGACCGGGTACCACGGCGATCCCGGCCGTACGGCCGAGGCGATGGCGGGCGGCTACTACCGGACCGGCGACATCGGCGCCCGCGACGCCGACGGGTACATCACCTACGTCGGCCGTTCCGACGACGTCTTCAAGTCGTCCGACTACAAGATCTCGCCCTTCGAGCTGGAGAGCGTGCTCCTGGAGCACGAAGCGGTCGCGGAGGCCGCCGTCGTCCCCGCGCCCGACCCGCTGCGGCTGGCCGTGCCCAAGGCGTACGTCGTCCTCGCCGAGGGGTGGCAGCCGGGTCCCGACACGGCCAAGGTGCTCTTCGCCCACTCGCGGGGGCTCCTCGCGCCGTACAAGCGGATCCGCAGGCTGGAGTTCGCAGAGCTGCCCAAGACCGTGTCGGGGAAGATCCGCCGCATCGAGCTGCGCGAGCGGACGGCCGAGGGCTCCGGGGCCGAGTACGACGAGGGGGACCTGAGGTGACCGCGACAACGGGGAGACCGGCGACGACGGAGCCGGTAGCGCTGTCGTACGCGCACGGTACGGGCACGACGGAGCTGCTGGGCGACACCGTCGGCGCCAACCTGGACCGGGCGGTCGCCGCCTTCCCCGACCGCGAGGCGCTGGTCGACGTGGCGTCGGGGCGGCGCTGGACGTACCGGGAGTTCGGCGCCGCGGTCGGAACGCTGGCCAGGGCGCTGCTCGCGCGCGGGGTGGCCAAGGGCGACCGGGTCGGGATCTGGGCCGTCAACTGCCCCGAGTGGGTGTTCGTGCAGTACGCCACGGCGCGGATCGGCGCGATCATGGTCAACATCAACCCGGCCTACCGCGCGCACGAGGTGGAGTTCGTCCTCGGCCAGTCGGGGATCTCGGTGCTGTTCGCGTCCCTCGCCCACCGGGGCAGCGACTACCGCGCCCTGGTCGAGCGGGTACGCGGACGCTGCCCCGGACTGCGTTCCGTGCACTACATCGGGGATCCGACCTGGGACGAACTCCTGCTCCATGCAGGTGAGGTGACGGCGCAGCAACTTGCGGAGCGGGAGGCCGGGCTCTCCTGCGACGACCCGATCAACATCCAGTACACCTCGGGCACCACCGGCTTCCCGAAGGGAGCCACGCTCTCCCACCACAACATCCTCAACAACGGCTATTTCGTGGGGGAGGCGATCGGCTGCACCGAGCGCGACCGGATCTGTCTGCCCGTGCCGTTCTACCACTGCTTCGGCATGGTGATGGGCAATCTCGCCGCCACCTCGCACGGCGCGTGCGTCGTCATCCCCGCGCCGTCGTTCGAGGCCACCGCCACCCTGGACGCGGTCACGCGGGAGCGCTGCACCGCGCTCTACGGCGTGCCCACGATGTTCATAGCCGAGCTGGACCTGCCCGGCTTCGCCGCGTACGACCTCTCCTCCCTGCGCACCGGGATCATGGCGGGGTCGCCCTGCCCGGTCGAGGTGATGAAGCGGGTCGTCGCCGAGATGAACATGCGGGAGGTGGCCATCTGTTACGGCATGACCGAGACCTCACCGGTCTCCCTGGCGACCCGGCGCGACGACGACCTGGAGCGCCGTACGGGCACGGTCGGGCGGGCCCTGCCGCACATCGAGGTGAAGGTGGTCGACCCGGCGACCGGGGTGACACTGCCGCGCGGCGAGCCGGGCGAGCTGTGCACCCGCGGATACAGCGTGATGCTCGGCTACTGGAACGAGCCGGAGCGCACGGCCGAGGTGATCGACGCCGGGCGCTGGATGCACACCGGCGATCTCGCGGTGATCAGGGAGGACGGTTACGCGCAGATCGTCGGCCGGATCAAGGACCTGATCATCAGGGGCGGCGAGAACGTCTACCCCCGCGAGATCGAGGAGTTCCTGTACGGCCACCCCAAGGTCAGCGACATACAGGTGGTCGGGGTCCCCGACGAGAAGTACGGCGAGGAGATCGTGGCCTGCGTGATCCCGCGCGACCCGGCGGACCCGCCGACGCCGGACGAGATCACGGCGTACTGCCGGGAACGGCTCGCGCACTACAAGATCCCGCGCCGGGTGGAGATCGTGGACAGCTTCCCCATGACGGTCAGCGGCAAGGTCAGGAAGGTCGAGCTGCGGGAACGCTTCTCGCCCGGAGCAGGGCGAACCGGGAGGAACCGGGACGACGTGGGGTGAACCGATACGGGCCGGCCGGGTTTCCCCGGTCACGCCCCGGAGGAGACCAGCTCGTCCGCCGGGCCGTTGACCGGTTTCGGGGAGCCCGAGAGGTCCATGACGAAGAGCGGCAGCCCGAGGTCGTCGGCGCGGGCCCGGGCGTCGTCCGCGTACCCCGCCAGGGAGAAGTAGACGCTCACCGCGGACGCGTTGAGTCCGTTGAGCCAGAGGCATTCGACGGAGCGCACGGACGCCGGGCTCATGGTCGGGTCGACCTGGGCGATCACATCGGGGCCGCGCAGATCGATGCCGGAGGCGGACCGCTCGTCCGTCTGGACGACGCTCTTGAACCCCAGCCAGCGCAGGTAGAGCCCGGCCGCGGTCACCGCGTCGTGCGAGGTACGGATCGTCAGCGGGCGGAACGCGGGGCGGGGCGAGGCGGCGGTCCTGGGCAGCGGGATGTGCGCGGGCCGCTCAGGATGTTCGAACCGCTCGGGCCGCCGGGGGAGTTCGGGGCGTTCGGACCGTTCGGGGAGTTCGGGGCGTTCGACCGGAGCGGTCGGCTCGCTCTGTTCACTCCGCTCGGCCGACGGCTCGTCGGCGTACTCGAACCGTACGGGGATCCGCAGCACCGCCCCGCACGCACAGCCCAGTTCGGGCCGTGGCTGGTCGCACGCGCTACCGCACTCCGCGCAGCGGACCGTCACCCACTCGTCCTCCCACGTGCGGCGCGTGACGGGCTCCACCGGTGCGCCCGCGGCGAGCGGCGGGGCCACCGGGGCCCCGCACACGCAGGGGTAGACCGGCGCCGTGAAGGTGTGACCGCCGCCGCAGGACGGACAGCTCACCGGAACGCTCTCACCCATCACGGCCCCCTCTGTTCGATTGCTCTCAGTGTTCCATCGTCCACCAAGAGCGAGGCGACGGGGAGTGGTTCGGCCATCGGATGACGGTTGCCCGGGAGGGTGTCCGGGGTCCGTCGGAGGTGTGCACCGGGCGGCGGCGGTGCCGGGGCGCGACCGTACAGGTGTCGGCGCCGCCGCCGCCCGGCGTTCGAGGGGCCCTTCCGCGGGGCCCTGGGTCAGGCCTGCCGGCCCGCGAGGCGCTCCACTCCGCGCAGCAGCGCGGAGTGGTCGAGCCCCCCGTCGCCCTGCGCGCGCAGCGACGCGACGAGCTGGGCGACGGCGGCCCCCACGGGCAGCGGCGCGCCGACGGCCCGGGCGGCGTCCGTGACGATGCCCATGTCCTTGTGGTGCAGATCGATCCGGAAGCCGGGGGTGAAGTCGCGGTTCAGGAACGCGTTCCGCTTACGGGCCAGCACGGTCGAGCCGGCCAGTCCGCCGCCGAGGACGTCCAGCGCCGCCGGGAGGTCCACGCCGGACTTCTCCAGGAAGACCACCGCCTCGGCGCACGCCTGGATGTTGACCGCCACGATGAGCTGGTTGGCGGCCTTCACCGTCTGGCCCGCGCCGTGCGGCCCGCACAGCACGACGGTCTTTCCCAGTGTCTCCAACAGCGGCCTCGCCTCGTCGAAGACGGCCTGCTCGCCGCCGACCATGATGGACAGGACGGCCTCGACCGCCCCGGCCTCACCGCCGGAGACCGGCGCGTCCAGCACCCGGACGCCCTTGGCCGCCGCGTTCCGCGCCAGCTCCACGGAGGTCCCGGGGGTGATCGAGGACATGTCGATCAGCAGGGCCCCGGGCGCCGCGTGGGCGAGGATGCCGTCGTAACCGTACGCGACCGCCTCGACCTGCGGCGAGGCGGGCACCATCGTGATGATCACGTCGGCGCCCGTCACCGCCTCGGCGACCGATCCGGCCGCGGTGCCGCCGGCCGCGGCCAGCCGGTCCAGCTTCTCCGGCTCCAGGGTGTAGCCGGTCACGGCGTAACCGGCCTTGATCAGATGCTCGGACATGGGGGAGCCCATGATGCCGAGTCCTATCCAGGCGACACGGGGAAGTCCGCTCATGAGGATGCTCCTCTGCTCAGGGGGCTGCTCAAGGGGCTGCTCAAGGGGCTGCTCAGGGGGTGCGCCAGCCGAAGGACTCGGCGCTGGGACGGTCGCCCGGCTTGTACTCCAGGCCGATCCAGCCGGCGTAACCGGCCTTGCGGAGCCGGTCGACCAGCTCCTCCAGCGGCAGCTCCCCGGTGCCCGGCGCGCCGCGCCCGGGGTTGTCCGCGATCTGTACGTGGCCGGTCCGGCCCGCGTACCGGTCGATCGCCGCGGCGAGGTCCTCGCCGTTCATCGACAGGTGGTAGAGGTCCAGCAGGAACGCGGCGTTGCCGAGCCCCGTGGCCTCGTTGACCCGGTCCGCGACCTCCACGGCGGAGGCGGCGCTGACCAGCGGATAGTCCGGGGACTCCGGCCGGTTGAGCGCCTCGATCAGAAGGAGCGCCCCGATGTCGTCGGCGGCGCGGGCGGCCAGGGAGAGGTTCTCCAGGGCCAGGGCGTCCTGGCGGGCCGGGTCCACGCCGGGGACGCGGTTCCCGTACAGCGCGTTGAGCGCCGTGCAGCCGGTGGCGGCGGCGAATTCGGCCGCGACCGCAATATTGGCGCGGAACCGGTCGGACTCCTCGCCGGGTACGGAGAGCGCGCCCCGGTCGGGGCCCGGCAGCAGGCCCGCGTAGAAGTTCAGCCCGACCAGCCGGGTGCCCGCGTCGTCCAGGGCCGTGCGCAGGTCGTCGAGGGCGGCGCGCGGCGGGGTCGGGGTGTCGGTCCACGGCCACCACAGCTCCACCGCGGTGAAACCCGCGGCCGCGGCGGCCGCGGGGCGCTCCAGCAGGGGCAGTTCGGTGAAGAGGATGGACAGATTCACATCGAAGCGCTGCTCTGTGCCGCGCCAGGACGGGGAGACATAGGCCATGGGGAGTCCGACTCTCCTTCCGTATGGTGAAAGTATTTTTCTGCTTGATGGAATGCTGCCCGCTGGGCTTCCGCGCTGTCAAGGAAACCCGCACAGCGAGGGAACCGGTACGGCAAGGACGGAGATCTGGGTGACCTATCAGCAGCCGGTCCTGGACGACCTCGACCGGCAGATCCTCGCCGCGCTCGTCGCCAACGCGCGCACCAGTTTCACGGAGATCGGCCAGTCGGTCGGGCTCTCGGCGCCGGCGGTGAAGCGGCGGGTCGACCGGATGCGCGAGACCGAGGTGATCACCGGCTTCACCACGATCGTGCGCCCGGCCGCCCTCGGCTGGCGCACGGAGGCGTACGTCGAGGTGTTCTGCGACGCCGCGGGCCCGCCCCGGCGCCTCGCCGAGGTCGCGCGCACCTACCCCGAGGTGGTGGCCGCGGTGACCGTGACCGGCGGGGCGGACGCCCTGCTGCACATCAGAGCCGCCGACATCGACCACTTCGAGGAGGTGCTGGAGAGGATCAGGGCCGAGCCGTTCGTCACCCGCACCAACAGCTTCATAGCCCTCACCCATCTGCTCCCCAACAGCCCGGAGGCCGGCAGCCCCGCCACACCGCCCGACGAGACGAACAGCCGCTGAGGACGCCTCATACCCAGCCGGCGCCACCCGCATGGGCGCGGAGCGCGCACGCCACGGGGCCCGGGCGTTCGGCGGGCGCGAGATGTGAGGCACCCGGCAGTTCGAGAAGGGTGGCGCCGGGCACCGCGTCCGTGATCTCCCGGGAGTGCGCGGGCGGGGCCGCCGGGTCCTCGCGGCCCGCGACGACCAGGGTCGGCGCCGTGATGGTGGGCAGGAGGTCGCGGATGTCGTACGCGGCCAGCGCGTCGCAGCAGGCCGCGTACCCGGCGGGGTCGGCCTTCCGCACGTCGTCGACCAGGGCCGGAACGGTGAACCCCGGGGTGAACCAGCGTCCGGGCGCGCTCTCCGCGATCCCGGCCAGCCCCTCCCTGCGCACCAGGGCCGCGCGCTCCCGCCACGCCTCCGGGCCGCCGAAGTGCGCGGAGGAGCAGACCACGGCCAGGCTCGCCAGCCGCTCCGGGGCGTGCGTCGCGAGGTGCAGCCCGACGGCGCCGCCGAGGGAGACCCCGGCGTACGCGAAGCGGTCGAGGCGGAGCGAGTCGGCGAGCGCCAGCACCAGCTCCGCGAGATCGGCGACCGTCGCCCCCGGGCCGATCAGAGACGCCGCGGAACCGCCGTGTCCCGGCAGGTCCCACCGTACGACCCGGTGCGCGACGGTGAGTTCGGGCACGACCGCGTCCCAGAGTGCCAGCGAGGTGCCGAGGGAGGGGCCGAGCAGCAGCGGGGGAGCCGAGGCGGGCCCCTCGGCGCGATGGTGCAGTCCTCCGGCGGCCGCCGCGCCGGTTCCGGTGGTCTCCGAGGTGGTCAACGTCGCTCCAGTGCACGGTCGGTGAGGGCACCGGCGCCGCCGGTGTAACGGGTGGGATCGGTGAGTTCGGTGAGTACGGCCGGATCGAGTCCCCCGAGGGCCGGCTCGTCGGCGAGAACGGTGGCGAGGACCTCGGCGAGGGTGGTGCCCTCGGTATGGGTCCGCCGCGCGGCATCGGTGAGCAGCGCCTTCGCGCGGGACCGGCCCACGAGCGGGGCGAGTTCGGCCGACAGCCGCTCCGAGACGATCAACCCGTGCGTGAGATACAGGTGTTCACGCATCGTTCCGGCGTGGACCCGCAGCCCTTCCGCGAGTTCCGCCGCGTCCCGGGCCGCGCCGCCGGCCAGCCGGAGCAGATCGCGCAGCGGCTCCCACTCGGCGTGCCAGGCGCCGGCGGGCCGTTCGTCCTCGGCGGTCATCGAGCCGAGGAGCGTGGCGGCGAGGGCGGGGGCGCGCCGGGCGGCGGCGGCGATCAGCGTGGCGCGTACGGGGTTCGCCTTGTGCGGCATGGCGGAGGAACCGCCGCCCGCCCCCTCGGACAGCTCACCGATCTCGGTACGGGAGAGCGTGAGCACATCGGCCGCGGGTTTGCCGAGCGCGCCCGCCGTGAAGGCGAGGGCGGCGGCCAGATCCGCGACGGGGGTACGGAGGGTGTGCCAGGGCAACGCCGGTTCCGCCAGGCCGAGTTCACCGGCGAAGACGGCGGGCAACCGCAACGCGGCCTCGGCGGCCCCGGCCGTCCCGGCTCCGGCGGTCCCGGCGGTCCCGGCTCCGGCGGTCCCGGCCCCTGTGGTCCCGATCCCGGCCTCGGCTCCGGCCTCCGTGGCCTCGTCCGCGGCCGGGCCGTACGCCTCGAAGGCGGCCAGCGTGCCCGCCGCGCCGCCGAGTTGGGCGGGGAGCGTGGCGCGCACCGAGCGCAGCCGGTCGCGGGCGTCCAGCACCAGGCTCCGCCAGCCCGCCGCCTTCAGCCCGAAGGTCGTCGGGACCGCGTGCTGGGTCAGCGTGCGGCCCGGCATCACGGTGTCGCGGTGCGTGGCCGCCAGCCGCGCCAGCGCCCGTTCCGTACGGTCCAGATCGGCCAGGACCGGTTCCAGGGTCCGCGCGGCCACCAGCATCGCCGCCGTGTCCAGGATGTCCTGGCTGGTCGCGCCCCGGTGGACGTACGGCGCGAGCGTGGCCGGCAGCGCGGCGGTGAGCCGCGCCACCAGCGGGATCACCGGATTGCCGCCGTCCCGGGCGCGCAGCGCGAGTTCCCGGGCGTCGAAGCGGGCCGCGTCGCACGCCGCGCCGATCGCCCGCGCCGCCTCGGCCGGGGCCAGGCCCAGCGCCGCCTGGGCCCGGGTGAGCGCGGCCTCCGCGTCCAGCATCGCCTGGAGGAACGCGGTGTCACCGGTGGTGGACTCGGCGCGGCAGCCGGCCCGCCCCGGCGCGAGCAGCCCGGCGTCGAGCGGAACGCATTCGGGCGGGCCGGATCCGGGCGGGCCGACGCCGGGCGGGTCGGCGGGGGATGTGTCGTGCTCGCTCACCGGAACTCCAGAAAGACCGTTTCCCCTTCGCCCTGAAGGCGGATGTCGAAACGGTACGCGCGCGGCCCGCCCGGCTCGGGAACGGCGATCAGCGTGGCGCGCCGTCCGCCGTCCAGGGAGCTGAGCAGGGCGTCGCCGGTGTCCGCCAGATAGGCGCGGGTGTACAGGTGGTGGAGCAGTCCCCGGGCGAAGACGGCGACGCTGATGTACGGGACGCCGCCCGGCGGCAGCGTACGGACCGACCAGTGCCCGTCGGCGTCCGTCGGGACGCGTCCGAAGCCGGTGAAGTCGACCCCGTTGCGGCCGATGACCCGGCCGGTGACCGGGTCCCGGCGCAGCGATCCCGGCCGGCCGGCGCGTGAGCCGTCGGGCGCGGGCTGCCAGGTCTCGACGATCGCGTCGGGGACCGGGTGACCGGCGCCGTCGTACACGTATCCGTGCAGGGTGAGCGTGTCGGGATGACCGGCGGGGGCGATGTCGCCGCCGCCCTCGAAGGGCAGGGCGTACCCGTAGAACGGGCCGACGGTCTGCGAGGGCGTCGGCCCGAAGGCCGCGCCCTCGCCCCCGTCCTCCGGTGCGGGTGTGTACGCGGACGTCATCAGTGGTCGCCGTCTTCCTCGAAGAGTGTGGCGGACGGCCCGTCGAGGACGATGTCCCAGCGGTAGCCGAGGGACCACTCGGGAACGGACAGATCATGGTCGTAGGCCGCCACCAGCCGCGCCCGCGCCGATGCGTCGGTCACCGACTGGAGGACCGGGTCGTACGGGAAGACCGGATCGCCCGGGAAGTACATCTGTGTGACGAGGCGCTGGCTGAACGCCGTGCCGAAGAGGGAGAAGTGGAGGTGCGCGGGGCGCCAGGCGTTGACGTGGTTGCGCCACGGATAGGCGCCGGGCTTGATCGTCGTGAACGCGTAATGGCCCTGATCGTCCGTCAGGCAGCGCCCGAAACCGGTGAAGTTGGGGTCGAGGGGCGCCGGGTGCTGGTCGAGCTGGTGCGCGTACCGGCCGGAGGCGTTGGCCTGCCACAGCTCCACGAGCTGACCGCGCACGGGCCGCCCCGCCCGGTCGAGCAGCCGTCCGGAGACGGTGATCCGCTCGCCGAGCGGCTCGCCCTGGTGCTGCCGGGTGAGATCGCGGTCGAGCGCGGTGACATCGGTGACACCGAACGCCGGTCCCGTCAGCTCCACGGCCTCGGGGTCCCGCAGCGGGATCAGCGGCTGCTTCGGGTGCCGGAAATGGCTGCTGCGGTACGGCGGGTAGTCGCGCGGCGGATGGCTCCCCGCGGCGGACACCGCGCGCGCCGCGGCGACCTCGGCGTCGATCTCGTGCTGGCTCAGCCCGTCGGGCAGCGGAGACGTGGTCACAGGGCGGCTCCCTGGGTACGGGGTGCGGCGGCCGGCGGTGCGCCGGGGTCCGGCACGGCGGTACGGAGCTGCGCGGCGGTCTTCCCGGCGATCTCGGCGGCGGTCACGCCCGGCGCGCACTCCACCAGCGCCAGTCCGTCCGCCGTGACGTCGAGCACCCCGAGGTCGGTGATGATCCGGTTCACACATCCCCGGCCGGTCAGCGGCAGGGTGCACTCCTCCAGGATCTTCGGGGAGCCGTCCTTGGCGGTGTGGGTCATCACGACGATGACCGTGCGCGCGCCGTGGACCAGGTCCATCGCCCCGCCGATGCCGGTGATCAGCTTGCCGGGGACGGCCCAGTTGGCGAGGTCGCCCCGGGCGGAGACCTGCATCGCGCCCAGCACGGCGACGTCGATGTGGCCGCCGCGGATCATGCCGAAGGAGAGCGCGGAGTCGAAGTACGAGGCGCCGGGCAGGACGGTGACGGTCTCCTTGCCCGCGTTGATCAGATCCGGGTCGACGGCGTCCTCCGTGGGGTACGGGCCGACACCGAGAATGCCGTTCTCCGACTCCAGGACCACCTCCACGCCGTCCGGGAGATGGTTGGGGATCAGCGTCGGCAGCCCGATGCCGAGGTTGACGTACGCGCCGTCCGGAAGCTCGCGCGCCGCCCGCGCGGCCATCTGCTCCCTCGTCCAGGCCATCAGCGACGCACCGTCCTCTTCTCGATTCCCTTGTCGGCGGCCTGTTCCGGGGTGAGCGCCACGACCCGCTGGACGAAGATCCCCGGCAGGTGCACCGCGTCCGGCGGGATCTCGCCGGGCTCGACCAGCTCCTCCACCTCGGCGATCGTCACCCGGCCCGCCATGGCCGCGAGCGGGTTGAAGTTGCGGCTCGACTTGCCGAAGACCAGGTTCCCGTGCCGGTCGCCCCGCGCGGCGCGGACCAGCGCGAAGTCGGTCCGGATGCCGCGCTCCAGCACGTACTCCGTACCGTCGAAGTCGCGCACCTCCTTGGCCGGTGAGGCCAGCGCCACCCCGCCCTCGCCGTCGTACCGCCAGGGCAGTCCGCCCTCGGCGACCTGGGTGCCGACACCGGCGGGGGTGTAGAAGGCGGGGATGCCGCAGCCGCCGGCCCGCAGCCGTTCGGCGAGGGTGCCCTGCGGGATCATCTCGACCTCGATCTCACCGGCGAGATACTGCCGGGCGAACTCCTGGTTCGCCCCGATGTACGAACCGGTCACCCGGGAGATACGGCCAGCGGCCAGCAGGACCGCGAGTCCCGAGTCGAGCGCGCCGCAGTTGTTGGAGACCACGGCGAGATCGCGGGCGCCGAGCGCGTACACCGCCTTGATCAGCTCGTTCGGGACACCGCTCAGGCCGAAGCCGCCCACGGCGAGCGACACCCCGTCCCGGGTGTCGGCCACGGCCTCCGCGGCGGTGGCGACCACCTTGTCCATACGTGAAGTCCCCCTCTCTTCCTTCCTCTTCCGGCGCCCCGCGCCCCGCGTACTCAGGCGCACACACCCCGCTCGAATACTCAGGGCACTGACTATCCCTCCGGTTGTTTCCCGGAGGGTTCACACAAGCTGCCACCCGGCTCCATGTACGTCAAGGGTGGTGAGCGGGACCTGAGGGGGCGCGTATCGTTCAGTGCACCAACGAAATGAAGGCCGGGGAGTACCCGGCTCCCGGCGTCGCGGAGTCCGAGGAGCGCACATGGCCGCGGTGGATCTGACCACACACCCCGGGCATCTCGCCCGCCGTCTCCAGCAGGCGCACTACCTGCTGTGGACCACGATGGTCTCCGAGGAGATCACCTCGCCCCAGTTCGCCGTGCTCAACGCCCTCGTCGCCGAACCGGGGCTCGACCAGCGCACCGCCGGTGAGCGGGTGGGGCTGGACCGCTCCACCACCGCCGAGGTGGTCACCCGGCTGAGCCGCCGGGGCCTGGTCGACAAGGTGCGCGACCCGCAGGACGGCCGCCGCTTCATGCTGCGCCCCACCGACGACGGGGCGCGGACCCACCGCAAGCTCGCGCTCCGCGCGGCCCGGATGAACCAGGTCTTCCTGGGCCCGCTCACCGCCGCCGAGCAGGCGGTCTTCCTCGATCTGCTCCAGCGCGTCTCCGAGGCCGCGGAGAGCCTGCGCAATCCGGCGGAACCGGTGGCGCACTGAGCGCGCGCCGCTCACGCTCCGCCGCGCGGCGGAGCCCCTCGGGCCGCGGGGGAACGCTCCTGACAGAATGTCCCTCATGACTACCGCGAACGTATTCTTCGACATCACGATCAACGGCGAGCCGGCCGGCCGGATCACCTTCCGCCTCTTCGACGACGTCGTCCCCAAGACCGCCCAGAACTTCCGCGAGCTGGCCACCGGCGAGCAGGGCTTCGGCTACGCCGGGTCGAGCTTCCACCGGGTCATCCCGGACTTCATGCTCCAGGGCGGCGACTTCACCGCCGGCAACGGCACCGGCGGCAAGAGCATCTACGGCAACAAGTTCGACGACGAGAACTTCAAGCTCAAGCACGACCGTCCGTTCCTGCTCTCCATGGCGAACGCGGGCCCGAACTCCAACGGCTCGCAGTTCTTCATCACCACCGTGGTGACGTCGTGGCTGGACGGCAAGCACGTCGTCTTCGGCGAGGTCGTCGAGGGCCAGGACCTGGTCAGGAAGATCGAGTCCCTGGGCTCCCGCTCCGGCTCGACCTCCGCGAAGATCACCATTTCCGCTTCCGGTGCCGTGCAGGGCGCGTAACGACTAAGGTCGTGTCCCACGTGCCTGGGGCACCCGAACGGCCGCAGTGACCCTCCAGGCTTTCGGCGGTGGAGGCACAGTGCGCTTGAGAGCGGAGTTCACGACCGAGCCCTTCGACCTCGACGAGGCGCCCGCCCACGCGGTGGTGGCCCGCGAGGTCGTCCAGGGGGCACAGCTCGACGCGGTCGACGTCGGGCCGTTCGGCAACACCGTGGAGGGCGGCGCCGACGCCGTACTGGCGGCGCTGGAGACCGTCCTGCGCGAGTCCCTGGCCGCCGGTGCGACCCGGGTCTCGCTCCAGGTCAACGTGATCGGGAGCGGACCCGGGACGGCCGGTACCGGCAGCACGGGACCCGGCCCGGAAACCGGCCCCGCCGGGGAGGGCGACCGGTGAGCGAGCCGCTCGACCATCCCTTCGCCGCGGCGGTCAGACCGCTGGTCGACGCCATGGGCGGACAGCTGCTGACGCCCGAGGAGGCCCGGCCCGACGATGTCGTCCTGGCCTGGGAGGGCACGGACGTGCTGGCCGTACGGCTGCCCCAGCTCTCGGACTCCCTCGACCACATCCTGGCCTCACTGGAGCGCGGCCACGGCAGGCCGCTCGCGGAGCTGGACCGCAAGGCCAAGCAGTCCGTCGTACGGACCCTGGAGGCGCGCGGCGCCTTTGTCGTACGGCACGGGGTGGAGAAGGTGGCGACCGCGCTCGGGGTCAGCCGCTTCACCGTCTACAACTACCTCAACTACGCCGACGAGCAGCGCGCCAGGGCGCGGGAGCAGGACGGCTGACGCGCGGCCGGCCGGGCCGGGCCCCTCAGTGGCCGACGCGGAAGGTCGCGTCCTGCCGCTCGGTGGTGGTCGAGACCGGGTCGATGCGCAGGACGTAGTCCGCGTGACGGATGTAGCGGGTGGGGTTGTTGTACGACCGGAAGGACGACCAGCCGGCGTCCGCGAGGCCCGCCGTACGGTGGAAGGTCGCGTCCCCGGCGAAGGTCGACGTGCCGTCGTCGGCGTCCAGTCGGAGCTGGTAGTTGTAGTGCCGCAGGTAGCGGGTCGGGTAGTTGACCGACTGGAAGGAGACCGCGGAGCCGTCGGCGAGACCCGGGACCAGCTTCCACTGGGAGTCGGCGTACGGGTCGAAGGGGTAGGGGTCGATCCGGCCCACGTTGTTGGCGTGGCGGATGTAACGGGCCGGAAAGTTGTAGGACTTGAGCCGGTTCCAGGCCGGGGCGCCCCACCGGGAGAGCAGGTTGGCGTACTCGGTCGCCGTGATCGTCGCGATGCCGCAGTGCTTGGAGTTGAGCGGCTGTGTGTAGCTCCTCTGGTCGAGCGGGGTCCAGGTGCCGGCCGACAGACTGGACGACTGCCAGGCGTAGAAGACGCCGTTGGGGGTGTACGTGTCCCCCCAGAGGTACCAGGTGTTCGACGTCAGGGACTTGACGAGGGTCGGCGCCTCGGTGCCGCCCTGGGCGACGCCGGTGCTGAACTCGGTGAAGCTGCCCGGGGCGAGGGACGTGGAGCGGGCCCCGACCAGCGTCTGGTTCTTCTTGAAGTAGAGGTAGTTGACGCCGCCCACGCCGACGGCCATGTTTCCGTCGATCACGTCGTACCCCGGGTCGAAGAAGACCTGCGGGGCGGAGGCCGTCAGGAAGTCGGTGGTGTAGTTCACCATGATCACGTTGTGGCCGCTGCCGTTGACGGCGGAGTAGATGAGCGCGTACTGGCCGCGCCCCGCGTCCCAGAACGCCTCCGGCGCCCAGGAGTGGGTGTTCATGTCATGCAGCTTGAGGCGGTGGTAGCCGGTGAAGGTGCGCAGGTCGGTGGAGTTCCACACGTGGACGTACTGGCTGACGTAGCTCCAGTCGGTGCCCTTGAGGTCGGTGGCGAGGACGACGAAGGTGCCGTCCTGCTTGCGGAGGATGAACGGGTCGCGCAGGCCGAGCGCGCCCGCCGTCGGTGTGACCAGGGGATTGTTCTGGTTGAGCGGCGTCCAGTCGAGCGAGTCCGGGCTGACGGCGAGGTGGAGCCCGTAGTCGGTGCCGTTGCCGCTCGGCGACTCGGTGAAGTAGCACATCACGTACGCCGAGTCGGCCGCGTGGGCCGTCCCGGCGCCGAGGGTCAGCGCGCCCGTCACGGCCAGCGGGGTGGCGGCGGCCATGCCGAGGAAGAGGCGGCGGGACGGCTGGGGGCTTGCACTCATCGTGGTCTCCAAGTGGCGTGCGGGAGCGAAGGGGTGGCCGCGGTGCGTGGGGCGCCGGGGGCGTGACGGGTGCGCGGCCGGGCGCCTGGCCGGTCGGTATATCGAACGTGGTTCGGAAAATCGATCAGAAGGTAGAGCGTGGCCGTGTTCACGTCAATCGTTCCGGGCGACGGGACGCGCCACGCGCCGTATTTCAACAAACTGTTGACGTTCGGTGGATGAGGGCGTTAGCTGGGCGCAGCCCGCCCCCGCCCCGCCCTGCCACGGAGGCTTCCCGTGACATCGACACCGCCCCCCGCGCCGGGCCTCACCCGGTTCAACACCTCGCCGGACGGCGTGGCCCTGGCCGCGCTGCGCGAGGTGTGCGCCGGCCCCGCGTGGGGGAGGGCGCTGCTCGCCCGGCGCCCGTACGCCACCGAGGAGGAACTGCTCGCCGCCGGGGACGCGGCGACGGCGGAGCTGACCGACGCGGAGCTGGCCGAGGCCATGGACGGGCATCCGCCGATCGGCCGGCCGGAGCCGGGGGACCCCGCCTCCGCCCGGGAGCAGCGCGGCATGGCCGGTGCCTCCGGAGCGCTTCGGGACGAGATGGCCGAGCTGAACCTGGCCTACCAGGAGCGGTTCGGCCATGTCTTCCTGATCTGCGCCACCGGCGCCACCGCTGAGGAGATGCGGGACGCGCTGCGGACCAGGCTCGGCCACACGCCGGAACGGGAGCGGGAGATCGCGCGCCGCGAACTGGGCAGGATCAACCGCGTCCGGCTCTCCCGGCTGGTCACCGAGGGGTTCGACGCGGCCCCGGTGACCGGCCCCGGCCCGGCCCCTGCATCCGTCCCGGCCGCTGCCCCCGCCTCCGTCTCCACGCACATCCTGGACACCAGCGCCGGGCGCCCCGCCGCAGGCGTCGCCGTCGGCCTGGCGGCGCGTACGGAGCACGGGGCCGGTCCCGACGGCGTCTGGGCGGCGCTCGGCACCGCGGTGACCGGCCCCGACGGCCGCTGCGAGGACCTTCCGGCGCCGCCGCCGGGCACCACCCACGTACGGCTCACCTTCGAGACCGGGCCGTACCTCGACCGTGCCGAACCGTTCTTCCCGGAGGTGACCGTCGCCTTCGCCGTCACCCCGGGCGAGCACTATCACGTCCCCCTGCTGCTCAACCCGTTCGGCTACTCCGTCTACCGAGGAAGCTAGGGCTGCCATGACCGACCTTTCCCGTCCGGAGAGCCAGGCCTCTCCGGAGAGTCAGGCCCCTCCGGAGAGCCGGGCGCGACCGGTGATGCTCGGCCAGAACCAGTACGGCAAGGCGGAGAACCGCGTCGTCCGGATCACCCGGGACGGCGCCACCCACCACATCAAGGACCTGAACGTCTCCGTCGCGCTCGAAGGCGACATGGACGACGTCCACCACTCGGGCGACAACACGCATGTCCTGCCGACCGACACCACCAAGAACACGGTGTACGCGTTCGCCAAGGAGTACGGCATCGACTCGGCCGAGCAGTTCGGCATCCACCTCGCCCGGCACTTCGTGACCAGCCAGGAGCCGATCCACCGGGCGCGCATCCGCGTCGAGGAGTACGCCTGGGAGCGCATCGGGACCGCGTCCCCCGAACTCCGGCACTCGTTCGTCCGCAGGGGCCAGGAGACGCGCGTCGCCCAGATCACCTTCGACGGCGAGAGCTGGCAGGTCGTCTCCGGCCTCAAGGACCTGACCGTACTGAACTCGACCAACTCCGAGTTCTGGGGTTACGCCAAGGATCGGTACACCACGCTCAAGGAGGCGTACGACCGCATCCTCGCCACCGATGTCTCCGCGCGGTGGCGCTACGGCTGGACGGGCGGCGAGGACTCCATGCCGGAGTGGGACACCTCGTACGCGCGGACGAAGGAACACATCCTGCGGGCCTTCGCCGAGACGTACTCCCTCTCCCTCCAGCAGACCCTGTACCAGATGGGCTCGCGGGTCATCGACCACCGTGCCGAGATCGACGAGATCCGCTTCTCCCTGCCGAACAAGCACCACTTCCCGGCCGATCTGACACCCTTCGGGCTGACGAACGAAACCGCCGACGGGGCGGTCTACTTCGCGGCCGACCGCCCGTACGGCCTGATCGAGGCCACCGTCCTGCGGGACGGGGCGGAGCAGCGCATACCGGCAGACCTGACCAACCTGTGAGCCCGTGAGCCTGCGAGCCAGTGAGCCCGTGAGAGGAATCGCCGTGGCGACGTCACGCATCGTCATCGAGAACTGCGCCATCGCGACCGTGGACGCGCACGACACCGAGTACGCCTCGGGCCATGTCGTCGTCGCGGACCACCGCGTCGAGTCCGTCGGCGCGGGCCCCGCGCCCGCGGGGCTGGAGGGAGTGGTCCGCCGGGTCGACGGCGCCGGCCATCTCCTCACCCCCGGTCTGGTCAACACCCACCACCACTTCTACCAGTGGATCACCCGGGGCCTCGCCACCGACCACAACCTCTTCGACTGGCTGGTCGCCCTCTACCCGACCTGGGCGCGCATCGACGAGCCGATGGTCCGCGCGGCGGCGGGCGGCTCCCTCGCGATGATGGCGCGCGGCGGCGTCACCACCGCGATGGACCACCACTACGTCTTCCCGCGCGGCTCCGGCGATCTGTCCGGCGCGATCATCGGCGCGGCGGCACGCACGGGCGTACGGTTCACCCTCGCCCGGGGCTCCATGGACCGCGGGGCGTCGGACGGCGGGCTGCCCCCGGACTTCGCGGTCGAGTCGCTGGACGAGGCGCTCGCCGCGACCGAGGAGACCATCGACGCCCACCACGACGCGTCCTTCGGCGCGATGACCCAGATCGCTGTCGCGCCGTGCTCACCGTTCTCCGTCTCCACCGAACTGCTCCGTCAGGGGGCGGAGTTGGCCCGCCGGAAGGGGGTGCGGCTGCACACCCACGGCAGTGAGACGGTCGAGGAGGAGAAGTTCTGCAAGGAACTGTTCGGGATGGGGCCGACCGACTACTTCGAGTCGACCGGCTGGCTCGGCCCCGACGTGTGGATGGCCCACTGCGTCCACATGAACGACTCCGACGTCGCCGCCTTCGCCCGGACGGGCACCGGCGTCGCCCACTGCCCGTCCTCCAACGCCCGTCTGGGGGCCGGGATCGCGCGCGTCCCCGATCTGCTCGCCGCCGGAGTCCCGGTCGGCCTCGGGGTCGACGGCACCGCCTCCAACGAGGCGGGCGAGCTGCACACCGAGCTGCGCAACACCCTGCTCGTCAACCGCCTCGGCGCACACGGCGAACGGGCCATGACGGCCCGTCAGGCGCTGCGCCTCGGCACGTACGGCGGCGCCCAGGTGCTGGGCCGCGCCGAGGAGATCGGCTCGATCGAGCCCGGCAAGCTCGCCGACCTCGTGCTCTGGCGGATGGACACCCTCGCCCACGCCTCCATCGCCGACCCGGTGACCGCGCTGGTCCTCGGGGCCGCGGCGCCCGTCACGCTCTCCCTGGTCAACGGCCGGGCCGTGGTCGAGGACAACCGCCTGATCACCGTGGACGAGGACGAACTCGCCCGCTCCACCCGGGACGAGGCCCGCCGCCTCGCCAGGATCGCCGCGGACGGCTGATCCCGACACGGGTGCGGCGGCTATCCGTCGATGCGGTACGCGTCGCCGTACACCTTCCAGGCGAGCGGGGTGCGCAGACCGAGGTTGCCGTCGTCCAGGAAGACGCGCTGCGCCGTGTCGATCCGGCTGGTGTTGCCGTGGCCCCGCTCGCTGCGCATCGCGGTGACCCGCGCGTCCAGGAACGCGTCGAGATACGCGCGCTCGTCGCCGCCGCGGGCCGGGCTGTCGGCCTCGGCGAGCGCGTTCGCGCGGATCGTACGGAACCCGACGGTGCCCTTCGCGTCGGCGTAACCGTGCATCACATAGGCGTCGTAGTAGATGAACTGGCCCAGTGCGCCCAGCCCGTCGGCCTTGGCCCGCCGCACGGCCGGGTCGAAGTAGATCCGGTCGCGCTCCTCGTCCTGGGCCGTCCGCATCCGGGGATCGCCGGCCGCCTCCCGCCACGCGGTGGTGAACGCGGTGCCGAGCCCGTCGTGGGAGTCGCTGCCCTTCACCTCGCGGAGCGCGGGCAGGAACGGAGCCAGCGGATTGTCCGGCCGCGCCCGGGTGTAGCGCTCGACGACCCGCAGCAGATCGCCGCAGCCGGTGCAGAACCCGACGAGGCCGGCGGTGTAGCCCCGGCCGTCGTCGATGTCCTCGATGTAGCCGTACTGGTCCTTCCACTTCAGCGAGGAGTTCTCCGCGCTGGAGACCAGCCGCATGGCGATCTCCTTCTTCGCGGGATCGTCCAGCCCCGCCGGGGCCCCTTCGGCGGGGGTGCACGCGACACAGACGGCGAGGACCGGCGGCAGCAGGGCGAGCAGCATGCGGCGGAACGCGTGGATCACGTAAACGGACCTTTCCCCCTGGTGTGCCCTGCGCGCACCGGCCTGCCTCCGAGATTACGTGAGGGTCCCGGATGTTCCGGTATGGGTGGTGGTCGGCGTACGCACCGTGCTGTACGGGATGCCGTACGGGGAGGTCAGCTTCCCGGCAGCCAGTCGGGACGCCGCCCGCTGAGGCCGATCACCCGGTCCAGCAGCGGGGCGTCCGCGGCCGTCGCCACCGGCGGGCCGAACACGTCGGACGCCCCGGGCCCGGCCGCCGACAGCATCCCGTACGACGCCCGGAGCCCCGCCTCGGCCGGGGCGTACGGCTGTCCGGTGGAGCGCGCCAGGTCCCAGCCGTGGATCAGCACCTCGTTGAGCGCCACCAGCCCGGTCACCGCGCCCGGCAGGTCGACCCCGCCGACCCGGGTGTTCCCCTCCCACGCCCCGGGCGAGCGCCACGCGGCGGCCAGCGCGTCGAGCCGCCGGGGCAGCTCCTCCCGCCAGCCCTCCGCCAGTACGGGCGGGGCGTCACCGGGGGCGGTGTCGGTCGTCGGCCCCAGCTCCTTCCGCGCGGCGTCCCGGAACGCCACCGTCAGCCCCATGAGATGCGCGAGTACCTCCCGTACCGCGTACGCGGGGCACGGCGTGGGCCCCGGCAACTGCTGCTCCGTGACACCGTCCACGACCCGGGCGGTCTCCCGGCAGACGGGGCCGAGGTCGAGCGGTTCCTGTTCTCTTTCTCTGTCCATACCGTATGAGACCGCGAGAGTCGCCCGAACTCATCGCGGGAAACGCCGTGCGTACGCGGCTGCGTGCGTACGCAGGGCGTTTCCCGGGTCAGCCCCGGAGCTGTTCGTAGGCCGGGAGGGTGAGGAAGTCCGCGTAGTCGTCGTCGAGCGCGACCGTCAGCAGCAGGTCATGGGCCTGCTGCCAGCGGCCGGCCGCGAAGGCCTCCTCGCCGATCTCGCCACGGATCGCCGCCAGCTCGTCCGCGGCGAGATCGCGGGCCAGGTCCGCGGTGGCGCGGAGCGTCTCGCCCTCGTGGTCGAACTCCACGCCCGCGTTGATCCACTGCCAGATCTGCGAGCGGGAGATCTCGGCCGTGGCCGCGTCCTCCATCAGGTTGAAGATCGCGACCGCCCCCATGCCGCGCAGCCACGCCTCGATGTAGCGGATGCCGACCTGGACCGCGTTGCGCAGGCCCTCGTACGTGGGGCGGGCGTCCAGCGAGTCGACGGCGATCAGGTCCCCGGCGGCGACGGAGACGTCCTCGCGCAGGCGGTCCTTCTGGTTCGGGCGGTCGCCCAGGACCGCGTCGAAGGAGGCCATGGCGATCGGCACCAGGTCCGGGTGGGCGACCCACGAACCGTCGAAGCCGTCGGCCGCCTCGCGGTCCTTGTCGGCCCTGACCTTCTCGAAGGCGACCTTGTTGACCTCGGCGTCGTGCCGGGACGGGATGAAGGCGGCCATGCCGCCGATGGCGTGCGCGCCCCGCTTGTGGCAGGTGCGGACGAGGAGTTCGGTGTAGGCGCGCATGAACGGCGCCGTCATCGTGACCGCGTTGCGGTCCGGCAGGACGAACTTCGCGCCGCCGTCCCGGAAGTTCTTGACGATCGAGAAGAGGTAGTCCCAGCGGCCCGCGTTGAGCCCGGAGGCGTGGTCGCGCA
Source organism: Streptomyces sp. NPDC056987 (assembly GCF_042673865.1). Lineage (NCBI taxonomy): Bacteria > Bacillati > Actinomycetota > Actinomycetes > Kitasatosporales > Streptomycetaceae > Streptomyces > Streptomyces sp. NPDC056987. The sequence continues at coordinate 244,436 of NZ_JBHURV010000001.1, forward strand.
GCTCGTAGAGGATCTCCTCCATCTCGTACGCCGCGGTGATCGTCTCGATCAGCACCGTCGCCCGGACGGTGCCCTGCGGAACGCCCACGTACTCCTGGGCGAAGACGAAGACGTCGTTCCAGAGGCGCGCCTCCAGGTGCGACTCCGTCTTCGGGAGGTAGAAGTACGGGCCCTTGCCCAGCTCGATCAGGCGGGCGGCGTTGTGGAAGAAGTACAGCCCGAAGTCGACCAGCGCGCCCGGCACCGGCTCGCCGTCCAGCACGAGATGGCGCTCCGCGAGATGCCAGCCGCGCGGGCGCATCACGACCGTGGCGAGCTCCGCCGCGTCCTTGAGGGCGTACGACTTGCCCGTGCGCGGGTCGGTGAAGTCGATGCTCCGCCGGTAGGCGTCGATCAGGTTGAGCTGGCCGAGGACGACGTTCTCCCAGGTGGGCGCGGAGGCGTCCTCGAAGTCCGCGAGCCAGACCTTCGCGCCGGAGTTCAGCGCGTTGATCGTCATCTTGCGGTCGGTCGGGCCGGTGATCTCCACCCGGCGGTCGTTCAGTGCCTCGGGCGCCGGCGCGACCCGCCAGCTCTCGTCCTCGCGCACGGACGCCGTCCCGGGCAGGAAGTCCAGGCTGGAGGTACGGGCGATCTCGGAGCGGCGCTCGGCGCGGCGGGCGAGCAGCTCGTCACGGCGGGGCGTGAACCGCCGGTGCAGCTCCGCCACGAACGCGAGGGCCGCATCGGTGAGTACCTCGTCCTGACGGGGCAGGGGGTCGGCGTCGACGATGGCCAGCGGGGAAGGCGCTGGTGCGGACATGAGCTGTCACTCCTTCACGAGCGGCGCCGGCGGAGCGGGGGCGCCGTGGCGGCCGGCGTACGAGCGCACCGTTCGAAGTTCCGGGCGCTTCTGACCTGTGGATACTAGTTTCCTCATAGTGGAAGTTCAATGCTCTGTCGAGGTTGCCCACCAGGTTGCCCGCCGAGGTTGCCCGCCCAGGTTCCCTGTCCGGGCCGGGGCTCCTATGCGAGGTGCGAGAGATCCTCCTCCGTGTCGATGTCGTAGGGGCGCGCGACATCCCCGCACTCCACCAGGACGATCTCGGGTTCGTGCGCCTTCAGATAGGCGCGCGCCCCGCGGTCGCCCGTCGCGTCCGCCGCGATCTCCGCCCAGCGGTCCGCGCCGAGGAGCACGGGGTGGCCGCGCCGCCCGCCGTACGCCGCGGACACCAGCGACCCGGGACCCCGGTACGCCGCGACGATCCGGGCCACCGCCGCGGCGCCGATCCCCGGCTGGTCCACCAGCAGCACCAGCGCCGCCCGCGCCCCCGCGCCCGCCAGCGAGGCCAGCCCCGCGCGCAGCGAGGACCCCATGCCGTCGGCCCACCCGGGGTTGTCGACCAGGACGGCATCCGGGAGCACGGCCCGCTCCCGTACCTCCGGTGCGGCCGCCCCCAGCACCACGTGCACCGGCGTGCACCCCCCGTCGCGCAGGGCCCGCGCCGCGTGCTCCACCAGCGGGCGGCCGTGGTGTGTCAGCAGCGCCTTCGGCCGCCCGCCGAGCCGCCGCCCGCCGCCCGCGGCGAGCAGCAGACCGGCGACCGGCGGATCCGGGTCCGGGGCCCGGTGCGGAGCCTTGTCCTGGGCGGTGTCCGGGGCCGCGGTGTCGTGTGTTTCGCGCATGGGGTCTGCTTACCGCACCGCGCGCCCGGGCGCCCCCTCGCACCCCTCCGCGCGGTGAATATTTCGCGTGCGCCGGCGATCACCGGGAATTCCTTCCGTATTCCGGCCCTCTTCCCGCCGTATTCGGTCCGTGGAGTGGCGCCTACCCTGCGCGATGGCGTTAACTTGCGGACGAACCCAGGCGATTGACCACCGTCAGGGGGGAATCGTCCTGTCGGTACGGAGTCGCGCCCGGCATGCGGGAGCACCGTGGGACGCGGGGGCGTAAGAGCGAGGGGGAGCTTTGTTGCGGAGCGTGGGGAAGTCGCCGGTGGCGGAGCAGGGCGAGGACCCGAGGGTCGCGGAGCTGGGTACCGCCGTGGCCCGGCTGCGGCGCGAACTGGCCGTCTATCGCTCGGAGTTCCGGGACCGCGCCATCGCCGAGGACGAACTGGCGGCGCTCGCCGCGATGGTGGCGAGCGGCAGCCCCGAGACCGCGCGGATGCGCCGCTCCCTGCTGCTGATCGTCGGCTCGATCGGCTCGGTCAGTGCGCTGCGGCCGGCGCTGATGGGCGTACGGAGCGCCGTCGACCTCTTCGGCGACGTCCCGCGCCGGCCCCTCTGAGGCCTCCGGACCTCTCCCGGCCCCGGGATCAGCCCTGGGCCTGCTGCGCCGCCGTGTTCGCCAGTGCCGCCGAGAGATCGCGCGCGACCTCCTGGAGGACGGGCACGATCCGCTCCGTGGCCTCCTCCGTCACCCGGCCCGCCGGGCCGGAGATGGAGATCGCCGCGGCGGTGGGGGAGTCGGGCACCGGGACCGCCAGACAGCGCACCCCGATCTCCTGCTCGTTGTCGTCGATCGCGTACCCCGCGCCGCGCACCGTCTCCAGGGCCGCGAGGAAGGCGTCCGGCGTGGTGATCGTCTTCTCGGTGGTGGCAGGCATGCCCGTACGGGCCAGCAGGGCGCGGACCTCCGCGGGCGGGATGTCGGCGAGCAGCGCCTTGCCCACGCCGGTGGAGTGCGGCAGCACCCGGCGGCCCACCTCGGTGAACATCCGCATCGAGTGCTTCGACGGCACCTGGGCGACGTACACGATCTCGTCGCCGTCGAGCAGCGCCATGTTCGCGGTCTCGCCGGTCTCCTCGACCAGCCGCGCCAGATAGGGCCTGGCCCAGGTGCCGAGCAGCCGCGACGCCGACTCGCCGAGCCGGATCAGCCGCGGCCCCAGCGCGTACCGCCGGTTCGTCTGCTGGCGTACGTAGCCGCACGCCACCAGGGTGCGCATCAGCCGGTGGATGGTGGGCAGCGGCAGGCCGCTGGCCGCGGAGAGCTCGCTGAGCCCGACCTCGCCGCCCGCGTCCGCCATCCGTTCGAGCAGGTCGAAGGCGCGCTCAAGGGACTGGACGCCACCGCTGCCGGGGGCGGATCTGGCGGCGTCGGTGCTGCGGACGCTGGACGACGGCACAACGGTCCTTTCGGGACGGGTGGACAAGCAAGCAGCCTATACCGGTCCCGGCCGTCCGGCGGGTGGCCGGGGATGGGCTGTCTCTGCCGGTCAGGGGGTGTTTGTCCGGGGTGTGCAGGGGCGCGTCGAGTGGGTAAGGTGTTCTGGCAGACGAAATTTGAATTTCACATCACGGAAATATTTGCCTCTGAGGGACCTTGACGGAGGAGCGATCCGAAGGGAAGACTTCTTCAACAGTTCGTTGAATCACGCCTGATGAGGCCGGTGAGGAGTACGGGTGCCCGAGGTGAATCTGCTGCTGCGCTCGACACGCGTCATCACGCCCGAGGGGACACGGCCCGCCACCGTCGCCGTCGCCGACGGCCGGATCTCGGCGGTGCTGCCGTACGACGCGGTCCCCCCGCACCCGACCGCGTACGGGGACCCGCGCGGCGACCGGGACGGTACGGCGGTGGTCGAGGACGTCGGGGACGATGTGGTGCTCCCCGGCCTCGTCGACACCCACGTCCATGTGAACGACCCGGGCCGCACCGCGTGGGAAGGGTTCTGGACCGCGACCCGCGCCGCCGCGGCGGGCGGCGTCACCACGCTGCTCGACATGCCGCTCAACTCCCTGCCGCCCACCACGACCGCCGCGCACCTGCGCGTCAAGCGCGACGTGGCCCGCCCCAAGGCCCATGTCGACGTGGGCTTCTGGGGCGGCGCCGTACCGGACAACGTCAAGGACCTGCGCCCGCTCCACGACGCAGGGGTCTTCGGCTTCAAGTGCTTCCTGTCGCCCTCCGGCGTCGAGGAGTTCCCCGAGCTGGACCGGGAGCGCCTGGGGCACGCCCTCACCGAGATCGCGGGCTTCGGCGGGCTGCTGATCGTGCACGCCGAGGACCCCCACGAGCTGGCCGCGGCGCCCGCGCGCGGCGGCCCCGCCTACGCCGACTTCCTCGCCTCCCGCCCGCGCGCCGCCGAGAACGCCGCCATCACCGGCCTGATCGCCGAGGCGAAGCGGCTCGACGCCCGGGTGCACGTACTGCACCTCTCGTCCTCCGACGCCCTGCCGCTGATCGCCGCCGCCAAACGCGAGGGCGTCCGGATCACCGTCGAGTCCTGCCCGCACTTCCTCACCCTCACCGCGGAGGAGGTCCCCGACGGCGCCACCGAGTTCAAGTGCTGCCCGCCGATCCGCGAGGCCGCCAACCAGGACGCGCTCTGGCAGGGGCTCGCCGACGGCACGATCGACTGCGTCGTCTCCGACCACTCACCCTGCACCACCGACCTCAAGACCCCCGACTTCGCCTCCGCGTGGGGCGGCATCTCCTCGCTCCAGCTCGGCCTCCCGGCGATCTGGACCGAGGCCCGCCGGCGCGGCCACACCCTGGAGGACGTCGCGCGCTGGATGTCGACGGCCCCCGCCGCGCTCGCCGGACTGGCCGGCAAGGGCGCCATCGAGGCGGGCCGCGACGCCGACTTCACCGTCCTCGCGCCGGACCGGACCTTCACCGTCGACCCGGCCGGGCTGCACCACCGCAACCAGGTCACGGCGTACGCGGGCCGGACCCTGTACGGCGTCGTCACCTCGACCTGGCTGCGCGGCACCCGGATCCTCCGGGACGGCGTCCTCGCCGAACCCTCAGGCCGACTGCTCGAAAGGAACAACTGACCGTGTCCGACGCTCCGCTCCCCACCCTGCCGCAAGCCCGCTTCACCGGTGACGCCCGCCCGTACGGCGGCGGCGACCCGTACGCCGACCACCGCACCGAGGTCCTCCCCTTCACCCACCTCACCGACCTCGCCGACCGGCGGCTCGGCGCCGGGGTGCTCGCCGCCAACGACGAGTTCTTCGCCGAGCGCGAGAACATGCTGAAGCCGGGGCCCGCCGAGTTCGACCCGGAGCACTTCGGCCACAAGGGCAAGATCATGGACGGCTGGGAGACCCGGCGCCGCCGCGGCACCGACGCCGGCCGGCCGCATCCCGCCCCCGAGGACCACGACTGGGCGCTGGTCCGGCTCGGCGCGCCCGGGGTGATCCGGGGGATCGTCGTCGACACGGCGCACTTCCGGGGCAACTACCCGCAGTCCGTCTCCGTCGAGGCGGTCTCGCTGCCCGGCTCCCCGTCCCCCGAGGAACTGCTCGACCCCGGGGTGAAGTGGACGGTGCTCGTGCCCCGTACCGCCGTCGGCGGCCACGCCGCCAACGGCTTCGCGGTCGACGCGGAGCGGCGCTTCACCCACCTGCGCGTCAACCAGCACCCCGACGGCGGGATCGCCCGGCTGCGGGTGTACGGAGAGGTCGCACCCGATCCGGCGTGGCTCGCGGCGCTCGGCACGTTCGACCTGCTCGCGCTGGAGAACGGCGGCACCGTCGAGGACGCCTCCGACCGCTTCTACTCGTCCCCGGCCAACACCGTCGCGCCGGGCCGCTCCCGGAAGATGGACGACGGCTGGGAGACCCGGCGCCGCCGCGACCTGGGCAACGACTGGATCCGCTACCGGCTCGCCGGGCAGGGCGAGATCCGCGCCGTCGAGATCGACACGGCGTACCTCAAGGGCAACGCGGCGGGATGGGCCGCCCTCTCCGTACGCGACGCCGGTACGGACGTGGACGGTGCCACCGGTTCCGGCAGCGGAGGGGACGGCGCCACGGACACCGGCGGCTGGACGGAGATCCTGCCCAGGACCCGGCTCCAGCCCGACACCAACCACCGCTTCGTGCTCCCGGACCCCGCCGTCGCGACCGACGTACGGATCGACATCTACCCCGACGGCGGGATCTCCCGGCTCCGGCTGTTCGGCTCCCTCACCGAACGCGGCGCGGCCCGGCTCGCCGCCCGCCACCGCGAACTCGGCGGCTGACCGCCCGTCCCGGTGAGAGCCGGATCGGCGAAAGTCGAACCCGCGGCAGTCCTCGGCGCGACCAAAGCCGGGAGTCGCGCGACTTTGGTAGCCGCCGCCGCACAGCGGCGGCGGCACCGCCGTCCACCTGCGTAACTTGTTGGTCATGACACGTACGGACTACCCCTGGCTGCTTCCCTCGGAGATGATCGACCCCCGAGGCCCCGAGCTGCCCGGCGACCGCGGCCGGGCCCGGCCGCGCCGTACCGTGCGCGACTGGATCATCGACACGCTGATGTTCGTCATCGCCTCGGGCGTCGGTCTGCTCGCCGTCGAGACGCTTCAGAAGGCCGACAACTCCGAACTGGTCGACGCCTTCGACCTGACCGCGGGCATCGTGGCCTGCTGCGCCCTCTGGCTGCGGCGGCGCCGGCCGGTGGAAGTCGCCATCGCGCTCGCGGTCCTGTGCATGGTGGCCCCGCTCGCCGGGGGCGCCTCGCTCGTCGCGCTGTTCTGCGTCGCCGTGCACCGGACCTTCCGCCCCGTGCTGATCGTCAGCCTGGTGTCCCTGGTGACCGGATTCGCCGCGGCGTGCCTCCGCCCGGACCCGACCATCTCCTTCACCACCGCGCTCCTCGCCACCGTGGTCCTGCTCCTGCTGGTGGTGGGCTGGGGCATGCTCGTACGGGCCCGGCGCCAGCTCGTCGTCACGCTGCGCGAGCGGGCGTTCCGCGCCGAGGCCGAGGCGGAACTCCGCGCCGAGCAGGCACAGCGGCTCGCCCGCGAGGCCATCGCCCGCGAGATGCACGACGTGCTCGCGCACCGGCTGACGCTGCTCAGCGTCCACGCGGGCGCCCTGGAGTTCCGGCCGGACGCCCCGCCGCCCGAGATCGCCCGCGCGGCCGGGGTGATCAGGGACAGCTCCCACGAGGCCCTCCAGGACCTGCGCATGATCATCGGTGTACTGCGGACCCCGGACGGCGAGGAGGGCGAGCGCCCCCAGCCCACCCTGGTCACCCTCGACGAGCTGGTCGCCGAGTCCCGCAGGGCCGGTATGGAGGTCGACCTCGACAACCGGGTCGCCGATCCCGCCACCGTGCCCGCCGCCGTGGGCCGTACCGCGTACCGCATCGCGCAGGAGGCGCTCACCAACGCCCGTAAACACGCGCCCGGCACCGGCTCCACCGTCGAGGTCAGCGGCGCCCCGGGCGACGGACTCACCCTCGAAGTGCGCAACGCCGCGCCCACCGGCGAGGTGCCGAAGGTCCCGGGCTCGGGGCAGGGGCTGATCGGGCTGACGGAGCGGGCCGCGCTGGCGGGCGGCCGGTTCGAGCACGGACCGACGGGGGACGGCGGATTCGCCGTCCGCGCTTGGCTACCGTGGGCCGCATGACCATCAGGCTGATCATCGTCGACGACGACCCTCTGGTCCGCGCCGGACTGACCTTCATGCTCGGCGGCGCCGAGGACATCGAGATCGTGGGGGAGGGGGCCGACGGCACCGAGGTCGCCGCGCTGGTCGAACGGACCGCGCCCGACGTCGTGCTCATGGACATCCGGATGCCGGTCATGGACGGGCTGACCGCCACGGAGGCCCTGCGGCGGATCCCGGGCGCCCCCGAGGTCCTGGTCCTGACCACCTTCCACGCCGACGAACAGGTGCTGCGCGCGCTGCGCGCCGGGGCCGCCGGTTTCGTCCTCAAGGACACCCCGCCCACCGAGATCATCACCGCCGTACGGCGGGTGGCCGCCGGTGACCCGGTGCTCTCGCCCGCCGTCACCCGCCAGCTGATGACCCATGTGGCGGGCCCCGGCGGGGGCGCGGGGCCGGGGGCGGAGCACTCCGCCAAGGGCCGCCGGGCGAGCGCGGCGGAGCGGCTGGCCGCCCTCGGGGAACGGGAGCGGGAGGTCGCGCTCGCCATCGGCCAGGGCCGGTCCAACGCGGAGATCGCCGCCGGTCTCTACATGAGCGTCCCCACCGTCAAGGCCCATGTCTCGCGCATCCTGGCCAAGCTCGACCTCAACAACCGGGTCCAGATCGCCCTCCTGGTGCACGACGCGGATCCGGACGGGTGAGCGCGCCGCCCCGGCCACCGTGGCAGCACGGTCACACGGTGGCGGCCCGGTCGCCGTGTCAGCGCGGCTTTGTCCTGACAACCGGACCTCTCTACTTCCCGTCAACAGAGCATGCGACTACGCTCGCCCCGTGCCCCGTCAGCCGAGAACAGTCCGAGCCGGACAGGAGCCGACCGCCCGCGCCGGCCCCGCCGGCCCGGAGCCGGACCAGGCCCCGCCGCTCCGCCTCGCCGTGGACCGCACCAGCCCCGTCCCCCTCTACTTCCAGCTCGCACAGCAGCTGGAAGGGGCCATCGAGCGCGGCAGGCTGGCCCCCGGCAGCCTGCTCGGCAACGAGATCGAACTCGCGGGCCGGCTCGGACTCTCCCGCCCGACCGTCCGCCAGGCCATCCAGTCCCTCGTCGACAAGGGGCTGCTGGTGCGCCGCCGGGGCGTCGGCACCCAGGTCGTGCACAGCCAGGTCAAGCGCCCGCTGGAGCTGAGCAGCCTCTACGACGACCTGGAGGCGGCCGGCCAGCGCCCCGCCACCCGCGTCCTGCGCAACACCCTGCGCCCCGCCACGGCCGAGGTCGCCGCCGCCCTCGGGGTCCCGGAGGGCGCGGAGGTGCGGCTCGTGGAGCGGCTGCGGTACGCGCACGACGAGCCGATGGCGTATCTGCGCAACCATCTGCCCGCCGCCCTCCTCGACTGCGACACCCCCCGCCTCGAAGCCACCGGCCTCTACCGGATGCTGCGCGCCACCGGGATCACCCTGCACAGCGCGCGCCAGACGGTCGGGGCGCGGGCCGCCACCGCCGAGGAGGCGGAGCTGCTGACCGAGCCGGCCGGGGCGCCGCTGCTCACCATGGAGCGGACCGCCTTCGACGACACGGGGCGGGCGGTGGAGTTCGGCTCGCACATCTACCGGGCCTCGCGGTACGCCTTCGAGTTCCAGCTCCTCGTCCGTACGTGACGCCGGCGGCCGGTGGCGCCGTCCCGTGACGCCGACCGCCGCACGCCCCCGTACGGGCCGCGGGGCACCCGCCGATCACCCCCCGACCGGCCATGACCGATACTTGGGCGGCCGGGTTCCGTACGGACGAGCCCCGGCCGCACCGAGGAGCACAGCGAGAAGGGCACGGGGTCGTGGCAAGGGTTCGGACAGGGGTACGCGCGCTGAGCGCCGTACTGGCGGCGGTGCTCGGGGCCTCGGCCCTCGCCGGATGCAGCAGTACGGGCGGCAAGCGCGCCGAGGAACGGGCCCGGCAGGCCGCCGCCCAGGGCCGGGCCGCGGTGGACACACCCCGGTGGACCGTGGCCATGGTCACCCACTCGGGCAGCGGTGACACCTTCTGGGACATCGTGCAGAACGGCGCCAAGCAGGCCGCCGCCAAGGACAACATCAAGTTCCTCTACGCCAACAGCGACGAGGGCCAGCAGCAGGCGCAGCTCGTCCAGTCCTACATCGACAAGAAGGTCGACGGGCTGATCGTCACGCTCGCCAAGCCCGACGCGATGAAGGCCGTCGTCGCCCAGGCCGTCAAGGCCGGCATCCCGGTGATCACGGTGAACTCCGGCGCCGCCGAGTCCAAGAAGTTCGGCGCGCTCACCCACATCGGCCAGGACGAGACGATCGCCGGCGAGGCCGTCGGCGAGGAGCTGGACCGGCGCGGCAGGAAGAAGGCCCTCTGCGTCATCCACGAACAGGGCAACGTCGGCCACGAGCAGCGCTGCGCCGGGGCGAAGAAGACCTTCGACGGGGAGATGCAGAACCTGTACGTGGACGGCACGAACATGCCCGACGTACAGGCGTCCGTCGAGGCCAAGCTCCAGACCGACCGGTCCATCGACGCCGTCGTCACCCTGGGTGCGCCGTTCGCGGACGCCGCCGTCAAGGCCAAGGAGACCGCGGGCAGCAAGGCCGAGATCGACACCTTCGACCTCAACGCCAAGGTCGCCACCTCGCTCAGCTCCGGCACCCTCGGCTTCGCCGTCGACCAGCAGCCGTACCTCCAGGGGTACGAGGCGGTCGACCTGCTCTGGCTCCACCGCTACAACGCCGATGTCCTCGGCGGCGGACGCCCGGTGCTCACCGGACCGCAGATCATCACGGAGAAGGACGCGGGCGCGCTGGAGGAGTACACGAAGCGGGGGACCCGGTGAGCGCCTCCGCACCTCCCGCCGACAGCCGTCCCGGCGGCAACAGTGCCGATAAGGGACCTGGCGGTCCCGGCGGTTTTGGCGGCGGCGCGGACGAACGCCTGCTGCACACCTCCGTGCTCCGCAAGCTCCTCGGCCGGCCCGAACTGGGCTCGGTCGTCGGCGCGGCGGCCGTCTTCCTCTTCTTCGCGTTCGTCGCGGACTCGTTCCTCCAGCTCTCCAGCTTCGGCACGGTCCTGTACGCGGCGTCCACGATCGGCATCATGGCCGTCCCGGTGGCGCTGCTGATGATCGGCGGCGAGTTCGACCTCTCCGCCGGAGTCATGGTGACCAGCTCCGCCCTGGTCTCCTCGATGTTCAGTTACCAGATGACGGCGAACGTCTGGGTCGGCGTTCTGGTGTCGCTGCTGGTCACGCTGGCCTTCGGGGTCTTCAACGGGGTCATGCTGACCCGTACGAAACTCCCCAGCTTCATCATCACGCTCGGTACGTTCCTGATGCTCACCGGTCTCAACCTCGGTGTGACGAAGCTGGTCAGCGGCACCGTCTCGACCAAGACGATCAGCGACATGGAGGGCTTCCCCTCCGCCCGCAAGCTCTTCGCCTCCCAGCTCACCGTCGGCGGCGTCGACCTGAAGGTCACCATCCTGTGGTGGGCCGGGCTCGTCGCGCTCGCCACCTGGATCCTGCTGCGTACCCGCTTCGGGAACTGGATCTTCGCGGTGGGCGGCAACGCGGACGCCGCCCGCGCCGTCGGCGTACCCGTGCAGCGGACCAGGATCCTGCTCTACATGGGCGTGGCGTTCTGCGCCTGGATCTCGGGGCAGCACCTGCTCTTCTCGTTCGACGTCGTCCAGTCCGGCGAGGGCGTCGGCAACGAGCTGATCTACATCATCGCGGCCGTCATCGGCGGCTGCCTGATCACCGGCGGCTACGGCTCGGCGATCGGCTCGGCCGTCGGCGCGTTCATCTTCGGCATGACGAGCAAGGGCATCGTGTACGCCGAGTGGAACCCGGACTGGTTCAAGTTCTTCCTCGGAGCGATGCTCCTTCTGGCCACCCTGCTCAACGCGTGGGTGCGCAAGCGCGCGGAGGCGTCACGATGACCGCACTCGTCGAACTGGACGACGTCAGCAAGTACTACGGCAACATCCGCGCCCTGGAGGGCGTCTCGCTGGAGGTCCACGCGGGGGAGATCACCTGTGTGCTGGGCGACAACGGGGCCGGCAAGTCCACCCTCATCAAGATCATCGCCGGGCTCCACGGCCATGACGCGGGCGACTTCCTGATCGACGGCGCGCCGGCGGACCTCTCCTCCCCGCGCGACGCGCTGGACCGGGGCATCGCCACCGTCTACCAGGACCTCGCCGTCGTCCCCCTGATGCCGGTCTGGCGGAACTTCTTCCTCGGCTCCGAGCCGCGGAAGGGGTACGGGCCCTTCAAACGGCTCGACGTGGCGCGGATGCGCGAGACCACCCGCGCCGAGCTGCTGCGGATGGGCATCGACCTGCGCGACGTCGACCAGCCGATCGGCACCCTCTCCGGCGGCGAGCGCCAGTGTGTGGCCATCGCCCGCGCCGTCCACTTCGGTGCCAAGGTCCTCGTCCTGGACGAGCCGACGGCGGCCCTCGGGGTCAAGCAGTCCGGCGTGGTCCTCAAGTACGTGGCCGCCGCGCGGGACGCGGGGCTCGGCGTGGTCCTCATCACGCACAACCCGCACCACGCGTATCTGGTCGGTGACCGTTTCGTCCTGCTCAAGCGCGGCACCATGGCGGGCAGCCACACCCGGGACTCGATCACGCTGGACGAGCTGACCCGGCAGATGGCGGGCGGCTCCGAGCTGGCCGAACTGAGCCATGAACTGGAGCGGGCCCCCGCTCCGGAGCGCCCGGGCTCCCCGGCGGAGGAAACGGACTGACCCGGTGACGCGCCGGGGACCGCGTCGTCCCCGCGCCGGGCACCGGCCCGCATACGCGCCGGGCACCGGCCCGCATACGAGCCGTGCGACGGCCCACGTACGCACCGGGCGCCGGGGGCGCGGACGGCGCGCGGCGGCGCCGTCCGGGCCGCACGGCGACCCCACGCGCCCCGGATGGCACAATCTGGCAGGGCGGACACCCGTCCGCCGCCGCTGCCCGCCCGGGCCTGGCGGTCCCCGACCCCGCAGGGACGACACGACTCGTGCGAGCACCCAGCCGCCGCCCCACTCGGTACGGCACGACCGATCCGACGGACGACACACGAGGAGCGGGCCGATGAGTACGTACCGTGACTTCACCCACCGCGGCACCGCCCGCGCCACCGTCCTGCGGACCGTCGGCACCCGGGAGCGCCGCTCCCTGCTGACCGCGCCCCGCGTCCCGACCGTCGGCATCGACATCGGCGGTACGAAGGTGATGGCCGGGGTCGTCGACCCGGACGGCAACATCCTGGAGAAGATCAGGACCGAGACGCCGGACAAGTCCAAGAGCCCCCGCGTCGTCGAGGACACCATCGTCGAGCTGGTCCTCGACCTCTCCGACCGCCACGACGTGCACGCCGTCGGCATCGGCGCGGCCGGCTGGGTCGACGCCGACCGCTCCAAGGTGCTCTTCGCCCCCCACCTCGCCTGGCGCGACGAGCCCCTCAGGGACGCGCTCTCCTCCCGGCTCGCCGTCCCGGTCATGGTCGACAACGACGCCAACACCGCCGCCTGGGCCGAGTGGCGCTTCGGCGCCGGCCGCGGCGAGGACCACCTCGTCATGATCACCCTGGGCACCGGCATCGGCGGCGCCATCCTGGAGGACGGCCGGGTCAAGCGCGGCAAGTTCGGGGTCGCGGGCGAGTTCGGCCACATGCAGGTCGTGCCCGGCGGCCACCGCTGCGCCTGCGGCAACCGCGGCTGCTGGGAGCAGTACAGCTCCGGCAACGCCCTCGTACGGGAGGCCAGGGAGCTGGCCGCCGCCGACTCACCGGTCGCGTACGACATCATCGAACGCGTCAAGGGCAACGTCCAGGAGATCACCGGACCGCTCATCACCGAACTGGCCCGCGAGGGCGACGCCATGTGCGTCGAACTGTTCCAGGACATAGGGCAGTGGCTCGGCGTCGGCATCGCCAACCTCGCCGCGGCCCTCGACCCGTCCTGCTTCGTCATCGGCGGCGGGGTCAGCGCCGCCGACGACCTGCTCATCAACCCGGCGCGGGACGCCTTCCGCCGTCACCTCACCGGCCGCGGCTACCGCCCCGAGGCCCGGATCGCCAAGGCGGAGCTCGGACCCGAGGCGGGCATGGTCGGCGCCGCCGATCTCTCCCGCTTGGTCGCCCGGCGCTTCCGCCGCGCCAACCGCCGCCGCGTGGAGCGCCATGAGCGGTACGAACGGTACGCGCAGGTGATCCGCACCGCCCGGCCCGGTCAGGAGCCGCCGTCATGAGCGCGGACCTGCCGGGCACGGCCGCCGCGACGGCCCCCGCGCCGGCCCCCCAGGAGCCGGCGGAGGCGCCGGGACCGAAGCCGCCCGAGGACCGCCGCCACCGCAACCGCCGGCGCTGGCTGACGGCGATCGTCATCGTGCTGCTCATCGGGATCCCGGCCGGATACCTCGCGATCTCGGCCGGGCAGAGCCGGGACAGCGGCCGGAACAAGGAGATCGAGTCCGCCGCCACCGGCCTCCAGGACCTGCGCCCCTCCAAGATGAAGCGGCGCGTCTTCGAGGTGCCGATCCCGTCGGGCGCCTCCCGCGTGCGCTACTTCGAGACGAGCAACTGGAAGACGAGCAGGTTCTACGTCCAGTTCGACGTGACCTCCGGACGGCTCGACACCTTCCTCACCGAGATGGGGACGAGCCGCTCGGCGCTCCGGGACGGTGTCGTCACGATCACCCCCCGGGACCGGCGCACCGTCGGCTGGAACTTCGACCTCCCCGGCCACCACCTGGCGGGCACCCACCACCGGCAGCAGAGCCCGCGCCCCAGCCAGGACGTGGTGGTGGACCTCACCGACCCCGGATTCCCCCGGGTGTACGTGGTGTCCACCACCACCCCGTGAGGGCCGGGCTCACCCCAGGCTCACCCAGGCCCCCCGCTCGGCCGACCGGGCCATCGCGTCCAGCGCGACGGCGCTCGCCACCGCGTCGTCCAGGGTCGCCCCGCGCGGGGTGCCGTCGGCGATGGAACGGAGGAAGGCGTGGGCCTCGATGACCTTGAGGTCGTCGTAGCCCATGCTCGATGCCGCACCGGGCTGGAAGGCCTCGTACGCGCCGTGGCCGGGGCCCACGTACACGGTGCTGACGGGCTGGTCCTGGTACGAGTCGCCCCGGCTGACGCCGAGTTCGCCCATCCGGCGGAAGTCCCAGCTGACCGCGCCCCTGGTCCCGTGCACCTCGAAGCCGTAGTTGTTCTGCTCGCCGACCGAGACCCGGCAGGCTTCCAGGACACCGCGGGCGCCGGAGGCGAAGCGCAGCAGGCAGCTGACGTGGTCCTCGTTCTCCACCGGGCCCAACTCGCCCCCGGCCGCCCGGACATGACCGGCCGTGGCGCCGGTGGGGCGGGCCCGTTCCGGGATGAAGACCGCGGTGTCGGCGACCAGGGAGTCGATGTCGCCCAGCAGATGGCGCGCGAGGTCCACACCGTGCGAGGCCAGGTCGCCCAGCACCCCGCTGCCGCCCCGCTCGCGCTCGTACCGCCAGGTCAGGGCGGAGTCCGGATGGGCGGCGTAGTCGCTGAAGAGCCGGACGCGCGCATGGGTGACCGTACCGATCGCGCCCGAGGCGATCAGCTCACGGGCGTACGCGACGGCCGGGGCGTTGCGGTAGTTGAAGCCGACGGTGCCCTGCACCCCGGAGCCGGCCACGGCGTCGGCCACCGCGCGGGCGTCGTCGGCGGTCAGGCCCACCGGCTTCTCGATCCAGATGTGCTTGCCCGCCCCGGCCATCGCGACGCCGATCTCGCGGTGCAGGAAGTTCGGGGCGGTGATGCTGACGGCGTGTACGCGCGGGTCGGCGGCCACCTCGCGCCAGTCCCGGGCCGTCGAGGCGAACCCGTACCGCGCGGCGGCCTCCTCGGCCCGGCCCGGCACCTCCTCGGCGACGGTCACCAGCTCGGGACGGAGCGGCAGCTCCGGAAAGTGGTGGAGGACCCGTGTGTACGCCCGGGTGTGCACCCGTCCCATCCAGCCGAATCCGACGACGGCGACACCGAGCGTACGCACCATTGGACTGCCCCTCTTTGGACCGTTCCAGAACCCTGGCAGCCCACGATGGAGTCCCTTCATACTGGTGTCAAGGTCTTCACGGAGGAGGTACGGGTGTGGAACGGTCCAGACGATGAGGACGCCGACCATCCGTGACGTCGCCGTGCGGGCGGGCGTGTCGAAGTCCCTGGTCTCCCTGGTACTGCGCGGGGCGGACGGCGTACGGCCGGACAAGCGGCGGGCGGTCCTCGACGCGGCCGAGGAGCTCGGCTACCGGCCCAACGCGGCGGCCCGGAGCCTGAGCGAGCGCCGCACCCGCACGGTGGGCGTGCTCCTGAACGACGTGCGCAACCCCTGGTTCGTGGAACTGCTCGACGGGGTGAACGCACGGCTGGACGACAGCGGTCTGCGCATGCTGCTGGCCGACGGCCACCTCAACCGGCGGCTGGGGGAGGACCTCACCCGTACCTTCACCGAACTGCGGGTGGACGGCCTGATCGCCGTCGGCACCCTGCCCGACCCCGGGGTGCTGCTCACCGCGGCGGACCGGGTGCCCACCGTCGTCGCGGGCGCGCGGGAGCCGGTGCTGCCCGCCGTGGACATCGTCGCCAACGACGACGTACACGGTGCCCGGCTGGCCACGGAACACCTCATCGGCCTCGGACACCGGGACATCGCCCACATCGCCGGGCGGGGCGCGGTGGGCGAGCTGCGCCGTCGCGGCTTCGAGACCACCATGCGGGAGCACGGCCTGGCCAGCTCGGCCGTGGTGGAACAGGGCGACCTCACCGAGGAGGGCGGCTACCGGGCCGCCGTGCGGCTCCTGAGCCGTCCCCGCCGGCCGACCGCGGTCTTCGCGGCCAACGACATGACCTGCGTGGGAGCCCTTTCGGCCGCGGAGGAGAGCGGGCTGCGCGTCCCCCGGGACCTGTCCCTGGTGGGGTACGACAACACGTACCTCTCCCAACTGCGCCATCTCTGGCTCACCACCGTGGACCACGCGGGCCGTGACGTGGGCCGCCGCGCCGCCGCACGGCTGCTCGACCGCATCGCGGAGCCGGGCCGCCCCGCCCGGGTCGACCTGGCGGCCCCCGCCCTCGAAGTGCGAGGCACGACGGCGCCCCCGCCTGCGGGAATCCACCCCAGGTCTGCCGTACGGACGTAACGGCCTCGTCCCGTGCGTTCAGCTCGGAGGCGGGACCGAGACGGCCATCACCATCGTCGTCACGGCGTCGCCGGTATTGCCGTACGTGTGGGGGGTGCCGGCCTCGAAGCAGGCGCTGGAGCCGGCCGGGACGCGGTACTCGGTGCCGTCGACCGTGAGCGTCAGCTCCCCGGCCGTGACATGGACGAGTTCGGTGGTGCCCTTGGGATGCGGGTCGGAGGCGCTGCTCTCGCCGGGCTCCAGGCGCCAGTCCCACATCTCCAGCGGACCCGGCGCCTCGGTGCCCGCGAGGAGACGGTTGTAGCTGCCCGCGGGGGTGTGCCACAGCCGTACGGCCTGCTCGGCGGGGACGACGCGGACGGCGGGCCCGGCCTGCTCGTGGTCGAGCAGGGTGGTGACACTGACCCCGAGGGCGTCACCGACCTTGACGACGGTGCCGATGCTGGGGTTGGTGCGGGCCTGCTCGATCTGGATGAGCATGCCGCGGCTGACACCGGCCCGGGCGGCGAGCGCGTCCAGGGTCAGGCCGCGTTCGGTGCGCCAGCGGCGGACGTTGCGCGCCAGGCACTGGGTCAGCAGTTCGAGGTCCGCCACGTTCCACCCACCGGATAGTTCACTGCCGCAAGGGAAAAGCACAAGGTAATGGACTCACCTGCGCTGCACTTTGTTGTTCATTGAAGTGTACTGCGACCGGGAAGTGCTCCCGGGGACCGATCCGCGGAGGGGTGTCTCCAGGCCGGCGTCCGCAAGCTGGCAGAGCGTCCGCCCGGGTGTGGTGAGAGGGTCGGGCTATGCGGGTGTTCCATGGCTCGGCATCCGGAACGAGCCGGATCAGTTCCAGCAGGACCCTCTTCGCTCTCGCGCGGGCCCTGCCCTTCGCGGTGCTCGTGTCGGTGCTCGGCATCGAACTCTCCCCCGCGCACTTCCTCTACACGGGCCCCCTGCTGTCGCCGGCCCCGGCGCTGGCCGCCATCACGATGGGCCCCGTGGGAACCGGTTCGGTGATCCTCATGGCGGGGGTGGTGAGCGCCATCACCGCGACGTACAACCATGCCTGGGGCACCCAGTTGGTCTACGCCAATCTGCTGGCGCTGCTCGTGGTCTCCGTGGCCAGTCTCGCGACCAGTACCGCGCGCGTACACAGGGAACGGGAACTGGCGACGGTCCGCCGGATCGCCCAGGTCTCCCAGGACGTGGTGCTGCGCCCCGTCCCCGCCCGCCTGGACGGCGTGCGGGCCGCGGGCGTGTACCTGGCCGCCGAGGCGGGCGCCCGTATCGGCGGCGACCTCTACGAGGTGCTGGCCACCCCCTTCGGGATCCGGATCATCGTGGGAGACGTACGGGGCAAAGGACTGCCCGCGGTCCGCGCGGCCGCCGCGGTACTGGGCGCGTTCCGCGAGGCGGCCTACTACGAGCCAGGGCTGCCCGACGTGATACGGCGCTGCGAGGCCGCACTGCGACGGGAGCTGTCCCGCGCGAGCCCCGCGCGGACGGGCGGGCCGGAGGACCCCGACGCCCCTGAGGGGGACCCGGCGGAACAGTTCGTCACCGCGGTCCTCGCCCAGGTACCGGACGCCCCCGTCGTCGAACTGGTCAGCCGCGGCCATCCCGCGCCGCTGCTGCTCCACAGGGGTGAGGTCGGCGCCCTGGAGATCGCGTGCCCGCTGCCGCCGCTCGGTCTGGAGGAATTCCTCGGCACGCCTCCCATGCCGGTCGAGAAGTACGTGTTCGAACAGGGCGATCAGCTGCTGCTGTACACCGACGGAGTACTGGAGGCCCGCGACACCGGCGGGAACTTCTTCGATCTGCCCGCGCACCTGGCGCGGCTGCGCGGCCGTCCCCCGCAAGAGCTGCTGGACCGTCTCCGCCTCTTCCTGGTCGACCACACCAAGGGACACCTGGCGGACGACGCGGCAATGATCATCATCGAGCGGACCGCGTGCCGCGGGTCCGCGCGGGTCACATCGTGACGTGATGACCTTCAAGCTGCCGTTCAGATCCCCATGACGACCATGACGAGCAGGACGATCACCAGCAGGGCGAGGTAGGCGACGGAGTGCACGCGGTCCGGGACGCGGGCCGCGGCGCGGCGGGCCAGGGCGATGGTGGGCAGCGAGCCGCCGAGCAGCGCGGCGCAGGCGAGCAGGTCGATGTAGCCGATCCGTCCGGCCTGGGGGTGCAGGGCGGGGGCGGCGAGGGCGTAGACGGCGGTGCCGACCACGGCGACGGGCACGCTGAGCGGGTTGGCCATCGCCGTTGCCTCGGCCATCGGCAGGCCTCGGCGGCGCAGCAGCGGCACGGTCATGACGCTGCCGCCCACGCCCAGACAGGCGGCGATCGAGCCGATCCCGGCCCCGCCCAGAGTCCGGGCCGACCGGCTCAGCGGGCGCGGCTTCCGGGCCCGCGGGACGGACAGGAAGCCCTTGCGCAGCACGCTGTCGGCGATCGTCGCCAGCAGATACGCGACGAACAGCACCCGCAGTGCGGTGTCGCCGATCCGTGTCGCCGCGAACGACCCGGCCACCGCGCCGACCAGGACGAATGCGGCCATCGGCCAGATGTACTCCCGGCGCAGCCGACCCTGGCGCCACTGCGCCAGGGTGGCGAAGACCGAGTTGACGACCATGACCGCCGTCGACGTCGCCACCGCCACGTGCATCGCGTCGGCGCCGGAGTGCGCCGTGACGCTCCAGAGGCCGTAGACGACGGGGACGGTGACGAAGCCGCCGCCGAACCCGAAGAGCACCGTGGTGATCCCGGTCAGGCAGCCGAACAGGAGAAGCGTGAGGTAGGAGGTCAGCACTGCCACGACGCTACGGACCTGCCCGTATGGCGGGCAATCGAATGAACGCCAAGTACCTTTGCCGATCCGACAGCGGAGCGGGGTCCTGGTCCCTTGAAACCCTGCTCGGCAACGCGACCTGAGAGCACAGATCCGGGCAGACGGCGCCGTTTCGGCCGCTGGTGACGGAGACCGAGGCGAAGTGGACCAGCCCTTCCGCCCCGGCGGCATCAGGAACGACTCGTCTAGTCTGGCGGTGTGCGCAACGTCCGCATCGACGAGGTCGACGCCTTCGACCGTGCCGTCCTGGCCATCGGTACCGACTACCCACCCGGCCACCTGCTGCCGTACCACGAGCACCGCCGGGCCCAGCTGCTGTACGCCGCGACCGGCGTCATGGAGCTGGCGACGGCGGAGGGCAGGTGGACCGTGCCCTCCGATCGCGCGGTGCTGATCCCGGCCGGGACCCGGCACCAGGTCTCCATGCCCGGGGTCAGCACCCGCAGCCTCTACATCGAGCCCGCCGCCGTGCCGTGGTTCCCCACCCGCTGCCGGGTCGTCGAGGTCTCCGCACTGCTGCGCGAACTCCTCCTGGCAGCCGTCGACATGAAGCCGCGCTACCCGGAACACGGCCGCGACGCGGCCTTGGTCGGCCTGCTCCTGCACGAACTGGCAGGCCTGGCGCCGCTGCCCCTGGACATCCCGTTGCCCGCCGACCCGGCACTGCGGCACCTGTGCGACGCGTTCCTGCGCCACCCCGACGTCCACGACCCACCCGCCCGCTGGGCCGCCGCCCTGGGCATCAGCGAACGCACCCTGGGCCGGCGGTTCCACGGCGCCACCGGGCTCAACTTCGCGCAGTGGCGGCAACGGGCCTGCGTCGTGCACTCCCTGCGCCACCTGGCCGCCGGCGTGCCGGTCACCCGGATCGCGGCCGACCTCGGCTACGACAGCCCGGCGGCGTTCACCACCGCATTCCGCAGCCTGCTGGGCCGCCCGCCGAGCGCCTACCGGGCCGTCGGACAGGCCTCGGGTACTCGGCGGGTCGACAGCGCATGAGACTGGCGGGTGATGCGACCCTAGACCCTGGTCTAAGGCGGTTTCGCCCGCCAGGCCGATGCACAGGCTGCGCCGCACCCACAGACTTGCCCAGGTGCCGAGCCGATGGGACGCAAGCAGGACGAGCAGGGCGTGGGTGTGCGGCAGCCCCTCGTCGCGCTTCTTGAGCTGGTAATCCCGCGACGGAGCCGACCGTCTCCACCCTGTCGTACGCGCTTGTGCGGCGCGAAATGGTGCGCAGGTTTTTCCGGCATATTTCGGTGTCGGGATCGAAATCGTTTAATCTGAGAGGGTGTGGAAATATTTCCTGAGCGCCGGTGTTGAGCGGCGTGCCCATGGAGAGAAAAAGTAAGGGGGCTGCGATGAGGTTCGGTGTTCTGGGACCGTTGGAAGTGGTTTCGGACGGCGGAGTTCCTGTGAAACTCGGCGGTTCTCGACAGCGCGTCGTGCTGGCCACGCTTCTGATGAATGCGAATCATCTGGTGGCGGTGTCCCGCTTATTGGAAGCTGTGTGGTCCGAAGAGCCTCCGCCCTCGGCGTCTGCCAATGTCCGAGGATATATCAGTGCGTTACGCCGATTCCTCCGGGCCGGCGACGACGACAGGGGCCGTGCACAGCATGGTGAGCGACTGACCACACTCACCGGCGGATATCTGCTGCGCGCTGGGACGTCCGAGCTGGATCTCTCTTTGTTCATGGGCCGATTACGGCAGAGCGAGCGGGAGATGGCGACGGGGCAGACCGAACAGGCCGCCCGGAACCTCCAGTCCGCCTTGGGACTCTGGCGCGGGAATCCGCTCGACGGGCTCCCCATGACGCTGTCCCTCCGCGCAGAGGTGGAACGCATGAAGGAACTGAGGCTGCTCGCCGTGGAACGCGCCGCTCAGGCGCGGCTCGACCTGG
Organism: Streptomyces sp. NPDC056987; assembly: GCF_042673865.1. Lineage (NCBI taxonomy): Bacteria > Bacillati > Actinomycetota > Actinomycetes > Kitasatosporales > Streptomycetaceae > Streptomyces > Streptomyces sp. NPDC056987. The sequence goes on from NZ_JBHURV010000001.1 coordinate 265,666, forward strand.
GGCAGGCGGACGCTCTCGTGCCGGAGCTGGCCACTCTCACCACCCAGCACCCATTCCGTGAACGGCTGTGGGAGCTGCGGATCATCGCTCTGCACCGGACGGGACGCCAGGCGGACGCCCTCGCCGCGTACGCACGGGTGCGGCGGATGCTCGTCAAGGAGCTGGGGATCTACCCGAGCGACCGGCTGAAACGGCTGGAGCAGCAGATACTGCGCGGCGACCGCAGACTGGACGCCCTCACGACGTGACCGGACCGCCAGGCGCGTCCGGACCGTACCGGCGCGATGCCCGCCACCGTACGGTCCGCCGCGTCGAGGTGGTGTCCGGTCCCCCGGCTGCCCGACTGCGGGGCGATTCCCCGCGGTTCGCGCCGGTCCTGGAGACGAACCGGGTGCTCAACGAGCCGGTCCACAGCTCCTTCCGGAGCAGCAGGGTGGTTACGTCCTGTGGGCGCGCGGAGTTGGTGCCACCGTTGCCGGACCGGCGGCCCGGCCGTATCACACCTCGCCGTCACCGGGCCCGTCCCCGACGCGCCCCAGGTGCCGCCGCCGGTGGAGCGCTCGCACCGGGTCGACCAGTTCCGGCGCGGGGCCCTCGGCCACGGCACCGGGCACGACGTCGGTGATGGGGAGCGTGGCGACCGGGGCCGGGGTGGCGCCCCAATCGGCGAGCCAGCCGGACAACTGGGCCGAGGACGCGGCGTAGACGATGCGGCCGAGGCCGACCCAGCCGTGCGCGGCGGCGCACATGGGGCAGTGCTCGCCGGACGTGTAGACGGTGGACCGGGCGCGCTCGTCAGAAGAGAGGTGGTCGGCCGCCCAGCGAGCGAGGGCGAACTCGGGGTGCCGGGTGTGGTCGCCGGAGGAGATCCGGTTCCGCTCCTCCTTGAGCACCGTGCCCTCGGGCCCGACGAGCAGCGAGCCGAAGGGGTCGTCCCGCGCGTCGAGGGCTTCGGCCGCCAGTTCCACACAGCGACGCAGGTGCCGCAGATCCGTCTCTGTCGTCATCGCGGCAGCCTATCTGTCGCCCCGAGCGCCCCGGTTCGCCCATCGCGCGACGCCGTTGCACCGGGTCCGTGCGCTCCGGCGGCCTTGTCCTCCCGTCCTTCCCGTCCTCCCCGCCGTCTCACGCGACATCCTCCTGCTGTGCCGACAGCACCATCGACAGCAGGTCGGCCACCCCCTCCTGCTCGTTGCTGGGGAGGATCAGGTCGGCGTACCGGCGTACGGACGGGTGGGCGTTGGCGACCGCGGCGGCGAGGCCGGCCGCGCGCAGCATCGGCAGATCGTTGAGCATGTCGCCGACGGCGGCGACGGCGGTGACCCGTATCGCGTGGTGGTCGGCCAGCCAGCGTAGGGCCGCCCCCTTGTCGACGCCGGTCGGCGCGATTTCCAGGAAGTACGGCGTGGAGCAGGTCGCGAGGACGCCGTCGCCGGGGCGGACCAGCGGACGCGCGAGCGAGGGTCCCGGCCGGTCGGGGTGCACGGCCAGGATCTTGACCACGCCGTCGCCCAGGATCAGTACCTCGGCGGCGTCCGGGACACAGGTGTGCTGCCAGCAGTCCGGGACCAGTTCCTCGAACCCGGGTTCGAGGAACAGTCCGCGTAGGGTGTCCACGCCGAGGACCACCCCGGGCAGCCGGGCGCGCAGCCGGGCGAGGACCGTGCGGGCCTGGTGACGGGAGAAGCCCTGGCGCCGGAGCGGCTTGCCGGTCGCGACCTCCGCCACGACGGCCCCGTTGCTGCACACCACCAGTCCTTCCGTGCCGATGTCGCGGCAGACGGACAGCGCGTCGTGCAGCGGACGGCCGGTCACGCATACCACCGGGACGTTGCCGCGGGCCGCTTCGGTGAGCGCGCCATGAGTCAGCGGTCCGATGGCGCCGCGCTCGTTGAGCAGGGTGCCGTCGAGATCGGTGCAGACCAGACGGATGCGGTCCGGCGCGCTCACGGCGTGGACCGCCTGGCCCGGGTGGGCGCCCCGGCGACCGGCGCCCGCACCTTGAGGCGCACCGGCCGGTCCTGGTCCAGCCATACCTCGACCCAGCCCTCGCGGACGAGACGTTGGTGCTCGGGCGCTGCGATCAGCGCGATCCACAGCCAGTTGCTGTCCGTGTCGAGGAGCCAGGGGATGGTGCCCGGCGGTGCGGCGGACGCGCTCTCCTCGCCGCGCCGGGCCGACGGGATGATGCCCACCAGCACCGGGGGGACGTCGAAGACGTCAAGGGCCACCGGGCGTCCGCTGGTGTCCAGGGAGATCCACAGGCGGGAGGCGAAGCGGATCTGTACTCCGCCGCCCGCCGGGAACGGCGTTTCGGGCAGGTCGCCCACGACGGAGACGAGCCCCACTCCCAGGTCCCAGCTCACGTTGACGGTGCCCGCCGCGCTGACCGTTTCCAACTGTTCCGACTGCCCGGTCATGCCTCTCCTTCGCCACCTCGGTGTGCGGACGTCCCAGGACGGACGACAAGGCCGTGCGCCGTGCAGCCGTGCGCCTGGTCCGTGGTGCGCCTGGTACGTGGTGCGATGCGGTGCGGCGTCGCACGATGTGCCGTGCCGTGTGACGGGGTGCCGTGCGCCGTCACACGGCCTGGAGCCGGTCCAGACCTGATACCGGCGGGTGGGCGGGGAGGCGGGCGGGGCGGAGTTCGAGCTCGCCGACGGTGGTGTCGTCCGGAGCCTCCAGCGCCCAGCGCACGGCCTGCGCCACCGACGAGGTGGCCATCTTCGTCGGCGAGTTGTCACCGGGCAGATTGGCAATGGCCCCAGGGCTGAGCAGAGTGGTGCAGACCCCGTGCCCCCGTTCCTCCAGCAGCAGCACCTCGGCGAGCGCCTTCAGCGCCGCCTTCGTCATGCAGTAGGCGGCCCCGCCCTCGAAGAAGCGGCTGCCCGCATGGCTGCCCATCAGGACGATTCGGCCCCCGCCGCGGCGCAGGTGCGGCAAAGCCGACTGCACCAGTGCCAGAACCGAGGTGAGATTGACGTCGACCGCCTCCCGCCAGTCGTCGAGGGGGAGCGAGGCGACGTCCCCGAGGGCGCGTACGACTCCGCCGGTCACCACCGCGTCCAGGCCGCCGGCGGCCGTGGCGACCCGGTCGACGGCGGGGCCGACCTGCTCGGGGTGACGCAGGTCGCAGGCGACCTCGTGCAGCCAGGGCAGTCGCGTGGGTGTCCGGGAGAGGGCGTGGACCCGCCAGCCGGCGGCATGCAATCCCTCGGCCACCGCCCGGCCGGTACCGCGGTTGGCCCCGGTCAGCAGCACGACGGGACCGTCGGTGCGGAGCGCGTGGGCGCCCTTCCCCGTCGCGCGGGTGTCGTCCGCGGCCGAGCTCATCCCCGCATCCTGCGTACGAGGTCCGTCCAGGCCCGCACCACGGTGGCCTCGTCGGCGCCCTGCCGGAACAGGTCCTTGTCCAGCGGATTGCCGGCCTCGTCGCGCAGCCGCATGCAGTCCGGCGACACCTCGGAATTGACGACGGGCTCACCGTCCGCGCCGACCCCCACCACCAGACAGAAGTCCCACAGGTCCAGCGGCGCCAACCAGGACCGCAGCGCGTCGTTGCACCGGAGCGCGCAGTCGCGGAAGGACGTGACGTCCACGCCCGCCGCGCGGAGGTAGTCCTCGCCGATCGGCTGGTCCTCGGGATCGATCCGGTAGTCGAACTTCACCACCGGGGGCCGGAATCGGTGGCCCTCGGGGAAGAGCTGCGGGTACTTGCGCACGGTGGACCCGGTGGCGACGTTCTTCACGATGACCTCGAACGGCGGCGCCGGCACGTAGTCCGCCCGGTAGGAGATGGCGTCGAGCCGTTCCCTGAAGACCGTACGTACTCCCTTGCCGGCGAGGCGTTCGGCCGCCGCCTCGTAGAAGTCGAGGCGAAGCGCCGCGGTCCGTGGCATCAGGGCGTCCCGGTCGTACGTGAAGCTGCGCAGGCTCGGTATCAGTTCGATATCGCAGGTACCGTCGTCGTTCATCCAGAGTTTCTTGCTCCTGCCCTCGATATCGGGCTGCCGGGTGAGCCTCGTCATCTCCGTGTCTCCTCTTCCGGGGTCTGCCGACGTCGGATTGCTCGGTTGGAGTATCGCCCGGAGCTACCTACCCGGAAACCCCGCTTCCCATAGTCCCCGCGTAAATATACGCAGCCTGTACGGGGTTTATGCATGGGTGGGGCAACCTGTCGGCAGCACATCGGAATGCCGTCTTCCCCGGGGAGGGAAAACCCGAATGGCGCACGACCGGAGCACGCAGCACGGCAACACGGAAATACCTGATGAGCTACGAGGTAAGACGCCCGGCCGGCATTATGGAACGGCCGGGACGAAGCTTCTGTTCGAGGACGAGAGTACCCGGGTGTGGCTGCTGGAACTGCAACCGGGCGACGCCAGCGAATGGCACGAGCATCCCTGGGACTATGTATTCGTGGTCGACCATCCCGGTCAGGTGCGACTGGAGTACGAGGACGGCGAAATAGAGGACCAGGACGACTTCATCGGCGATGTGGTGCACCGTCGGCGTGGAAAGCCGCACCGACTCGTGAACCGCAGCGACCATTTCTACCGGAACGTGGTCATCGAATTCCTCGGCCAGGCTCCGCCGAAGAAGTGGCCGCCCGTCGACCCGAGGTGACCGCGCCGCCGGCCGGCGCGCGTCCCATGAACCGCCCGAACCAGCCTGAGAAACCGACAGCCGAGTCGATCCCCAGCAGGAGGCCAGCATGACCACCAGCATCGCCCAGTGGCTCGAAGAGAACGTGACGACCGACAAGCGAGCCCTGGACTGGTACCAGGAGGAGGAGTGCGAGCCCCGCATCGTCCGCGCCTACCGTGAGTTGCTCAGCGGCTACGACATCGACACGTCGAAGATCCTCAAGACGACCGTCGAAATAGATGGCGAACACGCCGGTGTGGTCCGCGTGCACGACATCAACTACTTCTCCATCTGCGCCCACCACTTCCTGCCGTTCTTCGGGAAGATCGCCATCTCGTACGTCCCCGGCGACCGCATTCTCGGCCTCGGAAAATTCCCGAGGCTGGTGCAGGCGTACAGCAAGCGGTTCCAGATCCAGGAGTACCTGGTGAAGGACATCGCCGAGGAGATCATGAGCTCCGGGGGAGCCCGCGCCGCGAGGGTCGTCTCCAACGGGCGGCACATGTGCATGTGCAGCCGCGGCCCGTCCGACCAGACCGCGATCACCGACACCTCCTACGTCACCGGTGAGAAGGAACTGTTCACCCGCTTCGGCCTGGACATCTGACCACCTCTTCCCGCCATGGGCGCCGCGCGGTGGACACGCCATGGGGCTGTCCGCCGCGCGGCCGGTGGTGGCGTCCGTCCCCGCCGGCATCCGCGTGAGGAGAAACGATGCGGCTCGACTTCCTGCCCCCGCGGGCACTGACCGACGGTGCCGTGCACCATTACTGCCTTCGGTGCCACGAGGACGGGGTGAAGTGGCGCACCGAAGACGGCCGGCGGCACTGTGTGTGCGGTGCGTGCGGAGCGGTGCGTGACCGGGCGTTGGTGCTCGACCCGGCGGTTAACTGGTGGACGGACGAGAACGGCGAGTACTGGCACGAGACGGCGGGCGTCTTCGCGCGGGACGCGCGCGGACGCTTCCTCTTCTTCGACCGGACGGCGTTCCCTTTCGGACTGACGATCCCGGCCGGACACGTGGAACGGGACGAGGAGCCGCACCTGGCCGCGGCGCGTGAGCTGGAGGAGGAAACCGGACTGGCCGCGCGCGGGCTGGCGTTCCTCGGCCGGACCCCCGTCCCGGGTGATGGGTGCCGCCGGGGCGCCGACGCCCATGTGTGGCAGGTCTACCACTGCGAGGCGGGCGACGGTGGCGAGGCCGCGGTGCGCCTCGGCCCGGAGGGTGTCACCGCCGTCTGGCTCACCCCGGAGGAAGCACTGAAGCGCCCGCTCACCCTCGCTGTGCGTACGGTTCTCGGCACCTACCGACAGGCACTCGCCACGTTCTGAAGGGGGGGCGGGTGTCCAACCCCGCGACCGGCCACTTCCGTGGCCGGGAGCGATGGCGACCGGTGGCCGGTTCCTCAGGTTTTGTGCCGTCGGCGGGCCAACACACCTACAATCGCCGGGATTTCGATCAAGCTGCGAGGCTGCCGGGCTGAGAGACTTCGAGGCGGCCGAGTGAGCGAGGAAGGGCTTGTTCTGTGCGTACCGACGAACCAGCGCGAGCGGGGCGACGGGAATGGATGGGGCTGGCCGTCCTGGCGCTGCCGACCATCCTGATCGGTCTCGACATGACCGTGCTGCACCTGGCCGCCCCCGAACTCGGCGAGAGTCTGGGGCCGAGCGGTGCGCAGTTGCTCTGGATCGTCGACATCTACGGGTTTCTGGTCGCTTCGTTCCTCGCCACCATGGGGACCCTCGGGGACCGGATCGGCCGGCGGAAACTGCTGCTCATCGGCGCCGCGGCGTTCGCCGTCGCGTCGCTGCTCGCCGCGTACGCGACCGGGGTGGCGATGCTCATCGCGGCGCGCGCCCTCCTGGGCATCGCCGGCGCGACCCTCATGCCGTCCACCCTGTCGCTGATCAGCAATATGTTTCGTGACCCGGGCCAGCGACGATTCGCCATCGCGGTGTGGATGACCAACTTCAGCGTGGGCGGAATGATCGGCCCGTTGGTCGGCGGCGTGCTGCTGGAGCACTTCTGGTGGGGTTCGGTGTTCCTGGTCGGTGTGCCGGTGGGAGTGGTCCTGCTGCTCGTCGGCCCGGTGCTGCTCCCCGAGTACCGCGACCCGCGGCCGGGCCGGCTCGACCCGCTCAGCGTCGTCCTGTCCATCGTGACGGTGATGCCGGTGGTCTACGGCTTCAAGCAGGTGGCGCAGGACGGCGTCCGCACTACCTCGTTGCTGGCCGTCGTCCTCGGACTCGGCTTCGCGGTCGCCTTCGTACGCCGCCAGTTGAGGATCACCAGCCCCATGCTCGACCTGAGGCTCTTCAGCCGTCCCGGGTTCTCGGTGGCGCTGGGCGGCCAGACGATGGGCCTCTTCGTCGTGACCGGGACGCAGTTCCTGGTCCTCCAGTACTTCCAACTCGTCCTGGGGCTCACTCCGCTCACCGCCGGTCTGTGGGCGCTGCCCGCGATGGTGGCGGGGGTGGTGGGCACACTGCTCGCACCGGCGGCCGCCGCCAGACTGCATCCCGGTCGCGTCATGGCGGGCGGCTTCGCGCTCGCCGTGCCGGGGCTCGTGCTGATCAGTCTGGCGGACGCCACCTCCGGCCTCGCGCTCACCGCCACCGGCTTCGCCGTCCTGTCTTTCGGGGTCCAGGCGGCGCTCGCCCTCACCAACGACGTGATCATCAGCAGCGCTCCGCCGGAGCGCGCGGGCAACGCCGCGGGAGTCGGGGAGACGGGCGCCGAACTGGGCAACGCACTGGGTGTGGCGGCGTTCGGCTCGGTGGCGACCGCGTTCTACGGGGCGCGGATGGCCGGCGACGCCCTGCCCGATGGCGTCCGGCCGGAGCTGGCCGATCTCGCCCGGTCCACACTGACGGGCGCCATCGGGGCAGCAGACCGGTTGCCGGGAGCGGTCGGCGACGAGCTGCTCGCGACCGCCCGGTCCGCCTTCACCACCGGCATGCACGCAGCGGCGCTGTGCGGCGTCGGCATCCTGGTGCTGCTGACGGTGGCCAGCCTGAACCTGGCGCGCCGGTCCACCGCGGGCGCTGCGGGAACGGCGGAGGACTTCGCGGCGACGGAGCCGGACGGGACGGCGGAGCGTGACGAGGTGAAGGGGGACCCGACGAGGGAGTCCGGGAGCGCCGGACGGGCCCCGTCCGGCCGCCGGTCCCCGTACTGACCGCCCGAGCCCGGCACACTCATCCACCACGCCGACCACGGGCCGTGTTCAGGTGTCGGTTTCGTGGGTGGGGGTCGGCCAGGGGAGTTGTGCGGTGAGGGTGTATCCGTTGTCGGGTGTGGGGTGGTGGTCGAGTGTGCCGCCGGCGAGTTCGACGCGTTCGGCGAGGCCGAGCAGTCCGTATCCGGATGATGGTGGTGGGTGGGTCTTCGCCGGGTTGTCGGTGTGGGCGGGGGTGTTGGTGACGGTGACGTGGAGTTGGTCGCCGGGTGTTCCTTCGAGGGTGATGTGGATGTGTGCGCCGGGGGCGTGTTTGGTGGCGTTGGTCAGTCCTTCCTGCACGATGCGGTAGGCGGTCCGTCCGAGGGTGTCGGGTGGTGTTCCGGTCACGGTGGTGGTGAGGGTGGCGTGGAGTCCTGAGGTGCGGGCGTCGGCGACCAGGTCGGGGATCCTGTGCAGGGAGGGCTGGGCGGGTTCGGAGTGGGGTGGGCCGGAGCGGAGGACGCCGAGGACGTCGCGTAGTTCTTCGAGGGCCTGGTGGGAGCCGTCGGCGATGCCGTGGATGAGTGTCCGGTTCTCGTGGGCGGGGAGGTTGGTGCGGTGGTTGAGTGCTCCGGCCTGCATGGCGATCAGGGAGATGCGGTGGGCGAGGACGTCGTGCATCTCGCGGGCGATGCGGTTGCGTTCCTGGGCTCGGGCCTGGGCCGCGCGTGCCTTCTGTTCCCGTTCTGTGCTCCGTGCCCGCTCCCGCAGGGTCCGTACCTCGACGCGTCGCGTACCGACGGCCACACCCGCGGCCACCACGATGCCGGCGATCAGGGTCGGGACAGCGAGCCGGAGCCCTGTCTCACCGGTCGAACCGGGGACCGGGTAGACCACGATGGATATCTGTGACGCGGTCAGGTAGGCGAGCGTGACGGCCCCGATCTCCATCGGGCGCCGGCGGGTGGAGACCGAGGCCAGCGCCAGCAGTCCGGCGCCGGCGGCCAGCGAGGAGGCGGCCGAGGCGATCACGACGGTCAGAGCGACAGCCAGCGGGTACCGCCTGCGCCACACCAAGGCCGTCAGGCAACCGAGAGCCACCAATGGATCACCGACAACGAACCAGGACAACGACCCGGTCGCCTCTCCCGGGGGCAGCAGGACACCGGTGACCAGCCAGGCCGGTACACCCAGTGCTCCTGCTGCCCCCAGGCGCCGTATCTGCTGCCACCCCCCGAGCTGTGGCGTGGCCTTCATATACGCATGGCCGATTATCCGGCGCTCGGACACGGAGAGGTCGGACCGGCGGCGTGACCGGCGTCGGCTGGTCCGGCATGCCGGGGTTGGACGAGAGGCCGGAGCAGGTCGGCGAGGTGGGTGCTCAGCGCGGAGGGTTCCATCGAGGCAAGGGCGCCTTCGCGGACGATGTACCGGCTGAACGTCACGCCCAGGAGTACCGCCGCGAGCAGGTCGACGCGCGCGTCCACGTCGGGGCCGTCCAGCACGGCGCGGTAGGCCGCGGTGCTGTACTCCTGCATCGCGGAGTACAGCCGGTTGGCGGTCGGGTCGTTGGCCGCGGCGCTACGGATCAGGGCTACGAAGGGATCATCGGAGTCTGCGGCTTCCATGCGTTCCACATAGGCCTGGGCGATCCGTTCGGCCAGCGTGGCGGAGTCACCGGCGAGAGCCGTGTCGAGTTGCTGCGGCCCCGGGATGGCGGCCAGGAACAGCCTTTCCTTCGTACCGAAATGACGCATCACCAGGCCGTGTGTCACCCCGGCTCGGGCTGCGACGCTCCTGATGGTCATGCGGCCGTAACCGTGCTCGTTCAACTCCGCGCGCGCTGCGTTGAGGATCGCCTCTCGGCTTGCCTGCGGGTCGCGTCGGCGGCGCTTGCCGGTGTGCCCTTCGCTGTGCTCGGGTTCTGCGTCCACGAGCTCAGTATACATCTGGTCATTATCGAGGAGCGGTGCTAGCGTCCCTAATGACCAATCGGTTACTTAGGTGCGAGTACACCAGGAGGAAGGGCAGACTCATGGCTCAGTTGCAGGCTTCGGAAATGCGGCGCCTGAAGGGAATGACGCGCCACGGCGTCACCGTTGACGGGCATCGCGTCAACGTTTTCGAAGCGGGTACGGGTCCGGAGGCCATCATGCTGGTACCCGGTATTCCGGACTCGTCCGCCGTGTACCGCGGTCAGATCCCCGGCCTTCTCCGGGCGGGTATCCGGGTGATCGCACCGGATCTGCTCGGACAAGGCGACTCGGACATGCCCGACGGGGTGGAGAACTACACCGTGGCGAAGGACGAGGAACGGCTCTGGGCTGTCGCCGACGCACTCGGAGCTGACACCTTCCATCTCGTCGGGCACGACCGCGGAGCGGCCTCGACCTGGTCGATGGCCGCCCGTCGACCGGACCGGGTGAAGTCCTACGTGGCGTTGTCCGTCGGCCATCCCAGCGCCCGAAAGGCAGCGGGCTACGAGCAGAAGCAGCTCTCGTGGTACATGCTTCGCCTGCTCTTTCCCGACGCCGAGGACTGGCTTCGCAGTGAGGCCGAGGGCGAGGGTGGGGAATGGTCCACCTTCCGTTGGTGGGTGGGCAACCATCCGGAGAGCGACGCCTGGATCCGCGATCTGGAACGCCCCGGCGCGGTCAAGGCCATGCTGAACTTCTACCACGCGAACGTGCACCCGGTGCACGGCCGGATGGCCCCTGTCCCACGTGTATCGGTTCCCGTTCTCGGAATCTGGCCGACGGGTGACATCTACAGCAGTCTGGAGCAGATGGCGCGCTCGGGGGAATGGATCGACGGACCGTGGCGCTTCGAGCGCCTTCAGGGAGCCGGACATTTCCTTCAACTCGATCGGCCGGACGAAGTCACTCGTCTCATCCTGGAACACATCGGAACGTACCGATAGGCAAAGCGTCGAGGCTGTCGTCCCGGGTCCAGGCCGTGCAGGACCTGCCGTAGCGAGGTGAACATACCGCCTTGACGGGCCGGCCGAGGCCCCTGTACTGGTCGTCGGCCCCTCACTGGGCACCACCTGGCACAGGTGGTAAAGACTGTCCAGGGGTGTCCAATGATTGCCTGGGTGAACACTGTCGACCTCTCCGTCAACTTGTTCGGTGATACTCCCGGCCTGCCTCATCGTCGCGCTGCGACCTGGACCCATGCCTCCTCTCTCGGGATCGTGGATGCGATCAAGTCGCGTGGAGATCTGCGGCAGGGCCGGCATGGGAAGCGACGCGAAAGCCAAGCAGGGGAACTTCAGCGTCGGGCAGACCGACGCTGAATCGAGACCGGAAGCTGGAGGAGACGGGGATGCTTGCAGCAAGCTTGAGGGCCTGATCGGGTTCCCTGGAAGCGGGTAATGCTAGCTATGCCGGAATCTGGTGAAGTAAGTAAAAGCAGGTGCTCGTCCAAATAGACGCGCAGGTCGGCGACTGGTGGTCCCCGCGCCCGCGGGGTTGGTCCCCTCTCGCGCAGGATGGATCGTGCCCCTTGTCGTGGTGTAGCCGATCAAGGTTCGGGAGTGCGCGGGCGTCTGCCCGGGGCGCACACCTGATGCAGGTGGCCGCTCCCTGACCAAAGGCGGGCCACCGCGCAACTCTCCTTGCTGGAACGCCAGTTCAAGCCATGGGAGTGCGCGATGGCCCTGTCTCAGTCTGACCTGGTACGGCTGCTGGAGTCACTACGCTCGTCGGACGGAATCGAGCTCGTCCGCAGCGTGGCCGAGAGGATGCTGCAAGAGCTGATCGAGGCCGAGGCAACCGCGCACATCGGCGCCGAGTGGAACGAGCACACCGCCTCACGGACGGCCCTGCGCAACGGGCACCGCGACAAGGTGCTGACCACCCTGGCCGGCGACCTGGACCTGGCGATCCCCAAGGTCCGCACCGGCAGTTTCTTCCCGTCCCTGCTCGAACGCCGTCGCCGCATCGACCAGGCTCTCTACGCCGTCATCATGGACGCGTACGAACCGCTGACCGCCTTCCGCGCTTGCCCCCTGGACCACACCCGCTTCCCCTACGTCTACCTGGACGCGACCTACTGCAAGGTGCGGGTGAACCACCAGATCGTCTTCCAGGCCGTGGTCATCGCCACCGGCATCACCGAGGACGGCGGACGCGAGGCCCTCGGGCTGATGGTCGGCGACAACGAGACCGCAGCGTTCTGGAGGGAGTTCCTGCGCTCCCTGCGCGAACGCGGCCTGACCGGCGTCCGCCTCGTCATCACCGACAACCACTCCGGCCTGGTCGCCGCGGTCCGCAAGGTGATGCTCGGGGCCGCCTGGCAAAGGTACAGGGTTCATTTCCCGCGCAACGTCTTCGGCGTGATCGACAAGGAGTCCGGCGAGATGGTCGCCGCGACGATCCGCACGGTCTTCGGCCAGCCCACCGCCGACCTTGTGCGCACCCAGCCGGACACCGTCGCCGACATGCTCGGCGGCCAGTTCCCCAAGGTCAGGGCCATGCTCCTGGACGCGAAAGAGGACCTGACCGCCTTCGCGGACTTCCCACCACGGCACTGGAAGAAGATCCAGTCCACCAACCCTCTGGAACGGATCAACCGGGAGATCAAGCGTCGCACCGGCGTCGTCCAGGTCTTCCCCAACCCGCCCGCCCTGGAACGGCTGACGACTGCCGTGCTCTGCGAGATGCACGACGAATGGATCGCCTTCCCCCGCCGCTATCTCCCCGAAGGGAGCATGGACAAGCTCTATCCCGAGCTCCCCGAAAGCGCCCCCGCGCTCCCCAACACGCGCTCCCCAACACCACGGACAAGCACGCCAGTTGATCGCCCACACCACGACAAGGGCACGATCGGACAACCTGTCCAAGCCCGTCCCGCGCATGCCGCCCTACCGCTACACTCCCCACCGCCAGGACGTTGACCAGGAGAAATGCAGAAGTCCGGCTGGAGTGCTACCCCTTCGTCTTGAAGATCTCATGGGCCCGAGCAACGACCAGCGGGCCTGCCTTCTCGACCGAGCCCGCGTCGAACGGCGGCTGCGGGTCGTACTCCATGATCAGCTGCATGGCCTCCGCCGTCTCCCGATCGGTGAGCAGCTCGGCCAGGCGGAGCGCCATGTCGATTCCGGATGAGACCCCGGCGGCAGTGATGATCCGCTCGTCGAGATGCTCGATCACCCGTTCCGACGTCGGAACGGCGCCGAGCTCGGTCAGCTTGTCCATGAAGGCCCAGTAGGTGGTGGCCTCAAGGCCAGGGAGCATGCCTGCCGCCGCCAGGATCAGGGACCCTGAGCAGACCGATGTGGTGAAGCGGCTGGTGGTGTGGACCTCGCGCAGCCACTCCAGCAGCACTTCGTCTTCCAGGAAGGAGAGAGCGCCAACCCCTCCAGGCACGATGACCACATCGGGAGTGAGGACCTCGTCGAAGGACCTGTCGGCGGTCATGCCGAGATATCCGTTCTCGGTGCGGACCTCTCCTCGACGGTGCCCCACGAACGTCACGTCAGTGTCGGGAAGCCTCTGCAGCGTCTCGTACGGGCCCACCGCGTCGAGGGCGGTGAAGCGGTCGAAGAGCGCGATGGCAATGTTCATGGGCATTCCTCACATTCGGTTGGGTCGACACTCCGGCAACTCCGGCCATTCCCTCTAAAACCGAGCAGACCTGGATCGGCCGTGGTGACGCACACCATGCTGTACGAAGCACTTCGTAGTACGACGCACCTCGTAGTACGACGCACACCGTACCACTTGGGCGGTGGTTAGGCTTACAGGCATGCGTAGGTTGCCGCACCCCGGGACGGAAGCCGTCCACATCGACACGGTCCTCACCGCGTTGGCCGACCCCCTGCGGCGTCGGATCGTTCGCCAGCTTGCCGCCGGGGACGAAGCGCAGGCATGCGGCGCATTCGACCTACCGGTCACCAAGTCGACCTCGACGCATCACTTCCGCGTACTCCGCGAGGCGGGCATCATCACTCAGCGCTATCACGGCAACAAGATCCTCAATCGGTTGCGCGCTGACGACCTGGAGGACCGCTTTCCCGGCCTGCTGAGGGCCATCTTGCTGGCCGACGGCACGAACCGGCAGGATCCTCCCCAGCTTTGAAGTGAAGCCGAGTGGTGCGGGGCATCACCTCGGTACCGTGAGCGGCGCGAGGTCGGCAGTGCCAGTCGTGGCCGACTGACGCCCCGGCCCGGCCCGGAGGGGCGCTATGCGCCGTTGGGTGCTGCGGTAACCAACCCGGCGATCAGAAGGTCCAGCGCGCGCTCGAAGTCCTCCGCCGGGTCGCTGTCGCCGAGCGCCGTCAGCCGGGCGAAGTGCGGCAGCCAGGCCGGATCCACCACGGGACGGAAGGCTTCCAGCCCGTTGGCGGCGGGTCTTGGCGGGGTGGTGTATTCGGAGGTGGCCAGAGCCAGGGTGCCGAACACCAGACCGTGGACCGCGATGAGTGCCTGCCGAGCCGCCTTGCCGTCGAAGCCGGCCTCGAACAGCGCTTCGAGCACATCCTCCGTCGGGCGCAGGGCCGCCTCCGAGGTGGGGTTGGCCTGATCGCCGACCACGGCCTTGGACACTGACGGGTGGCGGCTGAACTCGCCATACAGGTTGCGGGCGGTGATCCGCAGCCGCTCTGCCCACGGCAGGCCGGGGTCGGCGCGTTCGACGGAGGCGAACACCGCCTCCGCGAGCGCGTCGAGCAGGTCGGTCTTGTTGGCGACGTGGTTGTAGAGCGACATGGCCTCCACGCCGAGCGATTTGGACAGCCTGCGCATGGTGAGCGCTTCGACTCCCTCCGCATCGACCAGAGCCAGTGCGGCGGCAACTACCTTCGCCCGGTTCAGCGGCTCCCGTCGACTCATGCGTCGCCCTCCACTCACGGTTGGTTTCTTGACGAACCTACATCGCACATGCCTTACTTACGCCGTAAGCTTACTGTGTAAGTAAGGGGTTGTCGTGATCGATGTACTGGTGATCGGCGGTGGGCCGGTCGGCCTGTTGCTGGCTGCGGAACTGCGCCTCGGCGGGGCAACTCCGTTGATACTTGAGGCGTCCGACGGCACCGAGCGGCGGACGCGGAGCTTCGGCCAGCGTTCCGTGAACGGGCGCAGCTCTCAGACCCTCGCTCTGCGTGGGCTCACTCCCGCACTCGAAGCCAAGCAGGAAGCCTGGGTCGAACACTTGGCGGCCGCGGGGCAGCGGACGGAGGACGGGGATCAGATCGCGCACGTGCTCAAGATGATGCGCGAAGGCCGCATCGCGGGCCACTTCGGAGGACTTCCGCTGGCGGCCGACGACAGCGGCGCCGACCGTTGCTTCCTGATGAAGCAGCACATGCTGGAACATCTGCTCGCCGACTGGGCGAACGAGCTGGGCGTGCGCATCGAGACGAACTCGCAGGTGGTCGCAGTCCACGACGAGGGCACGTCCGTGGTCGCGGAACTGGCAGACGGGCGGTCGCTACGCGCCGATTATCTAGTGGGCTGTGACGGCGGGCGCAGTACCGTGCGTAAGAGCGCCGGCTTCGCGTTTCCCGGGACGGGGGCGACTATGACGGGGCGAGTCGCGTCAGCCAAACTGGCGGACGAAAGCATGCTCAAGTCCGTCCTGCGCGGCCCCAACGGGCTGGTGAACTGCCTGATGGTGCCGGGGGAGATCACCACTGTCGAGTTCGATGTCACCGGGCCGGCGGACCGTGATGCGCCCATGACTCCCGCCGAACTCGAAGGCAGCATGCTGCGCGCGGGCGGACTTGAGGCGACCGTGGCCCATCTGGACGCCGGTACCCGGTTCAGCGACAACACCCGGCAGGCTGACACCTACCGGCGCGGACGGGTACTGCTGGCCGGCGACGCCGCGCACGTGCACTCGCCCATCGGCGGGCAGGGCCTCAACCTCGGCCTTCAGGATGCTGCGAACCTCGGCTGGAAGCTGGCGCTCGTGGCCACAGACCGTGCTCCGGAGGAACTGCTCGACACCTACACGGCCGAGCGCCACTCCGCTGCCGCCCACGTGCTGCGCAGCACCCTCGCGCAGGTGGCGCTGATGCGGCCGGGCCCCCAGGTCGACGCTCTGCGCGAGGTCCTCACCGAGACACTAGTGATCCCCGAGGTACGTGAGTACTTCGGCACCCTGGTCAGTGGCGCGGATGTGGACTACGCGCCGGAGTCGGAGCAGCCGCTGGTGGGCCGATTCCTGCCGAGCGTGTTCCGGGAGGTGGCCGCGGAGTACATGAGTGATGGACGGTTCCTGCTGCTGGATCTCGTGGGCGACGGGTCGATCGACGCTGCGGTGGACGGTGCCGATCGCGTACGACTCGTACACCGGCCGGTGCCCGACCCCGATGCGGCAGCGCTCCTGGTGCGGCCGGACGGATACGTGGCCTGGGCGGGAGCGGACACCACCGGGCTGCGGGACGCGCTCGACCGGTGGTACGCCGTCTGATCCGTGGCACCGCTGAGAGCATTCCAGAGGGCAGCTGCCGGACCACGTGATCGGGATACGGCGGCCGCTGGTCTTCTGAGTCGGGAATTCTGTTCAGATATGAGGCGAGGCGTTCGAGGATCTCGTTCGCGGTCTTGGTCCCGATACAGGGCCTGGGGTCAGTGTTCCAGGTGCGGGAGGAACCGGTCGGTGTGAAGTGCAGGTGGAACCGAGGGTGGGCCAGCCGCCAGGTTTTGATGGCGGGGCTCTTGTGGGTGGCGTAGTTGTCGAGCACCAAGTGGCCGGCCGGGGCCGCGGGCTCGGACCGCACCGTCGATCACGATCGGGACCACCGAGGCCCCCGCAGCGGCGAGCACGACAGTCTCATCCTGGCCCGGTGACTGTGCCGGACCCGCCTGGGGCAGCACGCTGCCGGTGACCGTGATGTCGCCGTGCGTCGTCCGCGACGGCGTGACGTGCACGAGCGCGTCGCGGACCATAGCGGTGGGCGGTTCCGGCACACTCATCAATACCTTTCCTCCTGGTCGGATGGAACGGTGTGCTCTGCCGTGGTCGTGGTCATGCCCTCTGGGCGTTGTCGTTGACGGGGCGACAGGATGCGCGCCGGTGGTCGGTGACCTGGCGCCACTGGTCGCCGTAGGTGAGGCCGATCATGTCCTCACCGGCCATCACGTCGTGGGGGAAACCCAGGCGAGGTGCGCTGATCTCGTCGAGCCGGTGCAGGGCGTCGTCGTCGAGGGTGACGTCGAGGCTGGCGAGGTTGCCGGTGAGCTGCTGTTCGCTGGTCGCGCCGAGCAGCGGGATGACGGTGCCGGGTCGTGAGCGCAGCCAGGCGAAGGCGACCTGCGCGGGCGTCCACCCTCCGGCCTCGGCGATGTCGACGACCGCGCGCACGATGTGGTCGCTCTGATCTCCGCTGAAGTCCCAGCCGCCGCGGGTGATGCGCCCCTCCGCGCCGTCCAGGTACTTGCCGGTCAGACGCCCCTCTGCCAGCGGCCCCCAGGCGAGGACCGCGAGGTCGAAAGCCTGCGCCATCACCGTCAGCTCCGACTCCACCGACCGGCTGAGCAGGTTGTAGCGCAGCTGCACACCGACGAACGGCGACCAGTCACGCAGCTCGGCGAGCGTGTTCGCCTGCGCAATCTCCCAAGCCGGCCAGTCCGAGACACCGACGTGCAGGACCTTGCCCGCTCGCACCTGGTCATCGAGTGCCCGCATCAGTTCCGGCAGCGGGGTGAGCGTGTCCCGTGCGTGCACCCACAGCACGTCGATGTAGTCCGTGTCCAGACGGCGCAGGCTGGCCTCAAGCGAGGACACGAGGCTCTTGCGGTGGTTGCCCGCGCTGTTCAGGTCGCCGGGCACGGCCTGCATCGTGTACTTCGTGCCGAGCACGAACCGGTCCCTCCGGCCCTTCAACGCTCGGCCGATGATCGACTCCGCCGTCCCGCCGGTGTATGCGTTCGCGGTGTCGATAAAGTTCCCGCCGGCCTCGGCATACAGGTCGAGCAGCCTCGCGCTGGTCTCCGGCGAGGCGCCCCACCCCCAGTCGTCGCCGAACGTCATGGTGCCGAGGGCGAGCTCGGAGACACGGATGCCGGAGCGGCCCAAGAGCGTGTAGCGCATGGATGTCCTTCGTGTTTGACGGTGCTGGTGTCCGCGGGACGAGAGCCTCGCCGCCGCGTTGTCCAGCCTCAGGTGTCGCGTCTTCCTCAACCAGGGTGAAGACTTCCTGGGTGTCATCCACCCAGGAGACCGGCGCGACGGCGTCGTATCGTCGGAGCATGCAGAACAAAGGGCTCGGCGCGTTCCTCAAGGCGCAGCGCGCGAAGGCGCACTCCGACGCGGCCGCCGTCGTCGGCTCCGTTCGTCCCGCGCCTTTCGGTTGCGGGGCTTCATCGAGCAGACGATCTCGGTGCCGCCGGAGATCAGGGCCACGTGGCGGGTATCGGCGCGCTTGGCGAGCGCTTCCGAGAGCTGCTCCGCCACGTCCGGCGAACAGTGCGCCCGTACGATCCAGCTCTGCTGACCGAGACGGTTCTCGTCCGTCATTCCGAGTACGCGTACGTGGGCAACATTGTGAAGCCGTCGGTACCGGCGGGCCACGGTCTGGTCGGAGACGCCGAGGACGGCTGCGATCCGGCTGAAGGGTGCCAGGCCGTCGAGCTGCAAGGCGTGCAGCACCTGCAGATCGAGGCGGTCGAGTACGGGGACGTCCACCAGGCTCCCTTTCTCCTCGGGCGGCGAAGAACGTTGATGTACGCGTATATCTACGGGAGCGGTGACCAGCGGGGTCGGACGACGCGGGGAGGTCGGCGCGGTCATCCGCCGAACAGCCCCGTGCCATCGGGGCGGTGTACGACCGCCGCACCGATGGCCATGGCCTAGCCGACGCGCGGCCGCCGAACTCACATACGGGAAACGGTGGATCCCCCGTCGACCGGTACCACGGCCCCGGTCACGAACCCCGCGTCATCGCCGATGAGCATGGCGATCGCCCGCGCCACGTCCTCCGCCTCGGCGACCCGGCGCAGCGGAGCCCGGTCCGCCAGGTGTCGCTGAAGGGCCTCGGGTATGCCGGCGCTGGCCTCGGTGCGCACGAAGCCCGGTGCGACGACGTTGACGCGTACGCCCAGGGGGCCTGCCTCACAGGCGAGGAATCGCGCGAAGGTGTTCAGGGCGGCCTTCGCCGTTCCGTGGGCCGCCATCCCGGGGGCGGGCGGGCCGTCGGCGACGGTGCTTGAGACGAAGACGATGCTCCCGTGCTGCTGCTCCGCCATCAGACCCAGCGCGCGCTGCGCCAGCGAATAGACGCCGGCCAGCTCGTCGGCCACCTTCGCGTGGAAGTCGGACCAGGGCAGCGAGCCGAGCGGCGTGGGCACGAACGAGGCCGCTGCCGCGTTGCACACCAGAGCGTCCAAGCGCCCGTCGGGAGCGGCCTGTTCGATCAGCGCGGCGGCGTCGTCGGCGGCACGGACGTCCCCGCGCACCGCTATCGCACTGCCCCCGTCCGCTTCGATCTTCGCAACGACCTCGTCGGCCGCGGCACGGTTGGAGTGATAGTTCACCGCGACCCGGAAGCCCGCCGCGGCAAGTCGCAAGGATGTGGCCGCTCCTATGCCTCGACTCCCGCCGGTCACAAGGGCGTTGGGGCGGACAGGGCTTGCCATGGGTACTCCCGCAGATCGATGGAACGTGCACGGGGACGCTACTGAGCCCCGACCCGCTACTCAACTTTGACTTCGGGGCCGACTTCGCGTCTCGTCAGAACCTGGCGGGGGCTCACCGGACGGCGTTGGTGAAAGAATTTCAGGCGAGGTCGCCCGTGAGGTAGCGCTGGATGTTCGGCGCCACGGCCGCGGCGAGCCGGTCGGCCGGCAAGGTCGCGACCGGGTTGATCTTCCATACGTAGCGGGTCATGGCCAGGCCGAGCAGCTGCGTCGAGACGAGCCCGGTCCGCAGCAGTCGCTCCTCTTCCGGGAAGGACGCGGCGACGGTGGGGAGCACGAGGTCCTCGAAGAAGGCGCGCAGGCGCCGCATCGCCAGGGGTTCCTGTGATGCGGTCAGCAGCACCAGGGTGAGGACCTCCGCGTCGGTCGGGTTGTCCCACGCGGCGAGGAAGAAGCCGAGTAGCGCGGCGCCGCGCTCGGGCAACGGGCTCTCGACCGCGGCGGCGAGGGCGGCGGGGAAGTCCTCGGGCAGCGTCAGCGCCGCGTTCAGCAGAGCCTCTTTGCCGCCTGGGAAGTAGTACCGGACGAGCGCCGGGTCCACCCCGGCGTCGCGGGCCACCGAGCGCATCGACGTCGCGGCGAAGCCGTTCTCGGCGAACGAGGTCCGCGCGACCGTCACGATCCTGTCGAACAGCGCGCCACGCTCGTCGCGCGGGCCTTGAGTCCGGCGTTCCTGTTTCACCTTGGAAGTCCCATTTGCGTTGGCGGTCCCGTCGGAGAAGTGTACGATCGAGATAGTTTCCCCATGTGAGGAAATTAGAGGAACGGCGAGGAGGCCGGACAAGGGACAGCAGAAGCGCCGCCGCCCGCAGGCGCAGGACATAGGTCGCATCCTGGGGCAGGGCATGTCCCCCGAGGACTTCATCAAGCTGATGAACCGGACTGAGCTGGACTGTGCGACGCTCGACAAGATCCCGGACGGCGAAGACTTCGTCCTCGTGGCCGACGGACTCGGCGACGAGGCCTACGCGTACGCGGAAGAGCAGTCGGAAGCCGGGCGTCGGGCGACGGAGAGCCGCTACCCGATCCTCGGAACCGAGGGCGCCCAGACGATCTACGGCAAGGTGTCGAGCACCGACAAGGAGTACCACCAGATCCCCGGCAACGTGCACTGCGGCACCAACGAGAACGAAAAAGTCAGCTCGCACGGGGCCGACTGGGTCGTGGACCGGCTCCTGAAGGCCTGACGCGATCGGGTGCGGCTGGCGTGTCCAGCCGCACCCCATCAGTGCCGGATCCCGTCGACGCGGTGCGGGAAGCTGGATCTTCGGCGACCGCATGATGCAACGTAAGTGCCACTGTTCCATATCGTGGAACAGAAGTGGCGCTCTCCCTCGCGCGTCCATGACTCCCCGCCGTCCTGCGGACGAGCCTGCCCCTGGAGGCCCTCGATGTTCATTGCCACCGTCATCGTCAGCTGTGTCCTCGCCTTCGCCATGATCGGCAGCGGCTCGCCAAGCTGACCGGCAACGCCGGCCAGGCCGAGTTGATGAAGCAGGTCGGCTTCCCCGTCGAGCGGATGTGGATGCTCGGCGCGCTCACCGTGGCCGGAGGCCTCGGACTGCTCCTCGGGCTGTTCTGGTGGCCCCTTGGCGTCGCGGCCGCGGCGGGCGGCCTTGCCTGCTTCGCCGGAGCGCTCGGCTTCCACCTGAAGTCCGGACGTGCGGATCAGTCGATGACCGGCGCCATCGCCCTGACGCTCCTGTCCGTTGCGGCCCTCGCGCTGCGCGCTGCGACGGCCTGATCGGCAGCCCGGTCACCACGATGCCCGACCGGTCACCACGATGCCCGACCGGTCACCACGATGCCCGACCGGTCGCCAACGCCCGCAGCTCGCAGCCGGGCCGATCGTGCGATCGCGGTTGAAGTGCCCTGCGGGCAGGGGCGGTTAAGCGTGCGCGGCGATGGAAGAATAGTGAGGGCGCGGTCCACTACGGGCGCGCCCGGAGTCCTCATCGCCGCGCGCTGGGGATCGATAGCCCGAGCGGCGGTGATGTCGCCAGTGATCGTCAGCCGATGCGCTCGCTCAACTCCTTCGCGATACGCGTCACCGTCGCCGCCGCGTCCTGGAGCCACTTCGAGTCTGCCCTGGAGCTGGGCGCCGTGACCGCGAAGGCGGCGCGGGCACGGCCGCGGCGGTCCCTCACGGCTGCCGCCGCCGAACGCACCTCGAGTTCACTTTCGCCGTCGTTGGTCGCGTAGCCGCGCTCGTGGACGGTCTCCAGCTCGGTGCGCAGGACCTCGAGCGTGGTGATCGTCTGTGGTGTGAGTGCCGTCAGCTCGCCGCTCGGATGGAGCGCGGCCAGATCCGCGTCCGGCAGTTCGGCGAGTAGCACCTTACCGATTGCTGTTGCATGCGCCGGCACGGTCCATCCGACACGGCTGCCCGCGCGTACGGCGCGGTTGCTCTCGACGGCGTCCAGATAGACGGCATCGGCTCCCCGCAGACAAGCTAGATGGGCGGTCTCGCCCGTCTCGTCCCGCAGCCGCACCAGGGCATCCCGCGAGATGGCCCGGATGTCGATGCTCGACACGACCGACAGGCCGATGTCGATCAGGGCGGGACCGGGCCGGTAGGCCCGGGAGCCTTCGTCCTGTTCCACGAACTGATGGTGGCCCAGGGTCGCCAGCATGCGGTGCACCGTCGAGCGCGACAGGTTCATGTCGCGTGCCACCTGGTTGACGCGGATCGCTTCGTGATCTTCGAACATGCTCAGCAGGCGCAGCACGTTGTCGACCGCCCCGATCAGTCCCGAGGGGTGTCTTGCCTGGCCTGCCCCGTCGCCGGACGCGTCATCTTCGGTCATGCGGAGCACGTTATCCCAGCGTTTTCCAGCCTTGCCTCGATCGTGAAAACGGGTCACACTGCAGAACAGTGTTCCGCATGATGCGTCATAACTGATGTCCTGGAGGAGCTGCTATGTACCAGCACCTGCGCCTTCCCGCTGTCCCGTCGCCACCGTGTGCCCGCCCTGCGGGTGTGCGTCAGCTGGTTCGCCGGGCATCCTCGTGACTGCCGGGTCCGTCCTGCTGGCCGACCAGGCCGATGTGGGCGTGCTGCGGAGCCGTATCGAGCAGGCTGTACGTCAACTCGCCGCGCAGACAGTGCGGTTCACGTCCAGGAGTGGGCGCGGCGGCCTGGACGAGACCGCCGCCCTCTTCAACGGGACCGCCGATGTCGCGGTCGTGACGCCGACCGCGGCGCTGCGCCTGCTGCACCAGTTCGGTGATCTCCAAGGGCTGTTCGCCTTGGGAGTCGTGCCCCGGCGTGGCTGTCTCGCGGTCGCGGCCGACGCGGCGTTGTCGCTCGACACTGTCGCCGAGCTGGCGCGCCACGCCGGTCACGCGGCGATCGCGACGCCCGCGGACGACGGGGTCGGTCTGGTGGGCTTCGCCGTGCATCGGGCATTGCGTCTGGCCGGCCTGGGTGTCGGCGACATCGGCTTCGTGCACGACGTGGAGCCCGCCGACTGTCTCGACCGGTTCGTCGCGGGCGAGGCCGACGTCGTTATTCACGACCTGATGTCCATGCCGGGATGGGCAGAGGCCACGGCCGCACGCCCGGTGCGATACCTGCCCTGGGGTGACCGGGTCCTGCACGGTTTCGCTCTGCAGGGCTGGCTGCCCCACGTTGCCCGCCCAGGTCAACTCCCGGGGCTTGACGAGGAGTTGACTGCCCTGGACTGCTCTGACTTCGCGGTCCTGTGCCGAGGCGACCTGGACGACGCACTCGCCCGCCTGATCACCGAAGTCCTGATCCGAGGGTGCCGCCCCGCGGACGCAGCGGATGTGGCGCGCACGCCGCTCCCGCTGCATCCGGCGGCCGCCCGTGCCTATGCCGAACTCGTCGCCGACGGTGCGGTCGCCGACGTACCTCTTTGGAGCCGATGATGTCCGAACCCGTCCCGCCGTCCGGGACGCCCTCCGTGCATGAGACTGAACTGCTCATCGTCGGTGCCGGTCCCGCGGGACTGTTCGCCTGCTACTACGCGGGGATGCGCGGGCTCGACGTGACCCTTCTGGACAGCCTGCCCCACCTGGGTGGTCAGGTCGCCGCGCTCTACCCGGACAAGGAGATCTTCGACGTCGCCGGTTTCCCCGCGGTCACCGGCCGCGAACTCGTCGAGAGGCTCACCCGGCAGGCCGAGACAGCCTCACCGACCGTCGTCCTTGGCGAGGGTGCCGTCGACATGACACCGCACGGCGCGGATGCTGTCACCGTCACCACCGACACAGGACGCGTCATCCGCGCGGGCGCCGTGCTGATCACTGCGGGCATCGGGCGCTTCACCCCGAGACCGCTGCCCGCCCTGGACGGTTTCACCGGGGACGGCGTGCATCACCTGGTCGCCCCGCCGCATGAGTACGCCGAGCGCGACGTGGTGATCGTCGGCGGCGGCGACAGCGCCGTCGACTGGGCCAACACCCTTGCCCCGCATGCCCGCCAGGTGACCCTCGTGCACCGGCGCAACCGCTTACGCGCCCACGAACACTCGGTGAGCTTGCTCATGGACTCCCCGGTCCGGATCCTCACCAACAGCGAGATCGCCGACGTACACGGTTCCGACGCCCTCAAGGCCGTGACCGTACGCGACTGCGGAACCCAGGTCATCGAGACCGTCGACACCGACGTCCTGATCCCCGCCCTCGGCCACATTGCCTCGCTGGGACCCCTCACCACCTGGGGACTCACGATCGACAAGCAGCACATCCAGGTGGACACCGCGATGTCCACCGGCCTCGACCGCGTCTACGCCGCCGGAGACATCACCACCTACCCCGGCAAGGTCCGGCTGATGACCGTCGGATTCGGCGAGGCCGCCACCGCCGTCAACAACATCGCCGTACGACTTCGGCCCGACGAAGACCTCTTCCCCGGCCACTCCAGCGAACGCCCGCCGGTACCGACCCCCTGAGAGAGGGACGCCTCATGGGTTACGTGATCAACGACAAATGCGTCAACGAACTCGACGGCTCCTGCGTCGACGTCTGCCCCGTGGACTGCATCTACGAGGGTCTCACCAAGCGCTACATCAACCCCACCGAATGCATCGACTGCGGGGCCTGCCTGCCTGAATGCCCGGTCGACGCCATCGCCACCCCGAAGAAGGCCGACCCCATCTGGCTGAAGGACAACGCCGAGTTCTTCTCGGCTGCCCTGCCAGGCAAGGACGATCCGCTGGACAGCCCCGGCGGCGCCTACGGCACCGGACCCATCGGGGTGGACACCCCCCTCGTCGCCCACTGGACCAAGGAGTAACACCGTGCGTCACATACCACTGCTCACCATCGGAGGCGGCATTGGGGGCATGACGACCGCCCTAGCCCTCGCCCGGGCTGGCTTCGACGCCCATATCGTCGAGCAGGCACCGGAGTTCAGCGAAATCGGCGCGGGCATCCAGCTCGCCCCGAACGCGCTGCGCATCCTCGACTCCCTCGGCGTCCTCGACGCCATCAACGAGGTCGCGGTCCGACCGCGCAACCTGGTCTTCCTGCACGCCGAGACCGGAAAACACCTGACGACCATCGACTTCGGCACCGCGTTCCGCGAGCGCTACGGACAGTCGTACAGCGTGCTGCACCGCGGCGACCTCCTCGACGTCCTGCTCGCCGCCTGCCGCGAGCACCCCAAGGTCACCCTGGAGAACAGCCGCCAGGTCGTCGACATCGAGGAGCAGGGCACCTCCGCGGTCGTTCACTTCGCCGACGGCGAGAGCTACCGCACCGATGCACTGATCGGCGCCGACGGCCTCAAGTCTCGTGCCCGGCAGCTCTTTTCGGACGACACGCCGGTCACGGACGCGTACGTCGCCTACCGCGGCGCGCTCCCCATGAACCAGGTCGACCTGCCCGTCGAGCAGGACGACGAGATCATCTGGATCGGCCCGAACCGGCACCTGGTGCAGTACCCGATCCGGCGCGGCGAGCTCTACAACCAGGTCGCCGTCTTCCGCAGTCCCAGCTACACCCCCGAGGTCGAGCACACCGACCAGTGGGGCGGGCCCGACGAGCTCACCGAAGCCTTCGCCACGTCCTGCGAGCAGGTCCGCGATTCCGTGAAGATGTTCAACACGTCGAGGCGCTGGCCGATGTACGATCGCGAACCTCTGGACAACTGGACCCGCGGCCGCGTCACCCTGCTCGGCGACGCCGCGCACCCCATGTTCCAGTACCTCGCGCAGGGCGCCTGCCAGGCCATCGAGGACGCCGACTGCCTCGCCCGCCAACTGGTCAAGCACAGTGGCGACATCGACGAGGCCTTCGCCGCCTACCAGGCGGAACGCATCCCCCGTACCGCGCTCGTGCAGCGCGTCGCCCGCGGCTGGGGCCAGGTCTGGCACGCCCACAACGACACCCCCGTCTCGGCCCTGCGCGACCGCGTCTTCACCCGCCGCAGTGCCGACGACTTCACCGACCTGGACTGGCTGTACCAGCCGCTCGCCGCATGAGCCGACCCCACAAGGACAGTGATGAAAGAAGAGATCGACGAGACCGTCCGCGCCAGCCGAGCCCTGGCCACCGCCGGTCTGACCGACATGGTGTGGGGACACGCCGCCGTCCGTGACCCCGACAGCGACGGCGTGTGGATGAAGGCCTCCGGCTGGGGCTTCGAAGAGATCGAGAGCGAGCGCGTCCTGCTCGTCAGCCGCGAAGGTAAGGTCCAGCACGGCGAGGGCAAACGGCACATCGAATACCCAATCCACACCGAGATCATGGCCCGGCGCCCGGACGTCGGCTGCGTCGTGCACCTGCATGCGCCCGCCCTGAGCGCCTTCGCCTCGCTCGACGTACCGCTGCGGCCCATCTCCCACGACGGCACCGTCTTCTGCGACCCCCAGATACCGCGCTTCACCAAGACCGGTGCCCTCATCGCCACCGCAGAACTCGGCACGGCGCTCGCCGACACGCTCGGCGACGCACCCGCCTGCCTCATGCCGCAGCACGGCGCCGTCACGGCCGGCCCCGACGCTGGGACCGCCGTGATGTACGCCGTCCTGCTGGAACGTGCCTGTCGTACGCAACTGATGGCCATGGCCGCGGGGGGACCGAAGGTGTGGTCCGACAGCGAAGAGGCCGCCTTCAAGCGCGACCAGATCTGGAATCCCGCCCAGCTCGACGCCGGCTGGAACTACTGGCAGCGGCTCTCGGAGAGGACCGAGCGATGAACCAGTCGCAGACTCAGGCAGCGGACGGAGCCGAACTTTCCGTCGCCGAGAAGCAGTTGTACGAGGACTTCAACCGGTTCGGGCTCATCCCGCTGTGGACCGAGCGCGAAGACCTCATGCCGATGACGCCCGCGCCGCAGGCCGTCCCGCACATCTGGCACTGGGACGACCTGTACCCGCTGGCCGCCCGCGCCGGGGACCTCATCCCCGTCGGGCGCGGCGGCGAGCGGCGCGCCATCTCCGTGTCCAACCCCGGCCTGCCCGGACTCCCGTACGCCACCCCCACCCTGTGGGCCGCCATCCAGTACCTCGGCCCCAACGAGGTCGCTCCCGCCCATCGGCACAGCCAGAACGCCTTCCGCTTCGTCCTCGAAGGCGAAGGCGTGTGGACGGTCGTCGACGGCGACCCGGTGGCCATGCGCCGCGGCGATCTTCTGCTCACCCCGGGATGGCAGTTCCACGGACACCACAACCCGCATCCGAAGCCGATGGCCTGGCTGGACGGCCTGGACATCCCGTTCGTCTCCAACACCGACACCGGCTTCTTCGAGTTCGGTGAGGACGGGGTGAGCGACCGCTCCACCCCGGAACGCTCGCGCTCCGAACGTATCTGGGGCCACGCGGGCCTGCGCCCGCTCGCCGCCACGGACAAGGACACCCCCAACTCGCCGCTCGCTGCCTTCCGTTGGGAGCACACGGACGCCGCGCTGACCGCTCAGCTCGAAGTCGCCGCCGAGGGCCACCCGGGCGTCCTGACGGAACCCGGACACGCCGCCGTGCGCTTCAGCAACCCCACCACGGGAGCCGACGCGCTCAGCACCATCCGCACCGAAATGCACCGCGTCGCCGCCGACCACCGCACCGCGCCCGTCCGCGAGACCGGCTCCAGCGTCTGGCAGGTCTTCGACGGATCCGGCGCGATCACCCTCAACGGCAAGCGCACCGACGTCGTACGCGGCGACGTCATCGCCGTGCCCTCGTGGTGCGAGGTCTCCATCGAGGCCCGCACCGACCTGGACCTCTTCCGGTTCAGCGATGCCCCCATCTTCGAACGCCTCAACCTCGCTCGCAGGGAGTACTCATGAAGCTCGCCACCATCCGTACCTCCACCGGCACGGCCGCCGTCCGCGTCGATGAGACCGAGGCGGTGGAGACCGGCCACCAGGACGTCGGCGCGCTGCTCGCCGAGGACGGCTGGCGCGAGATTGCCGCCAACGCCGACGGCACCCGGCACGCCCTGGACGGACTCGACTACGCGCCTGTCGTCCCGCGCCCGCAGAAGATCTTCTGCGTGGGCCTCAACTACCGTTCCCACATCCTGGAGATGGGCCGCGACCTGCCCCAGTACCCCACGGTCTTCGCGAAGTTCCCGGCGGTCCTGATCGGCGCGTACGACGACATCGTGCTGCCCGCCGCCTCGCAGGCCATGGACTGGGAGGGCGAGATGGCTGTCGTCATCGGGGGACGGGCCCGCAACGCCTTGGTGGAGGAGGCCGCCGGGCTGGTCGCGGGTTACGCGGTCCTCAACGACGTCACCGCCCGCGACTGGCAGTACCGCACCAAGGAGTGGCTGCAGGGCAAGAACTTCGAGGCCACCACGCCGTTCGGCCCGGTCCTCGTGACCTCGGACGAGGCGGGAGCCGGCTCGCGTCAGCTCACCACCGAGGTCGACGGCGTCACCAAGCAGCAGGCCGACACCGGCGACCTGGTCTTCGACGCGGCCGCCCTCGTCTCCTACCTGTCGACGATCATCACCCTGGAGCCCGGCGACGTCATCGCGACCGGCACCCCCGGCGGCGTCGGCCAGGCCCGCGACCCCAAGGAGTACATGGGCGACGGCACGATCCTCACCACCCGCATCGAAGGGCTCGGCGAGTGCCGTAACCAGTGCGTCCAGGAGAAGCCGCATGACGCGTGAGCCCGCGCCGGTACCGCGGCTGCTCGATTGGCTCGCAGTGGGCACGCGCCTGCTGAACACCCAGCTCGGCAGGGTCGACGAGGCATGGGTGGCCGGTCCGAACACCCTGCCCGGGTGGCGCAACGCCCACCTGCTCACCCACCTGGCGCGCAACGCCGACGCCCTCACCAACCTGGTCACCTGGTCCGCCACCGGCGTCGAGACCCCGATGTACCCGCACGGCACCGAAGGGCGCCTGCGGGACATCGACGAGGGCGCACGGCGGACGGCGCAAGTGATCCTCCAGGACGTGAAGGACAGCGCTGTCCGTCTTCAACAGGCCCTGGATGAACTGCCGGTCATGGCCTGGGGCCGTACGGTGCGCACCGCTCAGGGGCGCCTCGTGGCGGCCTCTCTCATTCCTTGGCTGCGGATCCGCGAGGTGTGGATCCACCTCGTGGACCTCGGCACGGGCGTCACTTTTGACGCCCTGCCCGAGGACCTGGCAGAGGCACTGCTGCCCGACGTGGTCGCCACGCTCGCCGGGCGCGACGGCTGCCCGGCGCTCATAGTGCGTGACCAGCCAGGCGGGCTGCCCCTGACGACCAGGCCGACCGAACCGGTCGGCTCTGCGGCCGAAGTGAAGGGCCCCACGGCAGAGTTGATTGGCTGGCTCACCGGACGTACCGCCGGAGACGGCCTCACCTGCTCGCCTCCGGGCCTGCCCGCACTGCCCGCGTGGCTGTGACGCGGACGGCGAAGCCGACCAACCATCACCCTTGATGACGTACATGGAGCACACCATGAAGATCACTCACTACGGACACTCCTGTGTCCTGGTCGAGATCGAGCGGGAGGGCCACACCGCCCGCCTGCTCTTCGACCCCGGCACGTACTCGACCGGCTTCGAGAGCCTGCACGATCTCGACGCCGTACTCATTACCCACGAGCACCCTGACCACGTCGACATCGGGCGCTTGGGACCGTTGCTCGAAGCGAACCCGGCGGCCCGGGTGATCGCGGACCCGGGAAGCACCAAGCAGCTGGGAGACGCAGGGCTGCGGCACGAGACCGTCGGCAAGGGCGACTCCGTCACCATTGCTGGAGTGCCGATCCAAGTCCTGGCCGGCGACCACGCGGTCATTCATCCTCAACTGCCGTGCGTCCACAACAACGGCTACCTCGTGGACGAACGCCTCCTCCACCCCGGTGACGCCTTCGTTGTCCCGCAGCCACCCGTGGATGTGCTGCTGTTGCCGACCGGGGGACCGTGGATGAAGGCGAGCGAGGCGATCGACTATCTGCGGACGGCAGCGCCCCGCATCGCGATCCCTGTCCACCAGGCGGGCCTCGCCACCGTCCATCAGCAGTTGCACCAGCAGCTGTTCCGGAATCTGGCCCCGGAGAAGTGCACGGTCCAAGTTCTCGATCACGGGACGACGACTGCTGTCTGACGCCGCTTGGTCGGCAATGTCACCTGGGTAGTAGCAGGCCAAGGACGGGCAGGACGGCTGGGGTGGAGCGCTCCGGCCGTCCTGCCCGGCGTGTGCTCAGGGGCCGGCTGTTGTTCTCCGCGATGCACGTAGTACCGCGGTACGACGCTCTCACGACGATTCGGACCGCGGTACCACAAGGTCGGCAACGTACGGACCGTAGCTTTCCCAGCGAGCGCCGGGACCGTCCGGCGCCGGAAGCCGAGGAACCAACGCGATGATCGAGGCACATCACCTGACGAAGAGGTACGGAGAGAAGACCGCCGTCGACCGGCTGGACTTCGTCGTACGGCCGGGGACCGTCACCGGCTTTCTCGGGCCGAACGGCGCGGGCAAGTCCACGACCATGCGGTGATCGTGGGGCTGGACGCCCCGACGAGCGGCTCCGTGTCGGTGGGAGGCCGCGCCTATGACCGGCACCTCGCCCCCTCCAGGAAGTCGGCGCGCTGCTGGAGGCGAAGTCGATCCACCCGGGACGCTCCGCGTTCCAGCATCTCCACGCGCTCGCGCTGACACATGGGATTCCGCGCCGCAGAGTGGACGAGGTCATAGATCTCGCTGGTCTGGGCAGTGTGGCAAAGAAGCGTGCCGGGGCATTCTCGCTCGGCATGGGGCAGCGCCTGGGCATCGCGGCGGCCCTGCTGGGCGACCCGCAGACGGTCATGCTGGACGAACCCGTCAACGGCCTCGATCCCGAAAGTGTGTTGTGGATCCGCAATCTGCTGACGGACCACGCGGCAGAGGGGCGCACGGTGTTCGTGTCGTCCCACCTGATGAGCGAGATGGCACTGGTGGCGGAGCACCTGATCATCGTGGGCCGGGGCCGGATGCGGGCCGACACCACCGTGCAGGACCTCGTGCGCGAGGCGGGCGGAGACACCGTGCACGTGGTGACGCAGGATCCGGCACGACTGCGAGAAGCCCTCGCGGGTCCGGACGTCGAGATCACGGGACGACCCGGCTCCGAGGAATTGCAGGTTCGCGGAGCGAGCGCACGGGAGATCGGGCTCAAGGCAGCGGCGCAGGGCATCCCGCTGTTCGAGCTGAGCCAGAAGACAGTGCCGCTGGAGGAGGCGTTCATGGAACTCACCCGGGATGCAGTGGAGTTCCACGGCACCACCACCGGCATCGAGACCCCCGGGAGCGTTGCATGAGCACCACTGTCGCTGTCGACACCGAGATTCCGCGTCCCGCACCCGTCCCGCGTCCCGTCTACCGGGTGACCGGTCTTCGCGTGCTGCGCTCGGAGTGGGCCAAACCGTGGTCCCTGCGCTCGACATGGATCACGCTGGGGCTGGGCCTGGTCTTCCTGGTCGTGGTCGGGTTGATCGCCTCGACGCAGTACAAGTCGCAGGTCGATTCCGGAAAGCCCATCGACGGCGACTTCGCCGACGCGACGGCCGTGAGCCTGGCCCTGGTCCAAGTCCGCCGTGTTCGGGGCGATCGCGCTCGTGGTGGGGACGGTCGGCGCCTTTGCCACGTTCCTGTTCGCCAAGGGCATCGTCGACGGCACGGGCGCGGCTCGGGGCTTCTCGGACGCGGGCGTCGTACGAAGCCTCTTCGGCGCGGGACTCTGCCTCGCCCTCGTCGGGGTCATGGGCGCTGCGCTGGGCGCGCTGTTGCGCTCGGTGGCGGGTGGTATTTCCGTGCTGGTCGCCGCCCTCATGCTGATCCCCGGACTGATGTCGCTGCTGCCCAGTTCATGGCAGGACACCATCAGCCCGTACCTGCCCGGCAACGCGGGCGAGGCCATGTTCGCCCTGACCCACGACTCCACGATGCTGTCGCCCGGCGCCGGGCTGCTGGTTTTCCTCGGTTGGGCGGTGCTCGCCCTGGGCGGGGCTGCGTTCCGTCTCGTACGCACCGTCTGATGGCCTGCGCGACGAGCCGATGATGGTGTTTGTGACCACCGACGACATCACCGGCATGGGCCCGGTCATCGCCCGTGGGCGCTGGATGTCGCGGTGGCCGTGCTGGTTGTCGCCGTGTTCTGTGTGCCCGACCTCATCAACGGGGGCGCCGTCGACGGCGACGCCCCCCGAACGGTCCGGGCTGCGTTCACCGAGCTGCCCGTGCCGGGGATGCTCGCGTTGCAGAGCGGGCTCGTGCTGCCACTGGTGTGGCGCCGCCGCCGGCCATGGCTTGTGTTCACCATCATCTTTGCGTTCTTTGTCGTCCAATGGGCCCTCGGCGCCGTACTGCGCGCAGATGTCGCCTTGATCATCGCCCTGCCCAACCTGGCGCTACGCGGGCGGATACGCCAACTGCCGTGGGCCTGCGGGGCCGTGCTGGGCGCGATGGTGCTCGTCACGCTGCGGGTGAGCACGGTCATCTCGGCATGGTTCGCATTGTTCTTCCTCCTCAGCGCCCCGACCGCCGCCCTCGCGCTCGGCTTCGCCATGCGGATCCGACGGGCGCAACTCGCCGGGTTGCGGGAGCGAGCGGCTCGGCTGGAGACCGAACGCGACCAGCGCAGCAGGCTGGCGGTCGCCGTGGAGCGTGCCCGGGTGGCTCGCGAGATGCATGACGTCGTCGGCCACAACTTGTCCGTCGTGATCACCTTCGCAGACGCGGGCGCGTACGCGACGGACGTCACCCCTCACCGCAGCAAGGAAGCCCTCGTGCTCATCGGCGATACCGGTCGCCAGGCACTGGACGAGCTGCGACGTGTGCTCGGCCTGCTACGCGACACCCGCGAGGGGCACAGCAACGAGGTCGAGCTCAGCCCTCAGCCCGGAATCACCGACATCGACGAGCTGTGCGACGGTGTACGCG
Source organism: Streptomyces sp. NPDC056987 (assembly GCF_042673865.1). Classification (NCBI taxonomy): domain Bacteria; kingdom Bacillati; phylum Actinomycetota; class Actinomycetes; order Kitasatosporales; family Streptomycetaceae; genus Streptomyces; species Streptomyces sp. NPDC056987. The sequence goes on from NZ_JBHURV010000001.1 coordinate 298,447, forward strand.
CTGCCGGACTGGACGTCGTCTATCGAAGAGGGGCATGGACTGGTGGGAATGCGTGAGCGAGCCGCTTTCTACGGAGGGAGCCTGACAGCAGGGCCCGCGCCCGGCGGAGGATGGACGGTCGAGGTCGCTCTCGATCTCAATCCTCATGGCGGTATGGCATGACCACTGTGCTCATCGTCGTCGACCATGACCTCCAACGCTTCGGCTTCCGCGTACTGCTTGAGTCCGTTCCCGAGACCGAGGTGGTCGGCGAGGCCACGCATGGGGCCGACGCCGTCCGCAAGGCCGCTGTATTGCGGCCCGACGTCGTACTCATGGACGTACATATGCCCGGCATGGACGGCATGGACGGCATCGAGGCTACGCGGCGCATCATCGCCTCCGGCGGACGCTCTCGCGTCCTCGTTCTGACCACCTTCGACCTGGACGAATACGCTCACGCTGCGCGCCGCGCCGGTGCCAGCGGCTTCCTCCTCAAGGACGCCCGTCCCGAAGAACTGCTCGCCGGCATCCGAGCCGTCGCATCCGGGGACGCGGTGATCGCCCCTGCGCTCACCCGCCGCCTGCTGGACGAGTTCACCCAGCACCTGCCCTCTGCTGCCAAGGACCCAGCCGCGGACCCGAGACTGGGTTCTCTCACCGAGCGCGAGCGCGAGATCCTCCTCGCCATAGGCAGGGACTGGACCAACACCGAAATCGCCGACCGCCTCGTCGTGTCCGAATCCACGGTCAAAACGCACGTCGGCCGTGTCTTGGCCAAGATCGGGGCCCGAGACCGAGTGCAGGCAGTGATCTCCGCCTACGACATCGGCCTCGCCCGGCCCAACTCCGACTGAGCTGATCGTCCACCGAATAGTGGTGACGGGAGGGGCGTTGTCAGACACCGCCCCTCCCGTCACATCGTTCAGGCCTTCGGTCCTTCGGCCGCCCGGGGGCGGTTGGAGCCGCCCCCGGGCCGACCAGTTAGCGAGTGAGGGCCCGCATCATGCCGGTCGGCCATCTCGTGCAGCGCGCGGGCCCGCAGTTCGCGGTCGCGTGCCCCACCGGTCTCCCTGAAAGCGCGCCGTGCCGCGTCGATCGCCGCCCGCGCGGTCACCGCGCCGGCGTCGGCGAAGGTGCCGATGAGCTGACCGGTCGCGGGGGCATGTGCGTCGCGGACCGCGTGACCGTCGGTCCACTGGCCACCGATGAGATTGCGTGCGTACGGGAGGCTCATGCGCTCGCGCCCTCCTGCGGGTTCTGGAGATCCTGTCCGTCGAAGCGGATCACGGGCTTGATGGTGCGGCCGGAGCGGGCGTCGGCCACAGCCTGGTCGAGTGCGTCCGGGGCGTAGAAGCGCACGAACTTCTCGTACGGGAGCCGCCTTGGCGCGCGAGGCGGACCAGCGAGGATGAACGTGCCCCGGTCGCTGCTGCCCTCGGCCACCCCGCGGATCGTGCGCCCGTCGATGAGGGAGTTGATGTCGAACGAGGCGCGGCTGCCCGCTGCCGGGGCGCCGATCACGGCGACGGACCCGTACGTCGTGAGAGCGGTCGCGGCCAGTTCCAGGAGGGCCGGGACACCGGTCGTCTCCACGATGTACGTGAATCCGGTGCCGCCGGACAGCTCCGAGAGACGCTTGCCGAGGTCTTCGTTTCTGCTGTCGATGGTGTGCGTGGCGCCCAGCTCGGCGGCCAGAGCCAGACGGGAGGGGACGAGGTCGGCGACGACGATGTCCACGGCTCCGCTCATGCGCGCGGCCATGACGGCGGACAGCCCGACGGCCCCGGCGCCAAACACCGCGACCGAGTCACCGGGCGTGGGCTGCAGCACGTTCAGGATGGCGCCGGCCCCCGTCTGGATGCCGCAGCCGATCGGTGCGAGCCGGGACAGCTCCTCGTCATCGGCGGCGTCGACGCGTACGACGCTCTGGGCGGAGACGAGCGCGTGCCATGCCAGGGAGGACTGGCCGAAGAAGAGACCGCCGAGCGGCGATCCGTCCTCGGTGTGGATGGAGGTGGAACCGTCGGCACGCGCGGCACCGAAGTTGCTGGGGAAGTACGTGCCGCACCGGGGGGGCTCCGGTACGGCAATGGGCGCACTGTCCCCTGTCTACAGGAGTTGAAGGAGAGGACGACCTTGTCGCCAGGGACGACGCCCACAACATCGGCGCCGACGGCCTCGACGACGCCCGCTCCCTCGTGGCCGAGGACGGCGGGGAGCGGGGTGGGCAGGCGGCCGGCGAGCACGGAGAGGTCGGTGTGGCACAGGCCGGTGGCGACGAGGCGCACCAGGACCTCGTCGGCGCGCGGGTCGTCGAGCACGACGCGCTCCCAGCAGAACGTGTCCTCTCCGACCCGCGCCACGGCGGCAGTTGTGGGTGTGGGCACGGGGCCTCATTTCTCGGTGGGAAGGGCTGGAGACATGGCGGTACGGGTACGTACGGGCGCGTCAGCGCAGCAGCCGGCTCAACCGGGCGGCCAACGGACGGATGTCGTCGGGGCCCATGACCGCGGCGACGTACCGGTCCGGCTTCACGAGCACGAACCTGTTGCGCGCTGTGCCGAGCACCTGTTCCAGTCGGCCGTCGGCGTCGGCGAACGCCATGCGCGGGCGGGCGTCGGCCGGGAGCCGGTCGCCGAGCACTACATCGATCAGCCGGATACGGTCCCGGCCGCCGGGCCAGGGCGGGTTGTCGAACCGGCGCCAGGCAGCGGCCGGAACGTCCACTCCCAGGAGCACCAGGCCGTCGCCGAGCACCTCGTCGAGCGGCACCGGGCGCAGGCTCGGCGGCATCAGGACGAGGGGCCGCGGCAGGGGCGTGCCCGTGAGTGGATGGCTGCCCATGACCAGGCCGGCCTGGTGCCGTGCGCGGGGCCTGAAACGCATCTCGGTCAGGTAGCGGCGCCCGGCCGGGACGCGCAGCATGGCGCGGACGGCGACATCGCGCACCAGGGCGCGCCGAGGATCGGTCGTCATCACCACGTCGCCGAGGCGTTCCGAGAAGCGGACCGTCGCCTCGGCGTGCGGGCGACGCTCGGCCTCGTACGTGTCGAGCAGCTGCTCGGTGGCCCGCCCGTGCCACATCTCGGCGACCTTCCAGGCCAGGTTCGCGGCGTCCCGGACACCGGAGTTGAGGCCCTGCCCGGCGAACGGCGGCATCATGTGCGCCGCGTCGCCCAGGAGCAGCGCCCGCCCCGAGCGCCAGCGGTCGGCCACGACGGCGTTGAAGGTGTAGCTGGTGCAGCGCTCGATCTGGTCCTCGCGCAGGTGCCGGTAGGGCGCCACGAGGCGGCGGATCGTCGCGAAGTCCGGCCGGACACCCTTCCGTCCTTCGCCGGGATGCAGCAGGAACTCGTAGCGGCATCGCCCGCCGCGGCCCGGCACGATCACCGTGGGCCGCTCGGGGGTGCCATGGTGCATGCCGTAGCGCTCGTCGTGGTGGTCGCCGACCGTTTCGACCACCAGCCACACGTCCTGGTGGCGGGTGCCGCTCATGTCGATCCCGCACAGCTCGCGCACGGTCGAGCGTCCGCCGTCACACCCCAGGACCCAGCTGACTCGGAGAGGCTCCGACGAGGCGGTGCCGGGCTCGTGACCTGCTGCGTGCAGTTCGGCCGTGACTTCGGTGCCGCTCGGGTTCTCGTGCAACGCAACCAATTCGGCGGAGAACCGGATGTCGACCTCGGGCCGGGACTTGAGGGCATCGAGGAGTACCGATTCCAGTTCGGGCTGGGCGAACTGGTTCTTGAAGGGGAAGCCGAGCCGGTACGGCTCCGAGCCGCGCGCGTGCAGGAGAGGCCTGCCCTTGCGGTCGTAGTAGCGGGTGCCTGTGCCGGGCACGACGATGTCGAGGACGTCGTCGGCGAGACCTGCTGCGTCCAGCGTGCGCAGCGACTCGTCGTCGAGACTGATGGCCTTGGCCTCGTCGCTGGTGGAGTCGTTGCGTTCGACGAGAACGACCCGGACGCCGCGGGCGGCGAGCAGGTTCGCGACGGTGAGGCCGACCGGGCCCGCGCCGACCACCAGAACGGGATCGAGCGAGGCCGTCACGGGCTGACCACCGCCATCCACATCGGCTCGGAGCGGCTCTGCATGGCCGCCACCGCCGCCTCGACGTCGGCCAACGAGAAGCGGTGGGTGATCAGTTCGTCCGCCGAGAGCGCACCGTCCGCCAACAGGGTCAGGACTTCCTGCGCGTCGGTGCGGGTGCAGGAGCGGGTGCAGACGACCTTCCAGCAGTTGACCGTGATCGCGGCCAGCGGCGGGAGCAGGGGCGAACGGTTGGCACCCATGTGCACCAGCGTGCCCCCAGGGCGGAGCGCCGCCAGGGACTGCACCGAGGCAGGGCCGTCGGGCACGTAGTCGAGGACGGCGTCGGCGCCCTCCGGAGCCAGAGCGCGCAGCGCCCGGGTGAGGCCATGGTCCGTGGACAGTCCCGCGGTAGTTCGTCGAGCGCGACAGTCTCCGTGGCCACGTCTCCTGCCAACTGCCGTACGGGGTCCAGGCGTTCGGCGCTCCGGCCGACGAGGATCAGCCGCGCGACCCCGGAGTGCGCGGCCAGCTTGATGGTGGCGGTGCCCATGGTGCCGGTCGCGGCGGTGACGACGAGCGTGCCGCCGAGGGGGAGCCGCGCGCACTTCAACGCCCGTACGGCGTTGGCCAGATCGTGGACCTTGGCGCCCACATCGAAGCCGACAGAGTCGGGCAGCGGGTCGATAAGCCAGTGCGGTACGCGGACGTATTCGGCGAGAGCGCCGTCGTGGTACTCCTCGTACAGAGGCATGGGTACGTCACCGAAGGCGGCGTGGCCGATCATCGCCTGCTGGGGGCAGAGCATGTCCCGCTCGGACCTGCAGTACACGCACGCGCGGCAGTTCAGATTGGCGTGTACCCGGACCCGCGGGCCGGCGAGATCGGCGGGTGCCCCGCTGCCGACCGCCACGACGGTTCCCGCGGCCTCGTGGCCCAGTGTGATGGGTAGATGCCGGAACGCTCCCTGGGCGAGGAGCGTCATCATGCCGGGGGCAAGCCCGGTGGACGCGATGGTGGACGCGACCCTGACCAGGACATCCTCCGAGCCCGGATCAGGTATCGCGATCTTGTTCAGGTGCACGGCACCGGAGCCCTTCAGGGCCCGGGCGGCGAGCATGGCGTTCATGGTGCACGGCTCCAAGGTGTGGGCAGGTGGCGTCAGGGCAGGGGGGGCGGCGAGCCGCTCGGGCGTGTACGGCTCAGCGATCCTCGCCGTCTCGGCGATCTGCGGCAGTTCGCGGTCCGAGTACAGGGCGATGTGCTCGCTGTTCTCCGCGCAGACGCTGGTGTGGGAGACACCTAGCGGGACGCGGACGAAGTCGCCGGGGCCGAGCTCGACGATGCCGCGCCGCTAGACCAGCGTGCGGCGGCCGGAGACCTGGTACTGGATCTCGTCCGCGTCCAGGGTGCGCCGGTAGACACGCTGGTCGGAGGCCGTGCGCCGCACTGTGCCCAGACGGAACGTGGACGAGCGGTACAGACAGGTCATGCCCGACTCGCCGGATCCGCCCAGCACTTGGAGACGTTCCTTCTCCGCGTGCACCTGTTCCAGGAGCTTCAGCTCGTCGACGGGGAATACGCCGATGTCGTGTCCGGGCATGCCCATGCACTGCGTCACCGCCTCGTTGACCTGCCCGGGCTGCCAGCCGGGGAACGGCGGGAAGACCGCCTCCGACGTGCGCGAGGCCGCCCGCTCCTCGTTGACGGGAGCGGGTGTGTAGAAGAGGAGGTGGCTCTCGCGGCGACCGTAGTTGTCGTGGGCGACGCCGCGCGGCAGACGGGAGAACTCGCCGGGACGGTGCTCGACCGTGCCAAGTTCCGTCATCAGCGTGCGCTCACCGGCGATCTGGTACGAGATCTCGTCCACGTCGCAGTTGCGGTGGTAGAAGGGCTGCCGGTTGTCCATCGTCTGCCACTCGACGCGGGCCTGCGCGCTCTCGTAGATGCCACGCGGCGGCGCGAACGGCATCGCCTCGTACTCCTGCGGGAAATGCACGACCGTCAACGACTCCTGGTCGCTCCAGAGTTTGACGGGAAAGGGATTGGGGTGCGGAGGCGACAGCAACAGATGCTCGTCGCGTTCGATGGTCCGGGACGGCTGATCGGAGCCGATGACAGCGACGACTTCAGTAACGATCCCCACGGAAACTCCTTGTGCCACTGGGGTGTTGGAGGGCGAGGGGACGGTGCGTGCGGACCGCCGGCCCCTTGGGGCGGCGATCCACACGCAGGTGGGTCGCGCTTGCCGGGCTCGCTCTCAGGCGGGCACCGGGCTCGACCAGCCGAACGCGGCGAGATCGATCTCGGGGTGCACCGTCTTGCAGGCGCCGCAGGTGCGAGCGGCCTCGTCGGCTGAGAACTTCGCGCAGGCCGCCGCGTAGAATCGGGAAGGCGTCACGTCGTTGTCGTGCTCCCACTCGAGGCGGTGCAGCTCCGTACGGCACTCCGGGCAGTACCAGACCGCCCCCTGCCGTCCGGCCTTGAGCGCCATGAACCGGATCACGGTACCGCCCTCTACGGGGACGATCTGGTGCGGGGTGCCGGCCGGGACGTAGACATGATCGCCGATGTTCATCCGGAACCGGTTCACCGAGCTGTCGCGCAGCAGCACGTCGCTGCCGCCGGACAGCTGGCTCAGCACGGTGTCCTTCTCGCAGATGAGATGGAACGGCTGCGGCAACTCGTTGTGCGACAGGTACAGCTGGGGGTCCGTGTCCGCGGGAAGTACGGGCGCGTCCGCGTAGTTGCCGAGCTCGGGGGCGACCTTGAGCGCGTGGAGCATCCGTCGGCGGTTGATCACCGTGCGGCCTCCTTGAGCGCGGGCTGCCCGGCTTCCAGCAGCGAGCGGTACGCGGCATTGGCCGCGGCGGTTTGGGCAACGGTGCGGTGCCAGCCCCAAGGGGCAGGTGCGAACGGCTTGTTGACGTGACCGCACTCCTTGCAGGTGCGCCCCGCATCCGAGTTGCGGATGTCCGCGAACCTGGCCGAGCCGACCGTCGTCGGGAACTGGTTCACGCGGTCGTCTGCCGCACCGCCGTGCCGTGCCGGGTCGTAGCCGGGCAGGCCGGGCGGTGTCGCGTCATACTCGTGCCGCACGATCTCCGCCTTGCACTCCTGACAGCGGGCGATCATTGCCTCGGACTGGTCGCCCTCCTCTGCCTGATGCTGGGTCACCACCATGAGCCCATAGGCGCCCTCCTCCTCCTCGTCGCGGAGATAGGAGTTCACGCCGTGCAGGTTCTGCGTCGCCATGATCTGCCCGGTCGCCATCACGGACTGGTGGGCACCGTAGACGACAACGACCTCGTTGACGGTGTTCCAGTGAAAGAAGTGCCCGTAGTCAGCATCCTGTCCGCCGATGAGGACCGCACCGCACGGCACGATCGCACCGGCGTGGTCGTACGGGAACAACGGCATCAGCTGACCGGCGGCCATGGCCATGTGCTCGTAAACGTTGGTCTTGAGTGGTTCGCGGTCGGGGTCGGCCGGAGAGATCTGCTGCTTCTCCTCCAGAAGGACCGCCCCAGTGGTGGGCTCGCTCATGGCTGCCCCTCTCTTCGAGAGTGTGTCACTATGCGGAACAGTGGTCGCCATTCTGGTACCAAAATCCGGAGCGTGGCAAGCGCCGGGGGTAGGCAATGTGGCTGTGCCTGCCTGGAGAGAGCGTCCCTACGGGTGTTGAACGCGCAGGTCACGCGCGGTGCGCAGACGTCGACAGCCGCCCCGGAAAGATCCGGGGCGGCTGTCGGGCGAGGTGATGCCGGCGCGTCAGTCGATGCGGTCACCCAACTCGCGGGCCACGCGGACGGTGGCCGCGGCGGCGGAGGTGATCCAGGTGTCGTCGACACGGGACTGCGGGGCTGTGGTGGCTACGGCCGCGCGGGCACGGCCGCGCTTGTCGCGGACGACCGCCGCGACCGCGCTCACATCCGCCTCGCTCTCGGCGTTGTTGACCGCGTAGCCGAGGCGGCGCACGTCGGTCAGCTGCTTGCGGAGCTCGTCACGGGTCCGGGGTGCGCGCGAGGTGGGGGTCTGCAGGTTCTCCGTGGGGTAGCGGGCCGCGAGTTCGTCGTCGTCGAGCTCGGCAAGCAGGGCTTTGCCCGCCGCGGTCGCATGGGCCGGGAGCGTCCAGCCGGTCCGGCTGCCCGTGCGCACGACCTGGTTGCTCTCGACGCTGTCGACGTACAGAACCTCCGCCCCACGCAGGGTCGCGAGGTGAACGGTTTCGTCAGTTTCGTCGCGCAGGCGGGTCAGGGCGCCGTGGGCGAGGGTGCGGATGTCCATGTTGGCGACGACCGACAGCCCGATGTCGACGAGCACGGGCCCCGGCTTGTACGCGCGGGAGAAGTCGTCCTGCACCACGAACCGGTGGTGGCTGAGCGTGGCCAGCATTCGGTGGACTGTCGATCGGGACAGGCCCATGTCGCGGGCCACCTGATTGACCCGGATCATCTCGTGGTCCTCGAAGAGTCGCAGCAGGCGCAGCACGTTGTCGACCGCCCCGATCAGGCCGGCCGGACGGCTCTCGCTGCCGGTTTCATCGCTGCTGGTCCCCGTTTTTCGGTCCACGCAGAGCACAGTAGCGCAGAGATTTCCATCTTCCCCGCCCTTGCGATTATGTTCCTGTGAGCGGGACAGTGTTCTGTATCGTGACACATTGCAAGGATGAGGGAGTCTTGCCATGCCTCTGTACGTGAGCCTTCACCAGGCCCCGGGCCTGTCGGTCGAGGAGATTGCCGGGAACGCGCCGGAAGTCGCTCAGCAGGTCCACGCGACCTTCCGGCAGCTGTACGTGAACACCGACTCCGGGTTCATCGTCTCGGTCTATGAGGCCGACAGTGCCAAGGCCCTGGAGGAGGAGTTCGAGCGGATCGGTTTCCCCTTCGGCTCCATCAACGAGGTCGACTTCACGCAGAATGCCGCGGAGCTGGCCGAAATGGTGGGGCAGGGTGGCCATGTCTGAGGCGCCCGTTCTGAAGAACCCGATCACGCTCCAGTTCCGTGGTGACTGGGGTCAGGCGAACCTCCACCGGATCTGCGGCTGGCTGGCCCAGGAGATCGGCGACCGGGCCCCAGAGGGATCCCGCTTCGGCATCTGGAACGGCCGAGGCGGTATCGACCAGATCCAGGCGCTGCAGGCGGGTGAGGTCGATATCGCCCTCGTCACGCCGACCGCCGCCGTGCAGATGCTGGATCGTGCGGGGAAGGCGAAGGGGCTTGCCTCGCTCGGCGTGGTCGGCCAGCGCGACCGTCTGGTCGTTGCGGTCGACGCGTCCCTTCCGGTCAGTACGGTCTCTGAACTCGCCTCCATCGCCGACCAGTTGACCGTGGCCACCTCGCAGGACGACGGCGTGAACCTCATCGGTCTGGCCGCCCACAAGGCGCTGCGCATTGCCGGAGTCGACCCCGAGAAGCTGAACTTCTTCTACGACGAGCGCCCTTTCCCGCCGCTGGAGCACTTCATCGCGGGCAAGTCGAACGTCCTCGTCCACGAAGCGGTCATGACGCCGCGCTGGCAGCAGCTGGACCGCGTACGCCCGGTCAAGTACCTGCCCTGGGGCGACGAGGTCCTACAGGCCTTCGCGGCCGAAGGGTGGCAGGACGCGATCGTCGAAGCGGGCTACTTCCCCGGACAGACCGAGGACCTGCGCACCCTCGACTTCTCAGACTTCGCGGTGCTGTGCCGCCAGGACATGGACGACGACGTCGCCGCCCTCGTCACCTGGTGCATGGTGATGACGCGCCGGGCCCTGGAGGTGCAGTACGCGCACCTGCCGGCCGACCACTCGCCGGTCACGTATCCGCTCGTCCCGGCTGACATGGCACGCACGCCCCTGTCGCTGCACCCCGCCGCGGCGCGGACCTACGAGGCGCTGGGGGACAGCGAACTGTCCGACGGTGCCCCGGTATGGAAGTGACCTCGCCGGGACCGGCGGGGCGCTGTTCGTAGCAAGGTACCTCCACCCGCGGCGATCCGTCGCGGGCCCACCCTGAGGGACAAGGAGCAGGAATCATGATCGAGATGGCCAATCTCGACGAGGCGATTCCGTACCCGAAGCAACTCCAGGGAAAGGAAGGACCCGTCGTCCTGATCAACACCTCCGTGGCCCCCGAGGGGAAGGTCGACGAGGTGCTGGCGGCGTGGAAGACCGACTCCCAGCACTTCCAGAAGCAGCCTGGGTTCATCTCGACCCAACTGCACCGCGGCACCGGCGGAAGCCGCGTTCTGGTGAACGTCGCGGTCTGGGAGTCGACAGCTCAACTGGCCGCAGCCGTCGGCACAGAGGCGTTCCGGAAGTCGTTGGCCAACTACCCGGACGGAACGGTCTCCCACCCGCACGTCTTCCAAAAGGTCGCGGGAGAAGGTGTCTGCGTCGCTTGATCCAAGAGTGAGCGCGGTGACGTCCGCCGTGGGGGAAGGGGCGCAGAGCTGTCGGTGGTTCTGCGCCCCTGTGGCGTGTAAGAGACGGCGGGTGCGGCGGCCTTGCGTGTTCGTGCGGCCGTGGCTACGAAGCAGTGGTGGCGGAGGTGTGACCGATGCCGGCGGAGACGGCGGCAGTCGTATCACAGAGCTCCCGGGCGAGTTGAGCGATTGCAGCCTCGGTTGCATGGCGGGCAGGCAGAACGAGGGCCACGACAAGGGGAAGTGAATCGCCCGTCGTGAAAACCGGGGCCGCTACGGAGGAGACCCCCGGGACCACCCCGCCCGACGTGACCGCGAAGCCCTGCATGCGTACTTCTTCCTTGAGGGCCTCGATCTCGGCGTCCGACAAGTCGGCCTGCGCGGCGGTGTCGGCCTGCTCGCGCAGGACGGGCTCGGTCAGCACGGTCGGCAGATGGGCCAGGTACACGCGGCCGATGGAGGACGTGAGCATCGGCATGGTCGCCCCGACCCGCACGGTGATGGGCAGGGCGTAGGAGCCGTAGTTCCAGCGGACGACGACGGGGCCGTGGTCGCCCCACACGGCGAGGTTGACGGCGTGGCCGGTCCGGTCACGCAGGCCAGGCAGGTACTCGGAGGCCAGGCCGACCTCGTCCATGCGGCGCAGCGCCTCCGTGCCCAGACGCCGCATGGAGGGACCGAAGTCGTAGAGAGCGGAACTCGGCGACTGGGAGACGAAGCCGATACGGCCGAGGCTGACCAGATACCGGTGGATCTTGCTGGGCTGCATCCCGCTCATGGCGGCTAGCTGGGTCAGGCTGGCCGGGCCGGCCTTGCGTTCGAGCGCCTGCAGAACCGTCATCGCGATCTCGACGGACTGGATCCCCTGGCGCGCCTACGGCTCGCGTTTGCTTGTTGGGTCCGCTGACACGGCTGAACTATAACGACCGGCTGCGCACTGCGGGGACGCACGCAGCCAACACGGCCCCGATGACCCCGGGAACGGCGAACAGGTAGAAGTTCCAGCGCGCGTCGAGGCCGCAGGAGAGGATCCAGCCTCCGAGGGATGGGCCGAGGATGGCGCCGAGCCGCCCGATCGACAGCGCCCAGCCAATGCCGGGGCCACGGAGCTCGTCCGGGTAGCGCGTGACGACCAATGCGTTGGCGAGAGTCTGCGAGCCGATGAACCCGAAGCCGCTGCTGAACATCAATACGAGCAGCAGTACGAGCGGGGGTTTGCCACTCATGGCCAGCGCCGTCCAGGCCGGCGGACGAGAACTTCCCGGCCTGGTCCTGGACCTCGACGCCACGCTGATCACCTCCCACTCGGAAAAGGAACAGGCCGCGCCCACTTACAAAGGCGGCTTCGGCTTTCATCCGCTGCTGTGTTTCCTCGCGAACACCGGCGAGGCCATGTCCGGCCGGCTGCGGCCCGGCAACTCCGGAGCCAACACCGCCGCCGATCACATCGCGGTGCTGGACGACGCCCTCGCACAGATCCCCGACGCTCACCGGTACGGCACCCAGATCCTGGTCCGCGCCGACAGCGCCGGATCCGCGAAAGCCTTCCTCACCCACATCCGGACCTTGCGCGAGCACGGGTTGAACCTGCGGTTCTCGGTCGGATACGCCATCACCGAGCCAGTCCGTCGCGCAATCCGCTCACTGCCCGAAGCTCTCTGGCATCCTGCCTTGGACCAGAACGGGACACTGCGCGACGGGGCCGAGGTCGCCGAACTGACCGGCATGGTCGACCTCGCCGGTTACCCGGCCGGCACCCGCATCACCGTGCGGCGCGAACGACCGCACCCCGGCGCCCAGCTGTCCCTGTTCGATCAGGACGAGGGCCTGCGGCACCAGGTATTCCTTACCGATACCCCTTACTCCGGCGGCGGTTCCGCGCAGTTCCTTGAGGTCCGCCACCGCGGTCACGCCACCGTCGAGGACCACATCCGGTGCGGCAAGAACACTGGCTTCGGCCGCTTTCCTTCCCGCCATTTCGACGTCAACGCCACCTGGCTCGAACTCAGCCTCACGGCGATCGATCTCCTCGCCTGGACCCGCGTCCTCCTGCTGGACGGCGAACTCGCCGCCGCCGAACCCAAGAAACTTCGCTACCGGCTGCTACACGTTGCCGCGCGCCTCACTCGCGGTGGACGCCGCCTCCGCCTGCGGATCTCGGCGACCTGGGCCTGGAGACACGAACTGGCCACGGCATTCCACCGCCTCGCCGCACTGCCCCGACCGGTTGACTGATCTGCGGCCCCCCGCCCGCCCACGATCCGAAGGACCCGGAGAACCCGACCATTGCGCCGGGACTCCACCATACCCAGGCAACAGAATCGCCTCGACCACCCAACAGTTGGTGACCAACGCAGCCACCTCAGCCCAACCGAAACGGCGAGGCTAATACCACGTCGACTGTCCGCGCGGCCTTGCAGCGCCGCGCCCCTGGCACTGGAAAAGGATCACGTAGCTCTCGCGGACTCCGCGACACTCAGGCGCTGTAGCCCGGCTACTGCACTCCGGGTTCCAAATTGCTGAGACTTGGGCGATCCACGAGTACGCCTTGCAGCACAGCCAGTGACTCCGGCGCCGCTTCCGTCGCGGCGGCTGTGGGATCGGCCGTGTTCCAGAAATAGCGCCGACCGCCCGAAGGGCGGTACTGGACGTACTCGGGCGACTCCGACAACGCGGCGAGTGTGCATGCCGGACGCCGCCGGGCAGGCGGGGCTTCTAAAACATGGCCTAATCGTCCGGGCTGATCGCTTGCGCCGTGCACACTCGGCACCACGGTGCGACCGAGCCAGGCGAACGCGGAGCATGCCCGGCCCTGCTCCTCACTGAAGGAATCGCCGCATGATATTTCCTTTGTTCTTTCCTCGGACTGTCATTCGCCGACGGTAGACGAGAAAGAACCCCGAAGGACTGGAACCTGCTCCGGAACCATGTCAACGTACAACGTCCCGGAAGAAACCAGGTCAGTGAGGGTATCCAGGCTTTGAGTCGACCTGCGGACAGGTCGGCCATGACTCTGGCCGGTACCTCATGCTGCTCGGCCTCATCGCAGAGCCCCCAACTCGAGGAGGTCCCTTTCGAATGCTGTACTCCGATCTGCCCGATTCATCGCCCCCATCCGCTTGGCACATGGCGTGCTGTATGCCTAGTAGATTCTGGCTGTATATGGAATCACGGGGGAACGGCTCTATGCTCCACTTTTGCTATCCCTCATGGGGTTGCGCCCCGCTGAAGTCTGTGGACTGCGGTGGGAGGATGTCGACCTCGACAACGCCACGATCGCTATTGCCAACACGCGGACGATGATGGGTAATCGATACGTTGTGGAGAAGGATACTAAGTCTATGGCTGGCGAACGTGAACTTCCGTTGCCCACCCCGGTGCTTTCTGCTCTCAAAGCGTTCAAAGCTCTCCAGGCCAGGGAGAAGCTAATTGCGGGGGAAGCGTACGCGGGCTCTGGGTACGTTCTGGTGCACGAGACCGGAGAAGCTTTCACGATCAAGCAGCTCCGTCGACGCGCGTACCGGCTCATGGAGATCCTTGGTCTCCGCCGAGTTCGTATCTACGACGCTCGTTCCTCTTGCTTTACCTATCTGGCCAACAAGGGTGTGCCGGACCACATCCTTGCGCGGTGGGCCGGACACACGAATGTGAAGACCACCAACCGACGACGGGGATCCGAGGCTCGGCGCCTGGTTGTGGATGGAAGCTGTAAGCAGGAGGCTGCCTGGCTACGGCTCAGCAGCCTACTGGGGGAAAGTCAATTCGCTCCCCGGGTAGTGCGCAGGCCGCTGGTAGGCGAGATGTCAGAAGGTTCCGAAGTGAGTGATGCCGAGCCTGGGGGCGCCGCCGCGTGCTGCACCTGACCAGCTGGGAGGCCGTGGTCAAGGAGAAGGTTGTTCGAGGCCGGGACTGGGAGAAGGGGGCCAGACGGCCGCACTCCGGGCCGGTCACGTGATGATGCCGGAGAACGTGTACGTGGACCCTTGAGGACTCAGGCGGTGCAGGACCTGTCGTCGCGAGGTGAACAAAAGCCGATGAGCTTGCCCTGGCCACGTGAGATCTCGTGAGACATGAGAGGGTCGGGCGGGTGAGCGAGACACCACCGAAGACCCTGCAATACCGCCTTGACGGGCCCCAAGAAGCCCCTGTGCTGGTTGTGGGCCCCTCCTTGGGTACCACATGGCACATGTGGGACCGCCAGGTGCCCGAGCTGACCCGCCAGTGGCGGGTGTTCCGTTACGACCTGCCCGGTCACGGCGGCGCGCCGGCCCACCCCGCCACCAGCGTTCCCGAGCTGGCCCAGCGGCTGCTGGCCACCCTCGACGGGCTCGGCGTCCAGCGCTTCGGTTACGTGGGCTGCTCCATCGCCGGGGCCATCGGCGCCGAACTGGCGCTGCGCCGCCCCGACCGGGTCGCCTCGCTCGCCCTGGTCGCGGCCTCGCCCCGGTTCGGCACGGCCGACGAGTTCCGCCAGCGCGGGGTGATCGTCCGGGCCAACGGGCTCGACCCGATGGCCCGGACCGCGCCCGAGCGCTGGTTCACGCCGGGCTTCGCCGCGGCCCAGCCCGCCATCGTCGAATGGGCCGTCCAGATGGTCCGTACGACCGACCCCGGCTGCTACATCGCCGCCTGCGAGGCGCTCGCCGCCTTCGACATCCGCGCCGAGCTGGGCCGTATCACCGTGCCCACGCTCGTCCTGGTCGGTGCCGAGGACCAGGTCACCGGGCCCGCCGAGGCGCGCACCCTGGTCGCGGGGATACCCGACGCCCGGCTCGCGCTGGTCCCCGGGGCCTCGCACCTGGCGCCCGTCGAGCAGCCCGCCGCCGTCACCGACCTGCTCGTGCACCATTTCGCCACCGCCTGGTACAACCCGTCCGACACCGCCACCGGCCTGACCGTGATGCCCGACCGGCCCGACCGGCCCTCCGTCTCCGTGACGGTCGGCCCGGTCGCCGAGATCGCCCCCGCCGAGCAGCCCCAGGCCGTCGCCTCCGGGCGCGCCGACCCGTTCGAGGCGGGGATGCTGGTCCGCAGACAGGTCCTGGGCGACGCGCACGTGGACCGCGCCATGGCCGCCGCGGACGAGTTCGCCGGCGACTTCCAGGAGCTGATCACCCGCTACGCCTGGGGCGAGGTGTGGACCAGGGACGGCCTGGACCGCCGGACCCGCAGCGCGGTGACGCTGACCGCGCTCGTCGCGGGCGGCCACATGGAGGAGCTGGCCTTCCACACCCGGGCCGCGCTGCGCAACGGCCTCACCCCCGCCGAGATCAAGGAAGTACTGATCCAGACGGCCGTGTACTGCGGGGTTCCGGCGGCGAACACCGCGTTCCGCGTGGCCAGAACCGTGATCCAGGAGGAGACCCGGCCGGAGGCGTAGCAGGATGGCCGGTGAGGGCGCACAGAGGGGGACAGCGGTTCGACAGGGAACGGTTCGGAACAGGGAACAGGGAGGCGGTCAGCGGTGAGGCTCACCAAGAAGACGCACGCTTGTGTCCGGCTGGAGAAGGACGGGCGCACGCTCGTCATCGACCCCGGGACGTTCACGGAGGAGGACGCGACACACGGCGCGGACGTCCTCCTCGTCACGCACGAGCACCTCGACCACTTCAACGAGGACCGGCTGCGGGCCGGTCTGGAGGCCAACCCGGGGGCCGAGCTGTGGACGCTGCGCAGCGTCGCCGAGCGGATGTCCGCCGCCTTCCCCGGCCGGGTCCACACGGTGGGGCACGGAGACGCCTTCGACGCGGCGGGCTTCGCCGTACGGGTCTACGGGGAACTGCACGCCGTGATCCACCCGGACATCCCCCGGATCACCAACGTCGGCTTTCTCGTGGACGGCGCGGTCTTCCACCCCGGCGACGCGCTCACCGTGCCCGACCACCCGGTGGAGACGCTCCTGCTGCCCGTCCAGGCGCCGTGGAGCAAGATCTCCGAGGTGATCGAGTACGTACGCGAGGTCAAGCCCGTGCGCGCCTTCGACATCCACGACGCGCTGCTCACGGACCTCGCCCGGCCCATCTACGACACGCAGATCGGCTCGCTGGGCGGCGCCGACCACGGCAGGCTCGCCCCCGGCGCCTCGGCCGAGCTGTAGCCGCCGGTGGGGCTGTCGGCCCCGGCTGTCGTACCCCGCCGATAGGCTGTCACGCATGCGCATCGCCACCTGGAACGTCAATTCGATCACCGCCCGGCTGCCCCGGCTGCTGGCCTGGCTGGAGAGCAGCGGCACGGACGTGCTCTGCGTCCAGGAGACCAAGTGCGGCGAGGAGCAGTTCCCCGCCGAGCCGCTGCGGGAGGCGGGGTACGAATCGGCGGTGCACGCCACCGGCCGGTGGAACGGGGTGGCGCTGATCTCCCGGGCCGGCCTGGCCGACGTGGTCAAGGGGCTGCCCGGCGGCCCGGAGTACGAGGGCGTCGCGGAGCCGCGCGCCATCTCCGCGACCTGCGGCCCGGTCCGGCTCTGGTCGGTCTACGTCCCGAACGGCCGCGAGGTCGGCCACGACCACTACGCGTACAAGCTGCGCTGGCTGGAGGCGCTGCGCGACGCGGTGACCGAGGACGCGGCCGGCCCCCGCCCCTTCGCCGTCCTCGGCGACTTCAACGTCGCCCCGGCCGACGAGGACGTGTGGGACCTGTCCCGCTTCGAGGGCGCCACCCACGTCACGCCCGCCGAGCGCGCCGCGCTGGCCGCGCTGCGCGAGCGGGGGCTCGGCGACGTGGTGCCCCGCCCGCTCAAGTACGACCGCCCGTACACCTACTGGGACTACCGCGAGCTGGGCTTCCCGAAGAACCGGGGCATGCGTATCGACCTGGTGTACGGGAACGGACCGTTCGCGGGCGCCGTCAAGGACAGTTACGTGGACCGTGAGGAGCGCAAGGGCAAGGGCGCCTCGGACCACGCCCCGGTCGTGGTCGACCTCGACGTCTGAGCCGTCGCCCCGGACGCGGCCGTTCCGGACGTGGGCGTTCCGCGCGCCCTGTGGTGCCCCGACGGGGGGAGTGGCACGCTGAGCGGTATGAATTTCTCCTTTCTGGACAACTGGCGCAAGCGGCGTGACGGCGCGGACGGGGCGCCGCTCTCCTCCGCGGTCGGGGAGCCGGAAGGGGTGGCGGAACTCCTCTCCGAGTGTGAGCTGCTGCGCGCCAGAGCGGGGCGGCACGGTCTGGAACTGGACGACTCCCCGGCCTCGTTGGAGGCACTCGATCAGCTGCCGCCGCGCTGGCGCGACGATCCGGAGGAGCTGCCCTGGCTCGGCAACGACGCGGGCCTCTACCTGGGCACGGTGCTCGTCCGCACCGTCCCCGGCGCCGTCTGGCACATCGGGCCGGACGGTCACCCCGTCGTGCGGCTGGTGTCCGGCCGGGAGATCGAGGTGGTCGAGGCGGGCCAGGAGTGGGCCGCCACCGGGGCGCCCGAGCTGTCCCAGGTCTACGCGGAGGCGGCCGAGGCCTGACCCCGGGCGGCGTTCTGCAGTAAATACGGGTTATGTCCCCTCTCGCCGTGCCATGCGTGTCGTACGCGAAGTCCCTTGGCGGGCTGGATAGTTTGCGCTGACCTCGACACAGCCGAGAGTGAGTGGGTGGGGCAGCGTATGGCCGGCGATCCGTTGATCGAGCTGCGTGATGTCAACAAGTACTTCGGGCAGTTGCACGTCCTCCAGAACATCGACCTCACGGTCGACCGGGGCGAGGTCGTCGTGGTCATCGGACCCTCGGGTTCCGGCAAGTCCACGCTCTGCCGCACGATGAACCGCCTGGAGACCATCGACTCGGGCCGGATCACCATCGACGGCAGCCCCCTGCCCGCCGAGGGCCGCGGACTCGCCCGGCTCCGTACCGAAGTGGGCATGGTCTTCCAGTCGTTCAACCTCTTCGCGCACAAGACCGTGCTCGCCAACGTCTCCCTCGCGCAGACCAAGGTCCGCAAGCGCAAGAAGGAGGACGCCGACCGGCGTTCCCGGGAACTCCTCGACCGCGTCGGCCTCGCCGACCAGGCCGGCAAGCTGCCCGCGCAGCTCTCCGGCGGCCAGCAGCAGCGCGTCGCCATCGCCCGCGCGCTCGCCATGGACCCCAAGGCGCTCCTCTTCGACGAGCCCACCTCGGCGCTCGACCCGGAGATGATCAACGAAGTCCTCGAAGTGATGCGCCAACTCGCGGGCGAGGGCATGACCATGGTCGTCGTCACCCACGAGATGGGCTTCGCCCGCTCCGCCGCCAACCGCGTCGTCTTCATGGCCGACGGCCGCATCGTCGAGGACCTCACCCCGGAGGACTTCTTCACCGCCCCCGCGAGCGAGCGGGCCAAGGACTTCCTCTCCAAGATCCTCAAGCACTGACGGGGGTGCGGTCCGTGAGACACCCGCTGGCACGTCCGCTGCTCCGCCTCGGCGCGGCGCTCGTACTGATCCTCCTCGTCCCCCTGGTGGCGGCGTGCGGCAAGCCCGGCAGCCCGCCCGTCAAGGGCCCCCGCCCCGAGGCGCTGCCCCACTACCACGTCGACCGGGGCTTCCGCCTCCCCTCCTCGCCCACCTGGGAGAAGGCCAAGCGCCGCGGCTATCTGATCGTCGGGGCCAAGGAGGACCAGCCGTACATGGGCGAGAAGGACCCCGCCACCGGCGTCTACTCCGGCTTCGACATCGAGATCGCCAAGATGATGTCGGCGTCCCTCGGCTTCGACCCCGCCACCATCCGGTTCCGCACCATCGCCTCCGCCAACCGCGAGACCGCCCTCCAGAACGGACAGATCGACTACTACGTCGGCACCTACACCATCAACGAGAACCGCAAGAAACTCGTCGGCTTCGCCGGCCCCTACTACATGGCCGGCCAGTCCCTCCTCGTCCGCACCGACGAGCACGGCATCGAGGGGCCCCGGGACCTCGACGGCAAGCGCGTCTGCTCCGCCTCCGGCTCCACCCCGTACCAGCGCATCCAGCAGGACTACCCGCGCGTCCAGCTCGTCGGGTACGACACCTACTCCGCCTGCGTCGACAACCTGCTGACCTACCAGGTCGCCGCCGTCACCACCGACGACACCATCCTCCAGGGATACGCCGCCAAGGTGCCCCACGAACTGAAGGTCGTCGGCAAGCCCTTCTCCAAGGAGCCGTACGGCATCGGCGTCCCCCGCTCCGACAACGCGCTGCGCCTCGCGCTCGACGACGCCCTCGCCGTCCACGAGCGCAACGGCGACTGGCAGAAGGCGTACGACGCGACCCTCGGCCTCTCCGGCCGCAAGGCGACCCCGCCGCCGCCCATCGACCGCTACCCGGCGAGCTGAGGCCGCGCCATGGACGTACTCACCGACAACTTCGCCCTCTACGGCGAGGGTTTCCTCGGCACGCTCGAACTGACCGTCTACGCCTCCCTGCTGGCGCTCGCCCTCGGCTTCGTCATGGCGTCGTTCCGGGTGTCGCCCGTACGCGCCCTGCGCGCCTTCGGCACCGTATGGGTCACCGTGCTGCGCAACACCCCCCTGACGCTGCTCTTCTTCGCCGTCGTCCTCGGGCTGCCGCGCTTCGGACTCGTCCTGCCCTTCCAGCTCTTCGCGGTCCTCGCCCTCGGCTGCTACACCTCCGCGTTCATCTGCGAGGTGCTGCGCTCCGGCATCAACACCGTCCACAAGGGACAGGGCGAGGCGGCCCGCAGCCTGGGGATGAGCTTCGGCCAGACCCTCGGCGACGTCGTCCTGCCGCAGGCCTTCCGTACGGTCATCCCGCCCGTCGGCTCCACGCTGATCGCGCTGGCCAAGAACTCCGCGATCGCGGGCGCGTTCAGCGTCACCGAACTGCTCGGCACCTACAAGGTCCTCAGCGAGAGGGGCTACAACATCGTCTGGTCGTTCGTCTGGATCGCCGTGGGCTATCTCATCATCACCCTGGCCATCAGCGCGCTGTTCCATCTGATGGAGCGGCGCTGGGGGGTCGCCCGATGAGCGAGTCGACCGCCCTCTACGACATCCCCGGGCCCCGTACCCGGCGCCGTCACCGCGCCTACGGGCTGGTGTCGACCGCCGTGATCGCCGCGCTGCTCGGCTGGCTGATCCATCTGCTCTTCGACACCGGGCAGTTCACCGCCGTCAAGTGGGACCCGTTCACGTACCAGGGGATCCAGGACCTGCTGCTGCGCGGTCTCGGCAACACCCTCAAGGCGTTCGGGTACGCGGCGGTGCTCTCGCTGGTGCTCGGCGCGGTCCTCGCCTGCGGGCGGCTCTCCGAGCACCGGCCGGTCCGGCTGCTCGCCACGCTGCTCGTCGAGTTCTTCCGGGCCATGCCCGTACTGGTGATGATCTTCTTCATCTTCGTGGCGCTCAAGGTGCAGGCCCTGCCCGCGCTGGTGGCGGGTCTGACGCTCTACAACGGCTCCGTGCTCGCCGAGGTCTTCCGTACCGGAGTCCACGCGGTGGAGCGCGGTCAGCGGGAGGCGGCGTACGCGCTCGGCATGCGCAAGACGCAGGTCATGACGTACGTGCTGGTGCCGCAGGCGGTCCGCGCCATGCTGCCCACGATCATCAGCCAGTTGGTGGTCGCTCTCAAGGACACATCGCTCGGTTATCTCATCACCTACGAGGAGTTCCTCCATGCCGGCAAGCTCATCGCCTCGAATCTCGACTACGATTTGCCGTTCATCCCTGTGGTGATGGTGATTTCACCGATCTACATCGGGATGTGCATGCTGCTCTCCTGGTTCGCCCACTGGCTGGCCGGGCGTCAGCGGCACAACCCGAGAACCGAGGCCGTGGAAGCCGCCCCGGCCGGGACAGGGACGCTGCTGCCGGGAGGGCAGTAGCGCACAGGGCAGTGACCCGCCCGGCAGACAGCCGGTGATCACTTCCCGTACGGCGGCGGTACCCGGCCCGGAGGCCGGGCCCGGCGCCCGGGAGGAAGGTCAGCTGTCCGCCGGTCGGGTTGTGCCCCGGCCCACCCACGCGCCCCGACCGCCGCTACTCGGCGGGCTCGGGTGTCGGCTCCGGCAGCGGGGTCCGGGCCGCGCGGGTCACATCGGCGACCAGCTCCACCACATCGGGGCCGTACGCCTGCGAGTTCACCACCTTCAGCAGCAGACAGAACGAACCGTCGCCGTACTTGCGGGCCAGCCGTTCGTGGTGGCGGGCGAGATAGCGCGTGGCCGCCTGGTTGGTGATCGACCGCTGGCCGCAGCAGAGGAAGACGGGCCGCGCGCCCTCCCCGACGGTGAGCCGCGCCAGCAGCACGTACTCACTGACGCCGGGCTCCGCGAGATGGCGGTCGGTCCCGATCCGGAAGGCGCCCCGCTCGGACACCGGCTCGGAGTCCGTGTTCACCCGGATGCCCGGCAGCAGGGATGACAGATGTGCCGCCATCCGCCGATTGGAGGAGGGGCCTCCCAGGCAGAACTCCGTACGTTCCCCGAAGCCCTGGCGCGCGGTGTCGTGCTGGACGATGTCGGCGTGCGCGCCGCAGTCCTTGATCAGCGCGGAGAGTTCCAGCAGGGCGGAGACGTCGTTGCGGTGGACGGTGCCGTCGCTGCCCGCCTTCCGGTTGACGACCAGCAGACACTCGGAGTTGGCCGGCAGCCCGAAGAACGCCTGCTTCCTGCGCAGCTTCCGCCGCCAGAGGTAGCTGCGGGCGATCCAGCCCAGCGCGGCACTGACCCCCGTGGCGACCACGCCGAGCACGATGTTGCGTATGTCGTCATTCATGGGCGCGCATCGTAGCCGTAGAGCGTGTCCGTGTCCGAGGCGGTCCTGACGGTGCCGGTGTCCCGCGGTTACGCTGCGCGCGACAGTCACCGACCGGCTCCCTCGCCGACGGAGGTACCTGATGCGTCGCTCCACCGCGCGGAATCTCTCGCTCGCGGCCGTCACCGCCGCGCTGCTCTCGATAGCCGCGGAGGCGCCGCCCGGGGCGGCACCGGCCCCGCCCACCCCGGTGCCGCCCGTGAAGGTGCCGGTCGCCACGGGGTCCGGGGGAGCCGTCGCCAGCGTCGACGCCGACGCCTCCGCGGCCGGCATCGAGGTGCTCCGGCAGGGCGGCAACGCCGTGGACGCGGCCGTCGCCACCGCGGCGGCGCTCGGGGTCACCGAGCCGTACTCCGCGGGCATCGGCGGGGGCGGCTACCTGGTCTACTACGACGCCAGGTCCCGTACGGTGCGGACCATCGACGGCCGCGAGACCGCGCCGGCCTCCGCGGACCGCTCGCTCTTCCTGGAGAACGGGGTGCCGATCCCGTTCGCGGAGGCCGTGACCAGCGGTCGCGGCGTCGGCACCCCGGGCACCCCGGCCACCTGGGAGACCGCCCTCGACGCATGGGGCAGCCGCTCCCTCGGCCAGGTGCTGAAGCCCGCGGAGCGGCTCGCGAAGGACGGCTTCACCGTCGACGCGACCTTCCGCTCCCAGACCCAGTCGAACCAGGCGCGGTTCGCGGACTTCCCCGACACCGCGAAGCTCTTCCTGCCCGGCGGCCAACTCCCCGTCGTGGGCTCGGTCTTCAAGAACCCCGATCTGGCGCGCACCTACCGGGAACTGGGGCGCGAGGGCACCGGCCTCCTCTACCGGGGCGCGCTCGGCCGCGACATCGTCCGCACGGTGCGCACCCCGCCGGTCGACCCGGCGGCGGACCGTACGGTGCGCGCGGGCGACCTGAGCACGCGGGACCTCGCCGCGTACCGCACGAAGAGCCAGGCACCCACCAAGGTCGGTTACCGCGGGCTCGACGTGTACGGCATGGCGCCCTCGTCCTCCGGCGGCACCAGCGTCGGCGAGGCGCTCAACATCCTGTCCCGTACGGACCTTTCGAAGGCGTCACAGGCGGTGTACCTGCACCGCTACATCGAGGCGAGCCGGATCGCCTTCGCGGACCGGGGCCGCTGGGTCGGGGACCCGGCCTTCGAGGACGTACCGACGAAGGGGCTGCTCTCCCGGCGCTTCGCGGACTCCCGCGCCTGCCTGATCAAGGACGACGCGGTCCTCAAGAGCCCGCTGGCGCCCGGCGATCCGAGCGATCCGACACCGTGCGCGCCGGGCGGCACCGCCGCGCCGACCACCTTCGAGGGCGAGAACACCACCCACCTCACGGTCGCCGACAAGTGGGGCAACGTCGTCGCGTACACCCTGACCATCGAGTCCACGGGCGGCAGCGCGATCACCGTGCCGGGGCGGGGCTTCCTGCTCAACAACGAGCTGACGGACTTCTCGTTCGCCCCGGCCAACCCGGCGGTCCACGACCCGAATTTGCCGGGTCCCGGCAAGCGGCCGAGGTCGTCGATCTCCCCGACCATCGTCCTGGACCGGCACGGCAAGCCGGTCCTCGCGGTCGGTTCGCCGGGCGGCGCGACCATCATCACCACCGTGCTCCAGACGCTGACCGGGACCCTGGACCGCGGCCTGCCGCTGGTCGAGGCGATCGCCGCGCCCCGCGCGAGCCAGCGCAACACGGCCTCGACCGAGCTGGAGCCGGGGCTGTGGAACAGCCCGGTGCGGCAGCAACTGGAGGCGCTGGGGCACACGTTCACCCAGAACCCGGAGATCGGCGCGGCCACCGGGGTGCAGCGGCTGCCGGACGGCCGCTGGCTGGCGGCGGCCGAGACGGTACGCAGGGGCGGCGGCTCGGCGATGGTCGTCCACCCGGCGGGCGGCAAGCCCTGACCCCGACGCACCCGGCCTGACCCGCCACCCTGACCCGCCGCGCCCGCCCGGGCGCGGCGGCACCGTCCGCACCGAGCGCCCCGCGAGTTTCAACTCATCGAGGACAAAGTGTGGACGGTTCGGTGCACTCTTCGTACGCTGGGCGTCGCTCCAGTGCCCCTCCCGGCAAGCTCCGCCCGTCACGCCGTCCAGCACGCACACTCGCGGCATTGGCCAAAAGCCCTGGTAGCTCCGCTACAAGGGCTTCCGGCGGCCGTGCGATCGCGCTCGGCATCCGAAAGGCGTGTCAAAACGCCGAGACGGAGCGAGCGAAGCGAGCGCAGTGCACCGGACGACGCTCCTTCGGGGCGGACACCGCCGATCGCGGCACTTGCACGGAAGGTCCGTCCCCGGCCGCGCTGCCTCGCAGCGCACAGCAGGAGGAAGAGTGACGCCCCGCACGCACCAGAGCGCCCCCAGCCATCGCCGCCGCCCCCGAAGACTCGCCGGGCTGTTCCTCGCGGCGCTTCTCACCGGCGGTCTCACGGCGCCGGCCGCCGAGGCGGAGGAGAGACCCTTCGGGGACCTGCCGCCCCAGGAACCCGGGGTCACCCTCCGGGTCTTCGACATCCAGTCCCCGCTGAGCAAGCTCTGCGATCTCAAACCCGCCCAGACCCCCAACGTCGACAAGCTGATCCCCACCGTCGACTGGTCCTCCACCGAGGGCTTCGGTTTCACCGACAACTTCGTCTCGCAGATCATCGGCAACATCGACGTCCCCGCGGACGGCACGTACGCCTTCCGCCTGATCAGCGACGACGGCTCCCGGCTCTTCGTCGGGGACAAGAAGGTCATCGACCACGACGGGCTGCACGGCGCCGAGCCCAAGGACGGCGAGATCTCCCTTGCCCCCGGCTACCACCCCCTGCGGATCGACCACTTCGACCGGGGCGGCGAACAGCAGGTCACCCTCCAGTGGAAGCCGCCGGGCGCGGACTCCTTCACCCTCGTCCCGAACTCCGTGCTCAGCACCGACGCCGGCGTCGTACGGGTCACCGCCCCCGGCCGCAAGGAGTGCGAGGGGACGTACGACACCCCCGGCGACGGCCTCCCGCTGACCTCGGTCAACCCCGGCTACACCCTCACCGACCTGCGCCCGGAGGGCTTCGAGCCGCAGGTCTCCGCCATGGACTGGCTGCCGGGCGGCCGGCTCGCCGTGACCACCTGGGGCGGCAGCACCAAGTCGGAGGGGGAGGTGTACGTCCTCGACAACGTGACGGGGAACACCGGTCCGGAGAAGGTCACGTACACGAAGATCGCCGGCGGCCTCAAGGAGCCGATGGGGATCAAGTACGTCGACGGAAAGCTGTACGTCTCCGAGAAGCACCAGCTGACCGAGTTGTCCGACACCAAGGGTGACAACTCCCCGGACGAGATCCGCAAGATCGCCGAGTGGCCGTACGGGGGTAACTTCCACGAGTTCGCCTTCGGACTGCTCTACGAGGACGGGAACTTCTATCTGAACCTGTCCGTCGCCATCAACCAGGGCGGCGCGACGACCAACCCGCAGCCCGCCCCCAACCGCGGCACCACCGTCAAGGTCAACAGGAAGACCGGGAAGGTCAGTTACCTGGCCGGCGGCCTCCGCACGCCGAACGGGATCGGACGGGGCCCGGGAGATGAGCTGTTCGTCACCGACAACCAGGGCGGCTGGCTGCCCGCATCCAAGCTGCTCCACGTCAAGAAGGACCGGTTCTTCAACCACTACACCAACCCGGACGGCCCGTTCGACGACCGTACGGTCACCAAGCCGGTGCTCTGGCTGCCGCAGAACGAGATAGCCAACTCGCCCAGCACGCCGATGCTGTTGAAGAAGGGGCCCTTCGCCGGGCAGATGCTCTTCGGCGACGTCACCTACGGCGGCCTCCAGCGCGCCGACCTGGAGAAGGTGAAGGGCGAGTACCAGGGCGCGGTGTTCCGGCACACCCAGGGCCTGGAAGCGGGCATCACCCGGATCAGCACCGGCCCGGACGGCGCGATCTACGCGGGCGGCCTCGGCGCCGAGGGCAACTGGGGCCAGGAGGGCAAGCTCCGCTTCGGCCTGCAGAAACTCACGCCGAACGGCAAGACCGCGTTCGACATCAAGACCATGCGCGCCACCCGTGACGGCTTCGAACTCACCTACACCCAGCCCCTGTCGGAGGAGACGGCCGCCAAACTGACCGACGGCGCCTACTCCGTCGAGCAGTGGCGTTACGTCCCCACCCCGGCGTACGGGGGCCCCAAGATCGACGAAGAGGTCCTGCCCGTCTCGGCCGCCCGGCTCTCCGACGACCGGCGCACGGTCCGGCTCACCATCCCGGGCCTGAAGACCGACCGGGTGGTGCACGTCCGCTCGCCGCGCCCGTTCGCCTCGGCGACGGGTGAGCAGCTCTGGTCCACCGAGGCCTGGTACACCCTGAACGCCCGCCCGGGACCCGAGCAGCCCGTCACCTCGTACGACGCCGAGTCGGCGCGGCTCTCCGGCGGGGCGGACATCGACACCGAACACGCCGGGTACACCGGTGGCGGCTTCGTGGACGGCTTCGGCACCCAGGGAGCCACCGCCACCTTCGAGATCGACGTACCCGCGAAGGGCGAGTACGACGTGGCACTGCGCTACGCCAACGGCCCCAACCCCTTCACCGGAACCAAGACCATCGGTGTCGCCGTCAACGGCGGGCAGGCGCGGCAGGCCGGCTTCCCCTCCACCGGCGCCTGGAACCGCTGGTCCACGCAGACGGAGCGGTTCACCCTGAACAAGGGCCGCAACACCGTCACCTACACATACCGGCCCGAGGACACCGGCCACGTCAACCTCGACATGATCGAGGTGCGCAAGCCGGGCAGCCGTATCGACCTGTTCTCCGGCGGCAGCGTCTCCACCGCCTGGCAGCACACCGACGGCCGCAGTGTCGAATGGCCGCGCACCGCCGAGAACTCCATCGAGGTGTGCTGCGGCGACATCCGCACCAAACAGTCCTTCCGTGACTTCAGGCTGCACGCCGAATTCCGGGTGCCGAAGCTGCCGGACGACGTCACGGGACAGGACCGCGGCAACAGCGGCGTCTACCTCCAGGAGCGGTACGAGATCCAGATCCTGGACTCGTACGGTGTGGAGAAACTGGCGGTGAACGAGGCCGGGGCGATCTACAACAAGAAGGCCGCGGACCTGAACGCCGGCACACCGCCCGAAACCTGGCAGACGTACGACATCGTCTTCCGCGCGGCCCGTTTCGACGCCGAGGGCCGGAAGACCGAGGACGCCAGGATCACCGTGGAGTGGAACGGCCGTACGGTCCACGACAAGGTGGCGGTGGACGGGCCGACCGGCGCCGGCGACGCCGAATCGGCCGCGGCGGGTGCGATCCGGCTCCAGGACCACGGCAACAAGGTGCGCTTCAGGAACGTCTGGATCGAACCGCTCAACTGACCGGCAGCACAGGTCGGACGTCCGGTGCGGGGCCGGACGTCCGGCACGGCGGGCGCGGGGTGTCTCAGAGCGCCGTCAGGATCCGGGGGCCCTCGTCGGTGATCGCCACCGTGTGCTCCGTGTGGGAGGCACGGCTGGAGTCGAGGGTGCGGACCGTCCAGCCGTCGCGGGCCGTGTAACTGCGGTCCGTACCGCTGCCCGTCAGCATCGGCTCGATCGCCAGCACCATGCCGTGGCGCAGCCGCAGGCCGCGACCCGGGCGTCCCTCGTTGGGGACGCCCGGGTCCTCGTGCATGGTGCGGCCCACGCCATGGCCGCCGAAGCCGTGGGGGATGCCGTACCCCGCCGCGCGGCAGACCCGGCCGATCGCGTGCGCGATGTCGCCGATCCGGTTGCCGACCAGGGCCGCGGCGATGCCCGCCCCCAGCGCCTCGTACGACGTGTCGATCAGCCGGAGGTCGTCCGGGCGGGCGCGGCCGACCGTGAAGCTGACCGCCGCGTCCCCCACCCAGCCGTCGAGGACCGCGCCGCAGTCGATCGACACGAGGTCGCCGTCGACCAGCCGGTAGGAGCCGGGGATGCCGTGCACGATCGCGTCGTTGACGGAGGCGCAGATGACGGCGGGGAAGGGGGTGGGCGCCCAGTGGGGGTGATAGTCGAGGAAGGGTGAGCCGGCCCCCGCCTCACGCAGCACGGCGCGGGCGGTCTCGTCGAGGGCGCGCAGCGTGACCCCCACGGCGGCGGCCTCGCGTACGGCCGCCAGTGCCTGGGCGACGACCCGGCCCGCTCCCCGCATGGCGTCCAGGGACGCATCGGTCTTGATCTCCACCATTCCAATAACTTTACCGGTCGGCGGGGTGTGCGGGAATTATCAGGGCGGTATTACAATGACGCAATGGTGCGAACCCCCCTCACCCCGGAAGAGCGTGAACGCGGCGAACGGCTCGGCCGTCTGCTCCGCGAGGCGCGTGGCTCACGGAGCATGGTGGAGGTCGCCGCCGTCGCCGGGCTCTCCGCGGAGACGCTGCGCAAGATCGAGACCGGCCGGGCCCCGACGCCCGCCTTCTTCACGGTGGCCGCGCTGGCCGGGGCGCTGGGGCTGTCCATGGACCGGATCGCCGAGAGCTGCGCGCTGGTGTCGCTGCCGGCCGCCTGAGGCCGTGGCCGGGGCGGTGTCCCTCGCGTACGCTCGCGTGCGTGACGACCCTTGATGAGCTCGGCCGCAGCCGCTATGTCAGTCTCACCACCTACCGCAAGGACGGGACCGGCGTCGCCACCCCCGTCTGGCACGCCGTGGACGGGGGCGAGCTGTTCGTCTGGACCCGGTCCGACTCCTGGAAGGTCAAGCGGATCCGCGCCAACCCCCGCGCCGTGGTCACCGCGTGCACGCTGCGCGGGCGGATCGCCCCCGGCGCGCCGAGCGCCGAGGGGACGGCGCGGCTGCTCGACGGGGCGGATCTGGAGCGGGTCAGGCGCCTCCTCGCCCGCAAGTACACCTGGCAGTTCTGGCTGACCGACTGGCCCGCCATGGTCGTACGGCGCGGCAAGCGGCCGCACACCGGGATCGCCGTCACGTTCTGACGTGCGGCCGCTGAGGGCATCGCACCGGCGGGGACGATGAGGGCATCGCACCCTCCCGGAAAACTGTCTGTATTCGTCCTGTAACACGACTGAGGTCGAATGCCTCGGACCGGAGAGTCCTCTTCGGCTCGGGGAGGGGCGAGACAGCGATGGCGGTGCGGCAACTCCCGGTGGAGATCGGGACGTTCGCTCGGTACTTAAAGGATCTGACGACGCTGCTCGACCCCGGCGCCGGCTGGTACGGAGTCTTCCTCCACCGCGACCCCGAGGGCCTGCGGGCCTGTCTCGGCGGTGCCGAGATCCCGCCGTGGGACGTGGTGGAGTCGCTGCTCCAGGACTACACGGCCGGACGCGACACGCAGCCCGTCGACGCGGCCGCGGAGGCCGAGCGGGCCCGGCGGCTCCACACCGCCTCCGCCCTGGCGTACGACCGGCTCCCCGGCAACGGCGCGGCGCTCGCGGAGCGGCTGCGGCTGATGGACCGTGAGCGGACCGCCGCGGCGGGCCGGGCCGAGGAACTGGTCCGGCTGCTCCGCACCACCCCCGAGGGCGCGCCGGGCGAGCAGCAGCTCACCCATGATCTCGCGTGGGTCCGCGACGACCTCGCCCGCGCCACTGCCCGCTGCGCCGAACTCCGTTCCAGGATACGGGCGTTGCCGGAGCCGGCGGCGGATCCGGTCGCGGACACCGACACCGACACCGGCGGTGGCATCGGCGCCGGCAACGACATGCGTACGGACGCGGACCCGGGCGCCGATCCGGACACCGGCGCGGCTCCGGGCGCGTACGGCCGGGAACCTGCGGCCCGCGGCGATGCGTCCGGCCGGACCGAGCGGGGCCGGACGCGCTGGGGCGGCCGCCGCCGCACCGGCGGTACGGCCCCCGGCCCCGGCACCGCCGGGGAGGGCGCGGGCCCCGGCCCCGCCGCGGGCCGGGCCGGGCCCCCGCCGAAGAAGCGCAAGCCGCGCGGCGCCCGCTTCGCCGGGCTGGACGTCGATGAAACTTACGAGGCGTACGAGGCCTCTGAGCCCTACGAGCCCTACCGGTCCGGTGATGCCGACGCGGCCTACGACACCGGCAGGGCCCGGCGGGCCGGCGAGCCGCCGCCCGCGACCGTCCTCCCGGCGCCGCCGCCCGCCGCGTCCGCCACCCCGCGTGGCGCCCGGTTCGGCGGCGCGCCCGTCGCCGCGCCACGTACCGCGTCCGCCGGGCCCGCGGCGTCGCCCTCGCCCTCGCCGGAGGACCGGCGCGCCGCCGACCGGATCGTCGGCGCGCTGCGCAGGCTCCGCGCCGAGGGCCGGACGGGCGAGGCGCACGTCGTGCTCTGCGAGGCCGCGGGCAGCCCACCCGAGCAGCTGCCCCTGCTTGCCGCCGAGCTGCACCGCGCCGGGCTCGGCGCCGACTGGTCCGAACTCCTCTGGGAGGCCGCCTTCCTGCCGCCCGCGCAGCTCGCCGCGGCGGCCGGGGCGCTCGCCGCCGCCGGGCGCGACGACGACTGCGGCCAGCTGCTGCGCCAGGGCGTCTCCCGGCCGGCCGGGGAGATCACCGACGCCGTGCTCGCGCTGGACGAGGCGGGCCGCGCAACCGAGGCGCGGGCGCTGCTCAGCGCGTTCGTACAGGCGCGTCCGCCGGCGGACTCCGCGCTCGTCGCCGCACCCGATCCGCGCCGGCTCGTCCCGCGCCTTCTCGACGCGGCGCGCGCCGTGTCGGCCTCCCGCGAGCGCGATGTGGTGCATGCTCTACGGGTGGCGGGAATCGCGGCAGGCTGAGAACCGGTCGGCCCGCCTCCGGCCGGGCTGCCCGGTGTCGACCGCTCGGGTGTGAAACTTGATCGACTCTGCGGGTTAACGACGATGGTCTTGCCCCCGTGTGAACCGGGGCTTACGTTCTCCTCCTACGCAGATCTACGTGCGTAGAGCTGACCGAAGCAGCTGACCGGAGCACCCGCCGAAGGAGCAGCTCGTGGCCCGAGTCGTACGCGCCGCACTCGTCCAGGCGACCTGGACGGGCGACACCGAATCCATGATCGCCAAGCATGAGGAGCACGCCCGCGAGGCGGCCCGGCAGGGCGCGGAGATCATCGGATTCCAGGAAGTCTTCAACGCCCCCTACTTCTGCCAGGTGCAGGAGCCCGAGCACTACCGCTGGGCCGAGCCCGTCCCGGACGGTCCGACCGTCACCAGGATGCGCGAGCTGGCCCGGGAGACCGGGATGGTCATGGTGGTCCCGGTCTTCGAGATCGAGCAGTCCGGCTTCTACTACAACACCGCGGCGGTGATCGACGCCGACGGCTCGTACCTCGGCAAGTACCGCAAGCACCACATTCCCCAGGTCAAGGGGTTCTGGGAGAAGTACTACTTCAAGCCCGGCAACGCCGGCTGGCCCGTCTTCGACACCGCCGTCGGCAAGGTCGGCGTCTACATCTGCTACGACCGCCACTTCCCCGAGGGGTGGCGCCAGCTCGGCCTGAACGGCGCCGAGATCGTGTACAACCCGTCGGCCACCTCGCGCGGTCTCTCCAGCTACCTCTGGCAGCTCGAACAGCCCGCCGCCGCCGTCGCCAACGAGTACTTCATCGCCGCGATCAACCGCGTGGGCCAGGAGGAGTACGGCGACAACGACTTCTACGGCACGAGCTACTTCGTCGACCCGCGCGGCCAGTTCGTCGGCGAGCCCGCGAGCGACAAGGCCGAGGAACTCGTCGTACGCGACCTGGACTTCGCGCTGATCGAAGAGGTGCGCCAACAGTGGGCGTTCTACCGCGACCGGCGGCCCGACGCGTACGAGGGGCTGGTGCGGCCGTGAGCGACCTCCACGACCGGCACCGCGCCGTCCTGCCCGACTGGCTCGCGCTCTACTACGACGAGCCGATCGAGATCACCCACGGCGAGGGCCGCCATGTCTGGGACACGGAGGGCAACCGCTACCTCGACTTCTTCGGCGGCATCCTCACCACGATGACCGCCCACGCGCTCCCCGAGGTCACCAAGGCGGTGACCGAGCAGGCGGGCCGGATCATCCACTCCTCCACGCTCTACCTCAACCGCCCGATGGTCGAACTCGCCGAGCGCATCGCGGCGTTGTCGGGAATCCCGGACGCCCGGGTCTTCTTCACCACCTCCGGCACCGAGGCCAACGACACCGCGCTGATGCTGGCGACCGCCCACCGCGGCTCGAACCACGTCCTCGCGATGCGCAACAGCTACCACGGCCGGTCCTTCTCGACCGTCGCCGTCACCGGCAACCGCGGCTGGTCGCCCACCGGGCTCTCCCCGCTCCAGACCCTCTACGTGCACGGCGGCGTCCGCAACCGCGGCCCGTACGCGGGACTCACCGACGAGCGGTTCATCGAAGCGTGCGTCGCCGACCTGGAGGACCTGCTCGGCCACACCCGTACGCCCGCCGCGCTGATCGCCGAACCGGTGCAGGGCGTCGGCGGGTTCACCGCGCCGCCGGACGGTCTGTACGCCGCCTTCCGCGAAGTCCTCGACCGGCACGGCATCCTGTGGATCAGCGACGAGGTGCAGACCGGCTGGGGCCGCACCGGCGAACACTTCTGGGGCTGGCAGGCGCACGCCGGGAACGGCCCGCCGGACCTGCTCACCTTCGCCAAGGGCATCGGCAACGGCATGTCCGTCGGGGGCGTCGTCGCCCGTGCCGACATCATGAACTGCCTGGACGCCAACTCCATTTCGACCTTCGGCGGCAGCCCCGTCACCATGGCGGCGGGCCTCGCCAACCTCTCCTACCTCCAGGAGCACGACCTCCAGGGCAACGCCCGCCGCGTCGGCGGCCTGCTCATCGAGCGGCTGCGGGCCATCGGCGCGGGCGTCGACTCCGTACGCGAGGTACGCGGCCGGGGACTGATGATCGGCATCGAGCTGATCAACCCCGTGACCGGGGAGGCGGCGCCGCGCGCCGCCTCGGCCGTCCTGGAGGCGGCCCGCGAGGGCGGGCTGCTGATCGGCAAGGGCGGCGGCCACCACACCAGCGTGCTGCGGATCGCCCCGCCCCTCTCGCTGACCGTCGCCGAGGCGGAAGAGGGCGCCGCGATCCTGGAACTGGCCCTGCGGAGCGCCTGATCCGGCGATCCGCCCGGCCGCGTACGCCCCGGTCCTTCCCGTCCCGGTCCGGACCGGGACGAACCGGTCGTACGCGGCCGGCCCGCACCCCGCCCCCTCCACCGACCGTACGAAAGGGAGCGCCACCACCATGAGCAGCACCCGCACCCTGATCCGCGGCGGACTCGTCGTCACCGCCGCCGACGAGACCCACGCCGATGTCCTGATCGAGGACAGCAGGATCGTCGCCCTCGCCGCGAGCGGCTCCGACGTGGCCGAGGGCTGGACCGCCGGCCGTACGATCGACGCCACCGGCAAGTACGTCATCCCGGGCGGTGTCGACGCGCACACCCACATGGAGATGCCGTTCGGCGGCACCTTCGCCGCCGACACCTTCGGGACCGGCACCCGGGCCGCCGCCTGGGGCGGCACCACCACCATCGTGGACTTCGCCATCCAGTCCCCGGGCCAGTCGCTGCGCGCGGGGCTCGACGCCTGGTTCGCCAAGGCCGACGGCAACTGCGCCATCGACTACGGCTTCCACATGATCATGGCGGACGTCAACGAGGGCTCGCTCAAGGAGATGGACCTCCTCGTCCAGGAGGGCGTCACCAGCTTCAAGCTGTTCATGGCCTATCCGGGCGTCTTCTACAGCGACGACGGCCAAATCCTGCGGGCCATGCAGCGCGCCTCGCACAACGGCGGGCTGATCATGATGCACGCCGAGAACGGCATCGCCATCGACGTCCTCGTCGAACAGGCCCTGGCCGCAGGCCACACCGACCCGCGCTACCACGGCGAGGTGCGCAAGGTCCTGCTGGAGGCCGAGGCCACCCACCGGGCCATCCAGCTCGCCCGGGTCGCGGACGCGCCGCTCTACGTCGTCCACGTCTCCGCCGAGGAGGCCGTCGCCGAACTCGCCGCCGCCCGGGACAAGGGGCTGCCCGTCTTCGGCGAGACCTGCCCGCAGTACCTCTTCCTCTCCACCGACAACCTGGCGGAACCGGAGTTCGAGGGCGCCAAGTACGTCTGCTCCACCCCGCTGCGGCCCAAGGAACACCAGGCGGCCCTGTGGCGGGGGCTGCGCACCGACGACCTCCAGGTGGTCTCCACGGACCACTGCCCGTTCTGCTTCTCCGGGCAGAAGGAGATGGGCCGCGGCGACTTCTCCAAGATCCCCAACGGGCTGCCCGGCGTGGAGAACCGCATGGACCTGCTCCACCAGGCCGTGGTCGACGGGCACATCACCCGGCGCCGCTGGATCGACATCGCCTGCGCCGCCCCGGCCCGGATGTTCGGCCTCTACCCGCGCAAGGGCACCATCGCGCCGGGCGCCGACGCGGACGTCGTCATCTACGACCCGGGCGCCGGGCAGACCGTGTCCGCCGAGACCCATCACATGGACGTGGACTACTCCGCGTACGAGGGCAAGCGCCTCACCGGCCGGGTCGAGACGGTGCTCTCCCGAGGTGAACTCGTCATCGACCGGCGGCAGTTCACCGGCCGGGCCGGACACGGCCAGTACACCCCCCGCGCCCTCTGCCAGTACCTCTGAACCCGGGAGCGACCGCCATGGACTTCGGACTCGTCCTCCAGACCGACCCGCCCTCCTCCGACGTCGTCGACCTCATGCGGCGCGCGGAGGGCAACGGCTTCCGGTACGGCTGGACCTTCGACTCGGCCGTGCTCTGGCAGGAGCCGTTCGTCATCTACAGCCGCATCCTGGAACACACCACCACCCTGACCGTGGGCCCCATGGTCACCAACCCGTCCACCCGGACCTGGGAGGTGACCGCCTCCACCTTCGCCACGCTCAACGAGATGTACGGCAACCGCACCGTGTGCGGCATCGGCCGCGGCGACTCGGCGATGCGCGTCGCGGGCCGCAAACCCAACACCCTCGCCACCCTCGGCGAGTCGATCGGGGTCATCCGCGATCTGGCGGAGGGCCGCGAGGCCACCGTCGACGGCAGCACCCTGCGGCTGCCGTGGGTCCGGGACGGGAGACTGCCGGTGTGGATGGCGGCGTACGGGCCCAAGGCGCTCGCGCTCGCCGGGCGGAAGGCCGACGGCTTCATCCTCCAGCTCGCCGACCCGTTCCTCACCGAGTGGATGGTCAAGGCCGTCCGCACCGCGGCCTCCGACGCCGGACGCGACCCGGACGCGATCACCATCTGTGTCGCCGCGCCCGCCTACGTGAGCGACGACCTCGCCCACGCGCGGGAGCAGTGCCGGTGGTTCGGCGGGATGGTCGGCAACCACGTCGCCGACCTCGTCGCGCGCTACGGGGAGCACTCCGGGCTCGTACCGGACGCGCTGACCACGTACATCAAGGCGCGCGAGGGGTACGACTACAGCCACCACGGCCGGACCGGCAACCCGTCCGCGGACTTCGTCCCCGACGAGATCGTGGACCGCTTCTGTCTGCTCGGTCCCGCCGAGGCGCACATCGAGAAGCTGAAGGCGCTGCGCGCGCTCGGCGTCGACCAGTTCGCCGTCTACGACATGCACGACGCGAAGGAGGCGGTGATCGACGCGTACGGCGCCGAGATCATCCCGGCGCTCCAGGACTGACACCCCCGGTCAACCCGCCGCCCGCACGGCCTCGTTCGACGTCCCCGACATCCGCCCTCGAACGAAGGGTCCCGCCGTCATGACCGCGACCGTACCGCCCGCTCCCTCCGCCGAAGGACCGATAGGCGACCCGCGGGGCCGCGTCGAGCTGCCGCCCGGCGCGGTCCCCGAGGACAGCCGCTTCGTCAACGCCGATCTGCTGCCCGTCCCGGTGGCGGAGCGCCGCTGGACGACGTACAACTTCGCCGCCCTCTGGATCGGCATGGCGCACAACATCCCGTCCTGGCTGCTCGCGTCCGGCCTGGTCACCCTGGGCATGGACTGGAAGCAGGCGGTCCTCACGATCGCCCTGGCCAATGTGATCGTGCTCCTCCCGATGCTGCTGACGGGGCACGCGGGACCCAAGTACGGCATCCCCTTCCCGGTGCTCGCCCGCGCCTCCTTCGGGCTGCGCGGCGCCAATCTGCCCGCGCTGATCCGGGCCGCCGTCGCCTGCGCGTGGTTCGGGATCCAGACCTGGATCGGCGGGCAGGGCATCTTCGTGCTGCTCGGCAAGATCTTCGGTGGCTGGACGGACGCGTCCCGGATCGGCGGCCAGCCCTGGACGCTCTGGCTCTGCTTCCTGCTCTTCTGGGCGCTCGAACTCGCCATCATTTACCGGGGGATGGACACCCTGCGGCGGTTCGAGAACTGGGCGGCGCCGTTCGTGATCGTCGGCGCGCTGGTACTGCTGGTCTGGATCACCGTCAAGGCGGGCGGCCTCGGCCCGCTGCTCGACCAGCCGTCCGAGCTGGGCTGGGGCGCCGAGTTCTGGCCCGTCTTCTTCCCGTCCCTGATGGGGATGATCGCCTTCTGGTCCACCCTGTCGCTGAACATCCCCGACTTCACCCGGTTCGGCGCGGGCCAGCGGGCCCAGATCCGGGGCCAGGCGCTCGGGCTGCCCACGACGATGACGCTCTTCGCGCTGCTCTCGGTCTTCGTCACCTCCGGATCCCAGGCGGTGTACGGCGCCGCCGTCTGGGACCCGGTCGAGCTGGCGGCGAAGACGGACAACGTCTTCGGGCTGGTCTTCGCGCTGGTGACCGTGCTGGTCGCGACCATCTCGGTGAACATCGCCGCCAATGTCGTGTCACCGGCCTACGACCTCGCCAACCTCGCCCCGAAACGCATCAACTTCCGTACGGGCGCGCTGATCACGGGCGTCATCGGCGTCCTCGTCATGCCGTGGAAGCTCACCGCCACACCCGAGCTGTACATCTTCACCTGGCTGGGTCTGGTCGGCGGACTGCTCGGTACGGTCGCCGGCATCCTGATCGCCGACTACTGGATCGTCCGGCGCACCGTCCTCGACCTCGCCGACCTCTACCGGCCGGGCGGACGGTACTGGTACGCGGGCGGCTGGAACCCGCGGGCCGTGGCCGCCTTCGCCGTCGGCGGGGTGCTGGCGGTGGGCGGCTCCCACTCCCTCCCCGGAAAGGGCCCGTTCCCCGAGGACGGGCTGATCCCCCTGCTCAAGCCGCTCGCGGACTACGGCTGGGCGGTGGGGCTGGTCGCCGCGGCCGCGGTGTATCTGGTGCTGACCCTGCCGTCCGGGCGCCGGGGCGCGAAGATGGTCCCGTAACGGTGACCAACGTGTGAAAGCGGTGCGGGTGTGAAGCTGACGATTCTCGGCGGCGGCGGGTTCCGGGTTCCTCTGGTGTACGGCGCCCTCCTCGGCGACCACGCGGAGGGGCGGGTCACCCACGTCACCCTCCACGACCTGGACGCCGGCCGGCTCGGCGCCATCGCCCGCGTCCTCGCCGAACAGGCCGCGGGCATTCCCGACGCCCCCGCCGTCACCGCCACCACCGACCTCGACGAGGCGCTGCGCGGCGCCGACTTCGTCTTCTCCGCCATCCGCGTCGGCGGGCTCGAAGGACGCGCGGCCGACGAGCGGATCGCGCTGGCCGAGGGCGTCCTCGGCCAGGAGACGGTCGGCGCGGGCGGCATCGCGTACGGGCTGCGCACCGTGCCCGTCGCCGTCGACATCGCCCGGCGGGTGGCGCGCCTCGCACCGGACGCCTGGGTCATCAACTTCACCAACCCGGCGGGGCTGGTCACCGAGGCCATGTCCCGCCACCTCGGCGACCGCGTCATCGGTATCTGCGACTCGCCGGTCGGACTGGGACGGCGGGTCGCCCGGGTGCTCGGCGCCGACCCCGACCGTGCCTGGATCGACTACGTCGGCCTCAACCACCTGGGCTGGCTGCGCGGACTGCGCGTCGACGGCCGCGACGAACTGCCCCGGCTGCTCGCCGACCCCGACGCCCTCGGCTCGTTCGAGGAGGGCAAGCTCTTCGGCACGGACTGGCTCCGCTCGCTCGGCGCCATCCCCAACGAGTACCTGCACTACTACTACTTCAACCGCGAGGCGGTCCTCGCCTACCAGCAGGCCGAGCAGACCCGCGGCGCCTTCCTCCGCGACCAGCAGGCCCGCTTCTACGAGGAGGTGGCCCGCCCCGGCGCCCCCGCGCTGGGCACCTGGGACCGTACCCGCGCCGAGCGGGAGGCCACGTACATGGCGGAGAACCGCGAGGCCGCGGGGGCCGGCGAGCGGGACGACGACGACCTGGAGTCCGGCGGCTACGAGCAGGTCGCCCTCGCGCTGATGCGGGCCGTCGCCCGCGACGAGCGGACCACACTCATCCTCAACGTCCGCAACCGGTCCACCCTCGCGGCGCTCGACGCCGACGCCGTCATCGAGGTGCCCTGCCTGGTGGACGGCAACGGCGCCCACCCCGTCACCGTCGCCCCGCTGCCGTACCACGCCACCGGCCTGGTCTGCGCGGTCAAGGCGGTCGAGCGCGAGGTGCTGGCCGCCGCCGAGAGCGGCTCGCGCGCCTCGGCCGTCGCGGCCTTCGCGCTGCACCCGCTGGTGGACTCGGTCGGCGTCGCGCACC
Organism: Streptomyces sp. NPDC056987; assembly: GCF_042673865.1. NCBI lineage: Bacteria > Bacillati > Actinomycetota > Actinomycetes > Kitasatosporales > Streptomycetaceae > Streptomyces > Streptomyces sp. NPDC056987. The sequence continues at coordinate 337,098 of NZ_JBHURV010000001.1, forward strand.
GGCTCCTGGACGGCTACCGGGCCGTGCACCCGGGCCTGGCCTACCTCGACCGCCGGTAGGCCGGGCGGGGGAAGTCCCGCCCGGCCTACCGGCGATCGAGGTGGACCGGGCGCCCCATGCCACGTCCGAATGGGGGACGGCGCCCGAATTGCCGCCCCGGGTAACCCGATCTTCATGGAAATCACCGGCGGAGCACGGACATCGCTCTTGTCGTGGGTCTGTATGCGAAATACGGTCGTCGGTATTCCTTGATCGGCTCCTGGCGGGAGGCAGAACCTCGTGCGCCGTACACCTCTTGGGACCGCCGCCGTCGCTCTGACGGTGCTTCTTTCCGGCTGCGCCTCGCTCCAGTCCTCCGCCACCGAGGTCGGCGGGGTGCGGATGACCGACGAGCGGCCCGTACGCGACGGAGGCACGCTCACCGTCGCCCTCAACTCGGACCCCGACAAACTCGATCCGAGCCTCGCCCAGACCCTCGTCGGGCGCACCGTCTTCGCCGGCATGTGCGAGAAGCTGTACGACATCGACCAGGACGGCACGATCGTCCCGCAGCTCGCCACCGCCCTGCCCGATGTCTCGGCGGACGGCCTGACCGTCACCGTACGGGTCCGCCGCGACGCCCGGTTCAGCGACGGCACCCGGCTCGACGCCGACGCCGTCGTCGGCTCCCTGCTGCGCCACCGCGATCTGCCGGGCTCCGCCCGCGCCACCGAACTCGCCCCGCTGGAACGGGCCGAGGCCACCGGCCCCGACACCGTACGCATCACCCTCAAGCAGCCGTACGTGCCGCTCACCGGGGTCCTCGCCGACCGGTCCGGGATGGTCATGTCCCCGGCGGCGCTGCGGACATACGGCAAGGACTTCACCAACAACCCGTCCTGCGTCGGGCCGTTCCGCTTCGTCGAGCGGGTCGGCGGTGACCGGATCGTGCTCCGCAAGGACCCCCGCTACTACGACGCGGACCGCGTCCATCTCGACCGGGTGATCTACCGGCCCATCCCCGACGGCACCGTACGCCTCGCCAATCTGCGCTCCGGCGACATCCAGGTCGGCGACCAGATGGCCCCCGTCGACGTCCGGGGCGCGCTGACCGAGCCGAAGCTCCAGGTCTTCAACTCGCCGTCCCTCGGCTACCAGGGCATCGGCCTCAACGTCGGCAACGTGAAGGGGCTCGGCGAGAAACCGGGGCCGATCGACACCCCTCTCGCCCGGGACGTCCGGGTCCGCGAGGCGTTCGCCCTCTCCCTCGACCGGGAGCTGATCAACAAGGTCGTCTTCCAGGGCATGTACGAACCGGCCTGCGGCCCCATCTCACCCGGCTCCGCCATCGCCCCCGGCGTGCGGCCCGAGCAGTGCCCGAAGCGGGACGCCGAACGGGCCGGACAACTGCTGGCCGAGGCCGGGGTGAAGACGCCCGTACGGATGGAGCTGAAGGTCTCCACGACCCCGGAGTCCGGCCGGCTGGGCCAGGTCGTCCAAGCCATGGCCAAGGAGGCGGGCTTCGCCGTCACACTGCGCCCCACCGAGTACGCCACGCTGCTGGAGGAGACCGACAACGGCGCGTACGACGCCTTCACCAGCGGCTGGTCGGGCCGGCTCGACCCGGACGGCAACATCGCAAGCTTCCTCAGGACCCAGGGCGCGATGAACGCGTACGGACTCTCCGACCCCCGGATCGACGAGCTGATCGCCCGCGGCCGCACCGAGGCCGACCTCCGCGAACGAGCCTCGATATACGAGGAGTTGACGCGCCGGGTGAACGCCGAACACGCCCTCGTCTACGTCTACCGGCAGAAGAACTACGCCGTCGCCGGCAAGGGCGTCGCGGGGCTGCGGATCTACGGCGACGGACTGGTCCGCGTCTCGACCGCCGGATACGTCCAATGACGCGTTATCTGCTCACCCGGCTGCGCCAGTCCCTGATCACCCTCTTCCTCGTCAGCGTCGTCGTCTTCGCGGGCATCAGGGCCCTGCCCGGCGACCCCGCCGTCGCCCTCGCCGGGGAGGAGCGCAGCCCCGAGGCGCTGGCCGCCGTCCGGGAGAGCTACGGACTCGACGACAACATCGCCGTCCAGTACGGGCGTTACCTCGGACGCGCCCTCACCGGTGACCTGGGAACCTCCTCCCGTACCGGACTCCCGGTCGCCGACGCCATCACCGAGGCGCTGCCCGTCACCCTCGAACTGGCCGCGCTCTCCCTGCTGCTGGCCGTCGTCATCGGCATCGGGGCGGGGGTCGTCGCCGCCGTACGGCGCGGCCGGCCCGAGGAATGGCTCGCCAACGCCATCGCCCTGCTCGGGCTCTCCGTGCCCACCTTCTGGCTCGGCATGGTGCTGGTGCTCGCCTTCGCGGTCGCCCTGCCGGTCTTCGCCGCCTCCGGATACGTGCCGTTCACCACCGATCCGCTCGACAACCTGCGCCGTATGGTGCTCCCCTCGATCGTGCTCGGATCCGGACTCGCGGCGGTCGTGATGCGCCAGACCCGCGCCGCCATGCTCGACTCGCTCTCCGCCGACTACGTCCGTACCGCACGCGCCAAGGGTCTGACGCAACGCCAGGTCATCGGTGGACACGCGCTGCGCAACTCACTCGTCACGGTGGTGACCGTGCTCGGTCTCCAGCTCGGCCATCTCATCTCCGGCGCCGTCGTCACCGAGCAGATCTTCGTCCTGCCCGGGTTCGGCAAACTCACCATCGACGCCGTCTTCACCCGCGACTACGCGACCCTCCAGGCCGTGGTGTTGTGCACCGCCACGGCGTACATCCTCATCAACCTGCTGGTCGACACGGTGTATTCGGTGATCGACCCGCGGATCAGGCTCGGAGGTGCCCGGTGACCCCATCCGTCCGTACGGCGCGCGGGCCGGCCGCCGCCGGGGCCACAGCGGTGCGAGCCGCGCGGGCCACGGCGGTACGAGCCGCGCGGGCCCTGGCGTACGGTCCCCGGGCGCGGGCCCTGCGGGCGAACCGGCTCGCGCTCACCGGGTCCGTCATCGCCGCGGTGTTCGTGCTCGCCGGACTCCTCGCCCCGCTGATCGCCCCGTATGACCCGGCCCGGCCGGACTTCACCGACGCCCTGGCCCCGCCGGGGCTCGCGCACTGGCTCGGCACCGACGACCTCGGGCGGGACCAGCTCTCCCGCATGATGTACGGCGCCCGCGCCTCGCTCCAGGTGGGCGTGGTCGCGGTGGCGTTCGCCTTCGCGGTCGGCGTGCCGCTCGGCCTGCTCGCCGGGTACTACGGCCGGTTCGCCGACAGCGCGGTCTCCCGGCTCACCGACACCATGCTGGCCTTCCCCTTCCTGGTGCTGGCGGTCGGTCTCGCCGCCGTCCTCGGCCCCTCGCTGACCAACGCCACCATCGCCATCGGCATCGCGCAGATCCCCGCCGTGATCCGGATCAGCCGCGCCGAGACGCTCCGGCTCAAACACACCGACTACGTGGCGGCGACGGTGGCCAACGGTGGCGGCGACGCCACCGTCCTCGGCCGCCACATCCTGCCCAACGCGTCCTCCGCGCTTCTCGTCCAGGCCACGGTCGGCATCCCCACCGCCATCATCGGCGAGGCCCTGCTCAGCTTTCTCGGCCTCGGGGTCCAGCCCCCCGAACCCTCGCTCGGCGTGATGCTCTCCGGCGCCCAGCCCTTCCTCGCCCCCGCGCCCTGGCTGGCGGTCTTCCCCGGGCTGGCGATCGTCGCCGCGACGCTCGCCTTCAACCTGCTCGGCGACGGGCTGCGCGACGTCCTCGACCCCCGGGGAGGCACCCGATGAGCCCGCCGCCCGTGCTGAGCGTGCGTGACCTGTCGGTGGCGTTCCGCACCGGCCACGCGGGAGGCGGGCCCGACTCCACCCGGACCGTACACGCCGTGGACTCCGTCTCGTTCGACCTCGCACCGGGTGAAGTCCTCGCCGTGGTGGGGGAGTCGGGGTGCGGCAAGTCCGTCACCTCGCTGGCCGTCATGGGCCTCCTGCCGCCCACCGCGACAGTGACCGGCTCCATCAGGCTCGGCGGCCGGGAGCTGGCGGGCGCGCCGGACAAGGAACTGCGGAAGGTACGCGGCAAGGACATCGCGATGATCTTCCAGGAGCCGATGACCTCGCTCAACCCGGTCCTCACCGTCGGCCGGCAGATCGGTGAAGTGCTGCGCGGACACCAGGGGCTCGGCAGGCGCCGGGCCAGGGACCGGGCCGTGGAACTCCTCGAACTGGTCGGCATCCCGGACCCCGCCCGGCGCGCCCGGGAGTACCCGCACCAGCTCAGCGGCGGCATGCGGCAGCGCGTGATGATCGCCGTCGCCGTGGCCTGCGACCCCGGGGTGCTGATCGCCGACGAACCCACCACCGCGCTGGACGTCACCGTCCAGGCGGGCATCCTGGAGGTCCTGCACTCCCTGCGGGAGCGGCTCGGCACGGCGATCGTCCTGATCACGCACGACCTCGGCGTCGTCGCCGACACCGCCGACCGGGTGCTGGTGATGTACGCGGGCCGCGCCGTCGAACAGGCCCCGGTGCACGAGCTGTTCGCCGCGCCCCGGCACCCGTACACGGAGGGGCTGCTGGGCGCGGTGCTGCGACCGGGTGCCGGTGTGGGTGCGGTGGGTGTGGGGGCGGGTGTGAGTGGGGGAGTCCGTGCGGAGAACAGGGCCGTCAAGCGCCGGCTGACGGAGATCCCCGGACTCGTGCCCAGCCTGGACGAACAACCGGATGCCTGCACCTTCGCCCCGCGCTGCGCCCGCGCCGACGACCGGTGCACGGAGGCCCGGCCCGCCTTCCGGCCCGAGCCCGATGCCCCGCACCACCTGGTCGCCTGCCGGCACCCGGCCCGTGCGGCGGCCGGTACCGATGACCCGCCCGCCGGCGAGGAGGAGAGCGCGTGACAACCGATCCGGTCACCTCGGCCCGGGGCGCCCGCCCGGAACGTACGCGGCGTACGGCAGAAACCCCACCCGTCCTCGAACTCACCTCCCTGACACGGCACTTCCCGGCGGGCCGGGGCACGGTCCGCGCCGTCGACGGGGTCACCCTCACCGTCGCCCGGGGCGAAGTCCTCGGCCTGGTGGGGGAGTCCGGGAGCGGGAAGTCCACGGTCGGGCGGTGCGCCGTACGGCTCGACGAGCCGACCTCCGGGACCGTACGGATCAACGGGACCGACATCACGCGCCTTTCGCGCCGGGCCCTGCGGCCGTTGCGCGAGAAGTTCCATCTCGTCTTCCAGGATCCGTCGTCCTCGCTCGACCCCCGGATGACCGTCGGCCGGATCGTCGCCGAACCGCTGCGCCTCCACGGCATCGCCCGCGGCGAGGCCGCCCGCGCACGGGTCGCCGGGCTCCTCGCCCAGGTGGGGCTGCGGCCCGAGCACATCGACCGGCATCCCCATGAACTCTCCGGCGGCCAGCGGCAGCGCGTCTCCCTCGCCCGTGCCCTCTCCGTCGACCCGGATCTGCTGATCGCCGACGAGCCGACCTCGGCGCTCGACGTCTCCGTCCAGGCGGCCGTCCTCAACCTGCTCGCCGACCTCCAGCGCGACCGGGGCTTCGGCTGTCTCTTCATCACGCACGATCTCGCGGCCGTGGAGTTCCTCGCCGACCGGATCGCCGTGATGTACCTCGGTGAGATCGTCGAACTGGCCCCGACCGCCGAGCTGTTCGCCTCGCCCAAGCACCCGTACACGCAGGCGCTGCTCTCCGCCGCACCGGTGCCCGACCCGGTCGTCCAGCGCTCCCGTGAGCGCATCGTCCTCAGCGGCGAACTCCCGAGCCCGCTCTCGCCGCCGCCCGGCTGCCGCTTCCACACCCGCTGCCCGGTCGCGGTGGACCGCTGCCGTAGTGAGCGCCCGGAGCCGCGGACGCTGCCGTATCCGCCGGGAGCGGCCGGCGGCCGGCAGGTCGCCTGCCATCTCGTCGCCGACGACGGCACCGCACCGGACGCCGGGGCCCGCGCCCGCGCCGCGCGGCCGGTCTCAGCTCCGGGCGGCGGCCGGGCCGGAGTCCCCGGCGGCGACTGAGCCGGCCGAGAGGAGCGCGCTGACCGCCGCGACCGCGCCCGCCACCATGACGGGGTCGGCGCCCCGCCGGGCGTGCGCGCTCATCCGTATCGCCGGTACCGGCGGCAGGTCATGGCGTTCGGTCAGGCCGTCGGGCCCCTGGCCGACCGACGCGAGCAGCGCGGCGCCCAGACCGGCGCGCGCGGCGTCCAGCACCCCGGCGAGATACCCCGCGTCACAGACGACGGTGGTGGGGATGGCGCGTTCCGCGAGCACGCCCAGGGCCCGGCGCCGGATCGCGCACGGGTCCTCGACGGCCACCAGCGGCAGCGGCGCCGGTGCCTCGGGGAGCACCCAGCCGGGCGCCGCGTACCAGCTCAGGGGCAGGCCGCCGACCGGGGTTCCTTCCGTGCCCGCCGCCTCGGTCACGTACACGGCCAGATCGACCGTACCCCGCTCCACGGCCTCCACCAGCCGGGCCGAGCGGTCGATCCGGAACCGCACCCGGCACTCGGGCCGCGCCTCGCGCACGGCGGCGGTGAGCAGCGGCAGGATCTGGTCGGCGGCGTGCTCGGTGGAGCCGATGACGACGGACTCCCCGGCGTCCCCGAGCAGCGTACGGACGGCCTCGTCGTGTACGGCGATGATGCGGCGGGCCTGTTCGAGCAGCCGGGCGCCGTCGGCCGTGAACCGGGTCCCGCGGCCCGCGCGCTCGACCACCGGACGGCCCAGGGTCTTCTCCAGCCGCCGAATGTGCTGGCTGACCGCGGACTGGCTCAGCGCCAGGGCCTCGGCGGCGCGGTGGAAGCCGCCGCGGTCCGCGACCGCGACGAGACTGCGCAGCGCGGTGATGTCCAGAACGGGTGCCATGGCCGCACGCTAGCACCGATCGATCAGGAAACGTGATCGATGATGAGTGCGAATCGTCGTTGGACGTGTGCGGTGTACGTCAGCCATGCTGGGGCCATGTTGCGAACTGCGCGCGGGGCAGCCGTCGAGCCGACCCCCTTCGACGCCCGGCGGACCGCCGCCGTGGGCGCGCCACTGACGCAACGCCGCGTGGTCGACTTCGGCCTCGTCAACAGCGCCCGCTGTCGCTGAACAACCGGAACACCCGGATCAAGGGGAACACCCGGAACCCCGGATCAAGCGGAACCCCGGGATCATCCTGATCGCTCGCGCCGGCGTGACCGCTCCGTCCGGTCCGGTCACGCGAGCGCCCTGATCGCTCTGTTCCCTCGGCCCTCTTGGCTCCCTCGGCTCCCGCTGTTCCCTCCGCTCCCTCGGTGAGCCCCGTCCCGTGCCCCCGCCGCCGTCCGGCGGGCGTCGTGCCGTTCCGTTTCGTGCAGTCTCCCGCGCCCGTCCGGCGGGGCCGGACGGGCGGGTGCGCCGTCCCGCCGTGTTCTCCTCGCCCCCGCCGTACCTCCCGGCGGTCCTGGCGGGTCCCCGCCGCTCCGGGGAACCCGCCGTTCCGCCGTATCTCCCGCCCGGCCCGACCTCACGCGCGTCCACCGCCGTACGCGCACGGCCCCGCCGTACGCCCGCTGCCCTCGCCGAGACCGCCGAGACGCCCTCACCCCCGCCGGAGGCGACCGTATGCCCGCCCATGCCACCCACCCTCCCCATGCCGCGACGCCCCGAGTCCTGACCACGGTCACCGAACTGGCGGGCCTGCTCGCCTCCGACGCCGCGCTCTTCCCCGGCTCCTGGTCCGCCTGGTCCGCCGACCCCGCCCGCCCCGCAGCCACCGGCCACCTGCCGGGCTGACCGAGAGGAACCGAGATGTCAGTGCAGGAGCACGCCGCCCCCGGCACCGCCCCGCCACCCTCCGCAGGCCCGGCCCGGCCGTCCCCTCCGGGCGACGCCCCCCGTCTCACCATCCGCCCCGGACCTCGGGCCCGGCGCGGGACGGGCGTCCCCCGGTGGGCGCGGCGCGCGAGCGGCCCCGTCGGGGTACTCCTCGCCTGGTACGCGGCGAGCGCGACCGGTGTGCTGCCTTCGAGCGTTCTCGCCTCACCGGTGGACGTCGTACGCCAGGCATGGGACCTCACCGCCAACGGCGAACTGCCCAGCGCCATCGGCGCGTCCGGGAAACGCGCCGCGACCGGCTTTGTGATCGGCGCCGTGATCGCGCTCTCCCTCGCCCTGACCGCCGGGCTGTTCCGGCTGGGCGAGGACGTCATCGACTCCTCCATGGGCATGTTCCGGGCGATCCCGTGGGTGGGTCTGATCCCGCTGTTCATCGTCTGGTTCGGCATCGAGGAGACCCCGAAGATCGCCCTGGTGGCGCTCGGGGTCACGTACCCCCTCTACTTCAACATCTACGGCGGCATCCGTTCCGCCGACTCCCAACTCATCGAGGCGGCACGGATGCTGGGCCTCGGCAGGCTCGGGCTGATCCGCTACGTGATCCTGCCGTCCGCGCTCCCCGGCGCGCTGATCGGGCTGCGGTACGCGCTGTCCACCGCGTGGCTGGCGCTGGTCTTCGCCGAGCAGGTCAACGCCGGTAACGGCATCGGCTACCTGATGAGCAACGCCCAGCAGTACTTCCGTACCGATGTGATCGTGCTCTGCCTCGCCGTCTACGCGGTACTGGGGCTGATCTGCGACTTCATCGTGCGGGTGCTCTCCAGGCGCCTGCTGAGCTGGCGGGCATCCTTCGACGGCGACGGGGCGTGAGGACACGCGATGAGTACGCATACGAGTACGGACGCGAGCGTGGAGATCCGGGGGCTGACCCGGACCTTCGACGGCAGGACCGTCATCGACGGACTCGATCTCACCATCCGGCAGGGCGAGTTCGTGGCCCTGCTCGGACAGAGCGGCTGCGGCAAGTCCACCCTGCTGCGCATCCTCGCCGGGCTGGACGACGAGATCAGCGGCGAGGTCACCGTCCCGAGCCGCCGCTCCGCCGCCTTCCAGTCGCCCCGGCTGCTGCCGTGGCTGAAGGTGTGGCGCAACGTCGTTCTCGGTCTGCCCGGCAGGCCGGACCGGGAACTCGCCACCCGCCGGCTCGCCGAGGTCGGCATCGAGCAGCGCGCCGGAGTGTGGCCCAAGACGCTGTCGGGCGGTGAGGCACAGCGCGTCTCGCTCGCCAGGGCTCTGGTGCGGGACCCCGAACTCCTGCTGCTCGACGAGCCGTTCGGCGCGCTGGACGCGCTGACCCGGGCCACGGCGCAGCGGCTGGTGGGGGAGTTGTGGCAGCGCCACGGCTGCTCGATCCTCCTGGTCACCCATGACGTGGAGGAGTCGCTGCTGCTGGCCGACCGGGTCCTGGTGATGGACGCGGGCGGCATCGCGCACGAGGTGACCGTGGACCTGCCCCGCCCCCGGAGTCTCGGCTCCCCCGAATTCGTCGCGCTGCGCGGCCAGTTGCTGGCCTGGCTCGGTGTACGGGACGCCTCGGCCGCCACCTCCGCTGCCGTCCCCGCCCCTGGCCCCGACTCGGCGCCGGGCACGAAATCCCTGGAAGGAACGCTCACATGACCCGCATCCGTACCCGTACCCGCACTCGTACCCGTACCCTCGTCGCCGCCCTCGTCCTCTCCGCCCTCGCTCTGGTGACGGCCGGATGCGGTACGGAGAGCGACGGTACGGCCTCCGGGCCGGCGGCCGCCGCCTCCGACGTCACCCTCACCCTCGGCGACCAGGCCAAGAACCTCCAGACCCTGGCCAATGCCTCGGGCGCCTTCAAGGGCGCTCCGTACCAGGTGAAATGGGCCGAGTTCGAGGGTGCGGCGCCGCTCTTCCAGGCCGCGCAGGCCGGGGCGGCGGACACCACGTACGCCGCCGATCTGCCCACGCTCCAGGCGCTCAGCGGCGGTGTGCCGATCAAGGCGGTGGCCGCGCTGCGCAACGACGGGACGGCCGTCGGCATCGTCGTGCGGAAGAACTCGAAGATCAGGACGGTGGCGGACCTCAAGGGGCAGACCGTCGTGGTCTCCTCCGCCAAGGGCAGCATCTCCGAGTACCTGCTCGCCAACGCCCTTCAGCAGGCCGGTCTTTCGTACTCCGACGTCAAGGTCAAGTATCTGCTGCCGACCGACGCGCAGGCCGCCTTCGGCGCCGGGAAGATCGAGGCCTGGGCGATCTTCGGTGTCTACAAGGCGGTCGCCACCCAGCAGGGCGGCCGGGAGATCATCAACGGCGAGGACGGGCGCGTCAGCGGTTACGGCTTCATCGGGGCATCCGAGAAGGCACTGGCCGACCGGGCCAAGAAGCCGGCCCTCGCGGACGCGGTCAAGCGCCTCGGCACCGCCCTGGAGTGGGCCAGGAACCACCCCGACGCGTACGCCGCCGCGATCAGGAAGAACAACGGCGCCTCCGCCGAGGTCGCGAAGACCATCGTGAGCCAGAGCTACGGCGAACTGGTCCCGGTCACCCCCGAGGTGACGCGGGCGGTCCAGAAGGTCGCGGACACGATGCACGGCATCAAGGTCCTGGACCCGAACGTCAAGGTCGCCGACTCCGTCGACACCAGCCTCTCCGTCAAGTAACCCCGCCCGTCGACCTCGCCCGCCTCCGGGCCAGTTGTCAGGAGTCCCCCGCCATGCCTGTCGAATTCATCAGCGCCGTCCACCCCAACCCGACCTTCGACGGAACCTCCACCTTCGGCCGGGGCATCGATCCCGACTTCACCCGCCGTTACGCCCGCGCCCTGGACGACGGCGGCTTCGACTACACACTGGTCGCCTACCACTCGTCGTCCGCCGACGCCCTCCAGCTCGCCCAGTTCGTGGCCACCCACACCGAGCGGCTGAAGCCGATGCTCGCCCACCGCCCCGGCGTCGTCTTCCCGACGCACGCGGCCCGCGCCTTCGCCACCCTGGACCGGATCAGCAAGGGGCGGCTGGCCGTGCACATCATCTCCGGCGGCAGCGACGAGGAGCAGCGCCGTGAGGGCGACTACCTCGGCAAGAGCGAGCGGTACGACCGGTCGGACGAGTACATCCAGATCCTGCGCAAGGTCTGGTCCGCCGACGGGCCCGTCTCGCACGAGGGCACCCACTACCGGTTCGAGGACTTCGTCTCCGACGTCACGCCCTACCACGGCACCATCCCCGTCTCCGTCGGCGGCTCCTCGGCCGACGCGTACCGGGTCGGCGGAGAGCAGGGCGACATCTTCGGGCTCTGGGGCGAGCCGCTGAAGGAGACCTCCGAGCAGATCGCCGCCGTCCACGCCGTCGCGGACGCGGCGGGCCGGCCCCGGCCGCGTATCTGGGTGTCGTTCCGGCCGATCATCGCCCCCACCGACGAACTGGCCTGGGAGAAGGCGCACCGGATCCTCGGCCGGGCCAAGGAGGGCGCCGCCGAGCGCGCGCGGCACCAGCACGCCCACCACTACCCGGCACCGGGCGCGGGCCGGCCCGCCAACGTCGGCTCGCAGCGGCTGCTGGACATCGCGGCCCGGGGCGATCTGCACGACCGCGCGCTGTGGACGCCGCTGGCCACCGCCACCAACGCGGCGGGCAGTTCGACCGCTCTCGTCGGTTCGCCCGAGACCGTCGCCGCCGCCCTGCTCGACTACGTGGACATCGGCTGCGAACTGCTGTCCATCCGCGGCTGGGACCCGCTCAACGACGCGATCGACTACGCGCGGTACGTCCTGCCGCTGGTACGGCAGGAACTCGCCTCCCGCGAGGCCCGCGCCGCCGCCTGAGCCCCGTCCTCCTTCACTCCGCCCGCCCGCGTCGGCCACCGGAAGGAGTACGCCCAGGTCCTCGCGGACCGTACGCACCAGCCCCTGAGCCTCGCGCTCCGCCCGGCAGGCCGACCGGGCCCGACGACCCGACCGAGGAGCCCACATGACCCTCACCCACCAGCCACCTCACCAGCCCCACCACCCCGTACGCCGGCCCCCCGTGCTCCAGCCCACCGAACAGGCCACCGCCGCCGCCCAACTCCTCGGCCTCCTCGCCCGTGACCTGGCCCCCGACCGCCTCACCACGGACCCGGCCGCCACCGCCCCGTACGCCACCGACCGCTCCGGCGCCCGCCCCGACGGCCAGCCCATGGCCGTCGTGCACGCCGCGCACGCCGATGACGTACGGACCACGCTGCGCCACGCCGACGCCCTGCGCGTCCCCGTCGTCCCCCGGGGCGCGGGCACCGGACTCTCCGGCGGCGCCACCGCCCCCGAGGGCTCCCTCGTCCTCGACCTGGCGCGGATGAACCGTATCGTCGAGATCGCCCCCGGCGACCAGCTCGCCGTCGTCGAACCCGGTGTGATCACCGCCGATCTCGACCGCGCCGCCGCCGCGCACGGACTGCGGTACGCCCCCGACCCGGCCGGCGCCGCCCTCTCCACCATCGGCGGCAACATCGCCACCAACGCCGGGGGCCTGCGCTGCGCCAAGTACGGGGTCACCCGCGACAGCGTCCTCGGTCTGGACGCCGTGCTCGCCGACGGCACCCTCCTGCGCACCGGCCGCCGTACGGTCAAGGGCGTCACCGGCTACGACCTCACCGCGCTGCTCACCGGCTCGGAGGGCACGCTCGGTGTGATCACGGCGGCGACCGTACGGCTGCGGCCCCTACCGGTCGCGACCTCGACGCTCGCCGCGTACTTCACCACCTTCGCCGCCGCGGCCGACGCCGCGACCGCGCTCACTGCCGCCCGGATCGAACCGGCCATGGCCGAACTGCTGGACGGTCCGGTCCTCGCCGCCATCGACGAGGCCACCGGCTCAGGCCTGCGCGGCCGGGGCGGCGCGCTGCTGCTCGTCCAGTGCGACGGCGCGGGCGCGGCGGCCGAAGCGGCGCGGGTCGCCGCGCTCCTCCACGGACGCGCCACCTCCGTCGAACTGACCGACGACGAGGGCGAGGCCGAGGCCCTGCTCGCCGCGCGCCGGCTCGCGCTGCCGTCCCTGGAGCGCCTGGGCCGGCCCCTCATCGAGGACATCGCCGTGCCCCGCTCCCGGCTGGCCGAGGCGGTACGGGAGATCGAGACGATCTCGGCGCGCCACGGCGTGCCCGTCTACACCCTCGCCCATGCCGCCGACGGCAATCTCCACCCCATCCTCGTCCTCGACCCGGCGCTCGCGGAACTGCCGGACGCGGCCTGGGCCACCGCCTCCGACATCTTCGCCACCGCACTGCGCCTCGGCGGCACCCTCACCGGGGAACACGGCGTCGGCACGCTCAAGCGCCGGTGGCTCGCCGACGAACTCGGCCCGGACAGTGTGGCGCTGCACCACCGGCTGAAGGCCGCGTTCGACCCGCACGGCATCCTCAATCCCGGTAAGGCGATCTGACGAGAATCCCGGTGAGGCTACCTATCCGGGTGAGGAATCCCTTGCACCCTGGCGATCGCGCCGCCCGGCATGCCATAAGGAGGTAACGCCCAAAAGGGAAAGAGGATGACGATGTCCGCACCCCGTATCAAGAGCCGTGCCGCTGCCGCTGCCGCGCTCGCGCTCCTCGCACTCGCCGGCTCCGCGGCCCTGACGGCCGCCCCGGCGGCGGCCGCCCCGGCCCCGCCCGCTCCTCCGGCCGCGTCCCCCGCGCCGCAGGGGCAGGCGTCCCCCGCCGCGCAGACGCAGACGCCCGCCGCCGAGCCCAAGGGGCGGGTCGTCTCGCGGCTCACCCTGAGCATCCGGGAGCGGCCGACCTCGGACTCGGCCTACCTCGGAGGTCTCCGGCCGGGCGCGGTCATCGCCCTGTCCTGCAAGGTCGTCGGCCAGAACGTGGACGGCAACCGCCTCTGGTACCGCCTCGGCGACGGACGCCCGGGCTATGTCGCCGCCCGGTACGTCGAGAACCTGTCGCCGGTGCCCTACTGCCGTTGATCCGCCGCTGATCCCGGCGCGCACACTTCAGGCCACCCCTCGAATTCCGGGGGGTGGCCTGAAGTATGCGCGCCTCTGTACGGCAGGTCGAACACCCTCGGTGATTCATCCAAACTCTGTGTCGGTTCACGGCTCAATAACGCTGCAATGAGGGGAGATCTGATCCCTTGACAGTCGATACATCCGATGTTTTGATGCGCGGAACGCCTTGGGCGTTGGCTTGCTACCGCGGTAGCAGCGCATGGATCAGGACAAGGAGCCCCAGTGAGCCGGATCACGAGTGTGTCGACGCGGGACGTCCGGTTTCCCACCTCACGGGAGCAGCACGGCTCGGACGCCATGAACCCGTCGCCCGACTACTCGGCGGCGTACGTCGAGATCGCCACAGACGCGGCGGACGGCCACGTCGGGGCCGGTTTCGTCTTCACCATCGGCCGGGGCAACGAGGTGCAGGCGGCGGCCGTCGACGCGCTGCGCGACCGGCTCGTCGGCGAGGACGCCGAGGCGCTCTGCGCCGACATGGGCGGTACGTGGCGCTCGCTCGTCCACGACTCGCAGTTCCGCTGGCTCGGCCCGGAGAAGGGCGTGATGCACATGGCGATCGGCGCGGTCGTCAACGCCCTGTGGGACCTCCGGGCGAAACGGGCGGGGCTGCCGCTGTGGGACCTGCTCGCCGGGATGTCACCGGAGGAGATCGTCGACCTGGTCGACTTCCGCTACCTCAGCGACGCGCTCACCCGCGACGAGGCCCTGGAACTGCTCCGCAAGGCCGAGCCGGGGCGCCCCGAGCGCCGCCGTGACCTCCTCGCGCGCGGATTCCCGGCCTACACGACGACGCCGGGGTGGCTCGGCTACGACGACGAACGGCTGGTCGCCCGCTGCCGCGAGGCGGTCGCGGACGGCTTCACGCAGATCAAGCTGAAGGTCGGAGGGGATCTCGACGACGACATCAGACGGCTGCGCCTCGCCCGGGAGACCGTCGGCGCCGGTGTCGCCATCGCGGTCGACGCGAATCAGCGGTGGGACATCGAGGAGGCCGTCGACTGGATCGACCGCCTCAGCCCGTACGGACTCGCGTGGGTCGAGGAGCCGACGAGCCCGGACGACGTCCTCGGCCACGCCGAGATCGCCCGCCGGATCGCCCCGGTACCCGTCGCGACCGGCGAGCACATGCCCAACCGGGTCGTCGCCAAACAGCTCATCCAGGCGCGGGCGGTGTCGGTGCTCCAGATCGACGCGACCCGGGTAGCCGGCGTGAACGAGAACATCGCCATCCTCCTCCTCGCCGCCAAGCACGGCGTCCGCGTCTGCCCGCACGCGGGCGGCGTCGGGCTGTGCGAGGCCGTCCAGCACCTCTCGATGTTCGACCGCGTCGCGGTGTCGGGCACCGACGAGGGACGCTTCCTCGAATACGTCGACCACCTGCACGAACACTTCGTCACACCGGTCGAGGTCCACGACGGACACTACTGGCCGCCGTCGGCGCCCGGCGCGGGCGCCGAGATGCTCGGCACGTCCCTGACCACCTTCTCCTACCCCGATGGCGCGGCATGGGCGCGGCACGAGGAAGGACCCGGCTCCGTACCACCCCAGTGAAGCACCGATACACAATGAAGTGGATGTCGCAATGAAACAACGGCTTTGCGTGAGTGCCACGGCGGTGGGCGCCGCCCTGGTGCTCGCACTGACGGGATGCTCCTCCAGCACGGGCACGTCGAGTCAGTCGAAGGACAGCCTCGTCTGGTCGATGTGGATCTCGGGGACGGCGGACAAGGCGGCCTGGCAGAAGGTCGCGGACGGGGCCGGGGCGGACGGCGGGCCGAAGGTCACGGTCCAGGGCTCCCCCTTCAACGACTACTGGACCAAGCTCCGTACCCAGCTCGGCACCGGCGGCGCGCCGTGCATCGTCACCGTACAGAGCCTCCGGGCGGCGAACTACACGGACGTCCTGCGCCCGATCGACGCGTACGCCAAGAGCGCGGGCACCGACCTGCCGGCGTTCGACGCGACGGCGCTGAACGGCATGAAGGTCGGCGGCAAGCTCTACGCCCTGCCGTACGACACCGGCCCGTTGATGATGTTCTACAACAAGGACCTCTTCCGGCAGGTCGGCGCGGCGGCGCCGAAGCCGGGGTGGACCGTCGCCGAATTCGAGGCGGCCGCCGCGAAGTTCAAGGCGGCGGGCAAGCCGCTGCTCGCCTCCTCGGTCGAGGACCTCAACCTGGAGTCGATGATCCTCGGCTACAACGGCGGCCGGGTCATCACCTCGGACGGTCAACTCGACCCGGAGAACGCGAAGTTCGCCCAGGGACTCGACTGGCTCTCCGGACTGGTGAAGAAGGGCGAGGCGACCCAGGCGAGCGCGGACAGCTCGGCCGACGACAACGCGTTCGTCGACCAGAAGGCCGGCCTCTACATCGACGGACCCTGGTCGCTGCTCCAGCAGAAGGCGAAGGTGAAGTTCCCGCTCGGGGTGACCACCATCCCGGCCGGCACCTCCGGTCCTTCGAGCTTCTCCGCCGGCTCCGGCTTCGGCATATCGAAGCAGTGCAAGTACCCCGAGCAGGCGTACCGGGCCATCGAGACGATGACCGGTGAGAAGACCCTGACCTCACTCGCCCAGCAGGGCCGGGCCTTCCCGGCGCGTACGGCGGCCCAGAAGGCCTGGTACGACAACGCGGGTATCGACGGCGCCGAGTCCCTCTTCACCGTGGCCCAGAAGAACGCGACCCCGCTGCCGGGCAACAAGCAGAGCGACCAGCTCAACCAGTTGTTCGTCCAGTACGCGATCCAGGCGGTCAACGGCCAGTCCTCGGGCGCCGAGACGATGAAGTCCGTCGCGGGGCAGCTCACCCGGTGAGGAGCACGGCGGTGCCGTCACCGGTCCCTCCCGGTGACGAGGACGGAAGAAGTCGGGTGGTGAAGGGCGTGGCGGACGCGCCGGGCAGAAACGATACGGCGAACGCGGCGGACACACTGAACGCGGCGGACCCGAAGGCGACGGAGGAGGCGGGCGCGCGGCGCTCCTGGTGGGGAGCGGCGTTCGCCGCGCCCCACTCGATCGGACTGGCGATCTTCACGGTGGTCCCGATCCTCGCGTCCCTCTTCGTGAGTTTCATGAACTGGCCCCTGATCGGGGAGCGTTCGTGGGACGGGTTCGGGAACTACACCCAGTTGTTCGCGGACCCGGTCTTCCGGACCGTCATCCTCAACACGGTCGGGTTCGTGGTGCTGTACGTGCCGCTGAACCTGGTGATCTCGCTCGGGCTCGCGGCCTGGCTGACCCCGCGGATCCGGCACCGGCAGATCTTCCGGGTGCTGTTCTTCATCCCGACGGTGACCCCGATCGTGGCGAATGTCGTGGTGTGGCGGATGCTGTACCAGCCCGACGGGCTGATCGACGCGACGCTTCGGTCGACGGTGGGGGCGCAGGCGCCGAACTTCCTCGCGGACGAGAAGTGGGCGATGTTCGCGATCGTCGCGATGAGCGTCTGGCAGGGCTTCGGCTACAACATGCTCATCTTCTCGGCGGCGCTCGACGCGGTGCCGGAGAACCTGATCGAGGCCGCGCAACTCGACGGCGCGGGCCCGTGGCAGACGTTCTGGCGTATCAAGTTCCCGGCCATCTCACCGTCGGTCTTCTTCGCGACGATGATGACGCTCATCACCTCGTTCCAGGTGTTCGCGCAGCCGTTCCTGCTGACGAAGGGCGGCCCGGGCACCTCGACCGAGACGCTCGTCCAGTACATCTACAACACCGGATTCCAGAACCAGCAGCTCGGACTCGCCTCGGCGGGCGCGTGGGTGCTGTTCGTCATCATCCTCGGGATCACGGCGGTCCAGTTCCTCGGCCAGAAGCGTTGGGTGCACTATGGGTAGCGGTACGCGGACGATCACAGCCGGCGGGGCGGGCACCATGACCGCCCCCCGGAGGACCGGCGCCGGGACCGGCAGCGGCCCCGGCCCGGGGGCCGGCGCGGGCTCGCGGGTACGGCGGGCGATCGGCTACGTGCTCCTGTGCCTCATCGCCCTGCTCTTCATGGCGCCGCTCATCTACATGGTGGCGACCAGCCTCAAACCCGACTCCGAGACCTTCTCGAACCC
Organism: Streptomyces sp. NPDC056987; assembly: GCF_042673865.1. Lineage (NCBI taxonomy): Bacteria > Bacillati > Actinomycetota > Actinomycetes > Kitasatosporales > Streptomycetaceae > Streptomyces > Streptomyces sp. NPDC056987. The sequence continues at coordinate 354,970 of NZ_JBHURV010000001.1, forward strand.
GCCCACCCTGTGGGGTTCCGCCATCCAGTGGCAGAACTACGCGGATGTCTTCACGTATCTGCCGTTCGCCCGCTTCATCCTGAACGGCGTGCTCGTGGCCACCCTCGGGACCGCCGTCAACCTCGCCGTCGCGGCGTTCAGCGGCTACGCCTTCTCGCGGCTGCGCTGGCGCGGCAGGAACCTCGTCTTCCTGCTCTTCCTGGTCACCCTGATGATCCCGCAGGACGTCCTCGTCATCCCCATGTACGTGATGATGCAGGGCGTCGGATGGGTCGACACGTTCCAGGCGCTGATCCTGCCGTGGGCGTTCACGGCCCTCGGCGCCTTCCTCGTCCGGCAGTTCTTCCTGACGGTCCCCCAGGAACTGGACGACGCGGCCCGTGTCGACGGCGCGGGCACCGTCCGTACCTTCTTCAGCGTGATGCTGCCGCTCGCCCGTCCGACCCTCGCCGTCCTGGCCGTCTTCACCTTCATCAGCTACTGGAACTCCTTCCTCTGGCCGCTCGTCGTCATCAACGACGTGGACGCCCGCGCCACCATCCCGCTCGGCCTCCAGGCGTTCTTCGGCCAGCAGGGCAGCCAGTGGAACCTGGTCATGGCCGCGTCGGTGGTCTCCATGCTGCCCACCGTGATCATCCTCGTCCTCCTCCAGAAACACCTCGTCAGGGGCATCGTCACCAGCGGCCTCGGCGGCCGCTGACCACCGGCTCCGCACCCCACCCACGTACGCACGGAAGGATCCGACCGACATGACTGTCCCCGCCTGGTTCACCGAGGACCGCTTCGGCATGTTCATCCACTGGGGCCTCTACTCCCTGCCCGCCCGCCACGAGTGGGTGAAGAACCGCGAGCGGACGACGGACGCGGACTACGACACGTACTTCCGCCACTTCGAGCCGGACCTCTTCGACCCGACGGAGTGGGCGCGCGCCGCGAAGAAGGCCGGCATGCGGTACGTGGTCCTCACCACCAAGCACCACGACGGCTTCTGCCTCTGGGACTCCAAGCTCACCGACTACACGTCGATGAACACCCCCATCGGCAAGGACCTCGTCCGCGAGTTCGTCGACGCCGTACGCGCCGAGGGGCTGCGCGTCGGCTTCTACCACTCGCTCATCGACTGGCACCACCCCGACTTCACCATCGACGGCCACCACCCGCGCCGCGACGACGCGCCCGAGGAGATCGAACGGCTCAACGCGGGCCGGGACATGGACCGGTACCGGGCCTATCTGCACGGCCAGGTCGAGGAGTTGCTGACCGGGTACGGCACCATCGACTACCTCTTCTACGACTTCTCCTACAAGGAGGACGACCACCACGACGTGTGGAACGGCAAGGGCGCCGAGGACTGGGGCGCGGAGGAACTCCTCGCCCTCACCCGCCGGCTCCAGCCGGAGATCGTGGTCAACGACCGGCTCGACATCCCCGGCGACCTCGTCACACCGGAGCAGTACCAGCCCGACCGCCCGATGGAGGCCGACGGCGTCCCCGTGGTGTGGGAGGCGTGCCAGACCCTCAACGGCAGCTGGGGGTACGACCGTGACAACGTCAACGTGAAGAGCGTCGACCTCCTGGTCCGGATGCTCGTCGACGGTGTTTCGAACAACGGCAACATGCTGCTGAACGTCGGCCCCACCGGACGCGGCGAGTTCGACGCGACGGCGATCACGGCCCTGGAGGGCATAGGGGAGTGGATGCGCCGCCATGAACGCTCCATCCGCGGCGCCGGCCCCGCCCCCTTCCGCGCCCCGGCCGACACCCGCTACACCCGGCGCGGCGACCGCCTCTACCTCCACCTCTTCGCCTGGCCCTTCGAGCACCTGCACCTGCCGGGGCTCGGCGGCAAGGTCGCATACGCGCAGCTCCTCAACGATGCCTCGGAGATCCCGTTCCGCGAGATCGACCCCTCGGTGAAGGCCCTCACCACCGGCCTCGGCGGCCAGCCCGCGGGCACCCTGACCCTCACCCTGCCGATCATCCGCCCCGACGTGGCCGTCCCCGTCGTCGAACTGTTCCTGAAGGAGGACGCCTGACCGTCGCGTCAGCCCCGGGGGGCCCGGCCCGTGGGCCGTTCCCCGGGGCGCCGAGAGGGTTACGCGACGTCGCCGGCTTCGCCACCATGGGGGACGCCATGGGGGAGCACCAGCGCCGAGTCGGTGTGGAGGGTGAGGCGCACCGGTGTGAAGGTGGTGGCCTCCACCGGTGACTCCCCGGTGCCGGGCCCGCGGGCGTACCGGGGATGGGCGCCCCCGCTGATCTGCCAGCGTATGCGGTGGCCGACGGCGAAACGGTGGGCGGTCGAGCTCATCGGCACGGTCACCCGCGCGGGTTCCTGCCCGCTCGTCCGCAACCGGCCCAGTCCGTCACAGACGTTGACGGAGCGGCCTTCCGCGTCCACGTCGCACAGACGGGTGAAGACGTCGGCGTGACCGGTGTCCGTGGAGACGCTCAGCCGCGCGGAGACCGGGCCGAGGACGTCCAGGGGCTCGGTCAGCGGAGGGCCGGTGAACGTCACGACGTCGTCCCGGGCCTCCAGGACCCCGTTGTCCCGGGAACCGGCGCCGGGGGAGAGCAGGGGGCCGCCGACGGACGGGGTGGGGTCGGCCGGGTCGTAGCGGAACGAGACCAGAGGCCGGGAGTCCGTGGGGGGCTGCCGGACGAGTACCCCCTCGGGAGCGGCGTACCAGGGGAAGGCGGCGTCCGGGGCCGGCGGCCAGTCGGCGAGATCGCGCGGGCCGTCCTCGCCGCCGACGTGCACGCGCACCCGGGTCGGACGCAGCCCGGAGGGGTCGTCGCACAGGTGCGCGCGCAGCCACGCGAGGCTCTCGGCGAACACCTCGGGCCACCCCTGCTGCAGTGCCGAGGCGTGGGTCCAGGGGCCGACGAGCAGGGCGGTCTCGCAGCCGGCCCGGCGGAGCCTGCCGTACTGCTCGAAGGTCTGGTCGACCAGCGCGTCCTGCCATCCGGAGATCAGCCCGACGGGCACGCGGCACGTCCGCGCCGCCTCCGCGAGTGAGGCGCCGCGCCAGTACGGGTCTCCGGCGTCCGGGTGTCCCATCACGTCGTCCAGCCAGGGGACCTCGCCCCCGAGGGCGGGCACGTACGCGCCGCGCAGCGGCCGCGCGTCGACGGCATCGCGCAGACGGCGCTGGAGACGCAGGGTGGACTTGAGGAAGGGCGCCATGCCCTGGTGCTGGTACGTCATGCCGGCACCGACGGCGAGCGCGGTCTCCAGGCGGAGCACGCCGTCGGCGTGGAACAGGGCGTACGGATCGTGCAGCCCCACCTGCACCACCATCGCCTTCAGCTCCGGCGGCGGTTCCAGGGCGAGAGCCCACTGGGTGTAGCCCAGGTAACTGGGGCCGATGGTCCCCAACGTCTCGTTGAACCACGGCTGTTCACGCAGCCAGGACACCGTGGCCCGGCCGTCGGCCGGTTCGTTGCGCCACAGGTCGAACGCGCCGCCGGAACCGCCGGTGCCGCGGCAGCTCTGCAGGACCACGTGGAAGCCCTGTTCGGCGAAGAGCAGGCCGTACATGGGCGACCACGGCAGCCCTCTGCCGTACGGCGAGCGCACGAGAAGGGTGGGGAAGTCGCCCTCCGCGCGCGGGAAGTAGTGGTCCGTGATCAGCGGGCTGCCGTCGGCTCCCGGCACCACCAGCCCCGGCTCCCACCCGACGTCGTGCCGCCGGGCCGGAAGGCGGCGCCAGGTCGCCCTCATCATCCGTGCGGACAGCGGCGGTTTCCCGGCGGGCGGCGCCCAGGCGGGCTTCGGTACCGGGCCGTGCGTGCGTGATGACATGGTTCCCCCTTCGTCATTTACGTACAGTGTACGAGAATAGGGCATGCTTGGATGACGCCCACAGGGGGCTGCCGTGATCGAGGAAAGGGGGCGCGAAAACCGTGACCCGTGACGGAGGACCGGGCGCCGGGGGCATCGACCCCCAACGGCTCTGGCTGGCCTCGACCCAGCCCCGCAGGGGCCGCAGGCCCGCCCACAGCCGGGAGGCGATCACCGCGGCGGCCGTCGCCCTGGCGGACGCGGAAGGACTCGAAGCGGTCACCATGCGGAGGGTCGCCTCGCAGGTCGGCGTCAGCGTCATGTCGCTCTACAGCTACGCCCCCGACAAGGGGACGCTGCTGGAGCTGATGGTCGACCACGTCAGCGGCGAACTGCGGACCGGCACCGAACGGCGGACCGGCGGTGAACCGCTGACCGATGGGGAACCACCGGCGGACGCTGAACTACCGACCGATGGCGAACCACCGACCGACACCGAACGACCGTCCAACAGCGCTCCGTTGACCGTCCCCGCGCCCACCGGTGACTGGCGCGCGGACCTCAAGGCCATCGGCCACCTCCAGCGCGCCCTCATGCTGCGCCACCCCTGGCTGCCCGCCGCCCTGTCCACCCGCCGCGCCCCCGGGCCCCACACCCTGGCCTTCCTGGAACACGCGCTCGCCGTGCTGCGCCCCACCGGACTGGACGGCGCCGCGAAGCTGGAGATCTTCGCCCAGCTCACCTCGTTCGTGGCCGCGCACGTCGGCCACGAACTCGCCCAGGCCGCGACGGCGCGCTCGCCCGACCGGCTGGCGGCCGAAGCCCGCTATCTCGCCGCCGTCGCCGCCGACGGCCACCACCCGGAACTCGCCGAAGCCCTCGCGGCCCCCGGACGCTCCCTCACCCCCGAGGCCACCTTCACCCGGTTCCTCAACCGGCTGACCGGCGGCCTCGATTCCGCGGCAGAACACCCTGAACAGTCATAGGTACCCCTGTGCGCCGCAGGATTTGTAGCGCGGCCACGGACCTGTTGCCCAGAAGGCCCACCGAACGCCTACAGCCCCGGATTGTGTCCGAGCCGCCGCGAGATGGCGTCCGCCGTGGCGACTGCCAGCGGGCCGAGGCGGTCGAGGGCGGGTTCGACGCGGTCCTTGAGGCCGGCGACGCTGATGGCGGCCACGACATGGCCGGTGTGATCGAAGATGGGGGCGCCGCAGCAGGCGCTGGCGAGGTCGAACTCGCCGTGCTCCTCGGTCCAGCCGCGGGCCTTGGCCGCGGTGATGTCGTGTTCGACGGCGTCGGTGGTGGTGAGTGTCCGCGGGGTGAAGGGGGTCAGGGTGAGGGTGCGGAGCAGGTCGGCTCTCTCGCGGGGGTCGAGGCCCGCGAGGTAGGCCTTGCCGACCGAGGTGGCGTGCAGGGGCCTGCGGGCGCCGAGTTCAGCGTTGACGCTGACCGACTGGGGGCCGCGTTCGCGGTAGATGAACACCATCTCGTCGCCGCTGAGGACGCCGAGGCTGACGGTTTCGCGGGTCTGCTGGACCAGGACCCGGAGCAGTTCCGGCGCGACGTCGGACACGTCGGTGGAGTGGACGGCGGCCATGGCGAGGCGGGCGGCGGCCGGGCCCAGGCGCCAGCGGCCGTTCGAGGTGGCGTGGAGGAAGTCGTACTGGCTGAGCTTTTCGACGATGCGGTACGCGGCGCTGCGGCTGATGTCGGCGGCGGCTGCCAGTTCCGCGGTGGACGCCTCTCGCGCGTCGGCGAGGTGGCTCAGGATGCTGAGTCCCCGGTCGAGTGCGCCCTTGCGGCCTTCGTCCTGCTCGGTCACGTTCTCGGTCCTCCGGTTGTCCGGTCGCGGTGGGCCCGCCCGCGTCGGCCGGGCGGGCGATGCCCGCTGCCAGTCTCTCAGCCCGCCGGGACGGCACAGCCGTGGGCGGGCCGGGAGCAGCCGGTCTCGGACCGTGACGGCCTCAGACCGTGACGGTCTCGCGGGTCCAGGCGCGGGCCTGCTCGCTCAGGCTGAAGCCCAGTCCGGGGCGGTTGGGCACGATCATCCGGCCGTCGCGGATGTCGAGGCGTTCGTTGAACATCGGCTCCAGCCACTCGAAGTGCTCCACCCACGGGTCGATCTCGTACGCCGCGGCGAGGTGCAGGTGGATCTCCATGGCGAAGTGCGGCGCCATCCGCATCTTCGCCTGCTCACCCATGGCCATGATCTTCAGGAACGGGGTGATGCCGCCCACCCGCGGCGCGTCCGGCTGGAGGAAGTCGACGGAGCGGTGACGGACCAGTTCGGCGTGCTCGGCGACGCTGGTGAGCATCTCGCCGGTGGCGATCGGGGTGGCCAGCTCCGCGGCGAGAGCGGCGTGGCCCTCGGCGTCGTACGCGTCCAGCGGCTCCTCGATCCAGGTCAGGTCGAACGCCTCCAGTTTCCGGCCCATGCGGATCGCCGTACTGCGGTTCCACTGCTGGTTGGCGTCGACCATCATCGGGAAGCCGTCGCCCAGCTGCTCGCGGATGGCCTCGACCCGCTGGAGGTCGATGTTCGTGTCGGGCTGGCCGACCTTGATCTTGATGCCGCCGATGCCGCGCTCGACGGATGCCCGGGTGTTCTCGACCACCTGCTCGATGGACATGGACAGATAGCCGCCGGAGGTGTTGTAACACTGCACCGAGTCGCGGTGGGCGCCGAGCAGCTTCGCGAGCGGGAGTCGGGCGCGCTTGGCCTTGAGGTCCCACAGGGCGATGTCGATGGCGGCGATCGCCTGCGTCGACAGCCCGCTGCGGCCGACGGAGGCGCCGGCCCAGACGAGCTTGGTCCAGATCCGCTGAATGTCGTTGGGGTCCTCGCCGATCAGCTCAGGCGCGATTTCCTTCGCGTGGACGTACTGGGCCGGCCCGCCGGCGCGCTTGGAGTAGCTGTAGCCCACGCCCTCGAACCCCGCCTCGGTGCGGATCTCGGCGAAGAGGAAAGCGATCTCGGTGAGCGGCTTCTGACGGCCGGTCAGGACCTTCGCGTCACTGATGGGCGCCGCCAGCGGCAGGCTGACGAGGGAGAGCCTGACCGAGGCGATGGCATCGGTGCTGGCTTCGCCGCGCTCCAGCGCCGCGAAGTGGCGCTCGTTGGTCCTGCTGCTGACGGTGGCGCTGGTCCGGTTGAGGAAATCGGTGCTCACGGATGGGTGTCCCTTCTTCTTTTCCTACGGGGAGATGGTGCGGTCGGCCGTGCGCCTCAGCGCGGATCAGGGGCGGGCCCGTCGGGGCCGGTACTCGTCATGGCCTGTGGTGTCCGGGGACCGGCTTGGCCGAGTTCGGTCCGGTCGACGGCCGAGGGGCCGGCCACCGGCCGGCGGGGGATACGGCGTACCAGGAGGGTGGCCACGGCCGCGATCGCGATGATCACTCCGAGTCCGAGCATCGCGAGACTGGTGCTGCCGGTCGAATCCTTGACCAGGCCGAAGCCGTACGGGGCGACGAAGCCGCCGAGGTTGGCGACGGAGTTGACCAGGGCGATCGCGGTCGCCGCGGTCAGGGGGTCGGTGCGCTCGCGCAGCAGCGGCCAGAAGACCGGTGCGACGGTCTTGAAGCCGAGGGTGGCCAGGACGATGAAGACCAGGCCCAGCCACGAGCCGGTGAGGGCCGCCGCCAGGGTTCCGGCCGCCGCCAGCACGAACGACATGGTCATCAAGGTGGAGCGCTGCTCGGGGTGACGGTCGCCGCGCCGGGAGACGAAGTACAGGTACGGGATGGTGCAGAGCCACGGAAGGGCGGAGAGCAGCCCGACCATGTTGTCACTGCTGACCCCGATGTCACGCACCACGCTCGGCAGCCAGAACGTCGTGGAGTAGATGGACATCTGCACGGCGAAGTAGATCCACATGAAGAGATGGATCACCGGACTGCGCAGCAGTTTCTTGAGGGTCCCCACGGTCGAGCCCGGCTCGGCGTCGGAGGTCCGCTCCGCGGCGATCTGCAGGCTGAGCTGCGTGCGCTCCTCCTCGGTGAGCCATTTCGCCTCACTGATCCGGGAGTCGAGCAGGAAGTAGCCGACGATGCCGAGTCCGACGGTCGCCAGGCCCTCGATGAGGAACAGCCACTGCCAGCCGTCGAGGCCGAGGAAGCCGTGCAGCGAGAGCAGCGGTCCCGAGACCAGACTGCCGGCGGAGTAGGCGAAGAGGGCGCCCACCGCCCAGGTGCCGGTGGCCCGGCCCTGGTAGCGGTTGGGGAGCCAGGAGGCGATGTAGAACAGCACCGCCGGCACGAACCCGGCCTCGGCCACGCCGAGCAGGAAGCGGAGCACGTAGAAGCTGGTCTCACCGCGGACGAAGATCATTGCAGCCGAGACGGCGCCCCAGGTGACGCAGATGCGGGTGATCCACAGCTTCGCCCCCACCTTCTGCATCAGTGCGTTGCTGGGCACCTCGAACAGGAAGTAGCCCACGAAGAACAGGCCGGCGCCGAGGCCGTACGCGGCTGCCCCGATGCCGAAGTGGGCGTCCAGGTCCTCCTGGACGAAGCCGATGTTCGAGCGGTCGATCTGGTTGAGCATCATCATCAGCGCGAACAGCACGATGACGCGCCGGTAGATCTTCCGGCTCGCAGTGGCGACTGCCGGATGTTCGTCTGCAATGGCGGTGGACATGTGTCTCGATCCTCTCGCAACGCTGCGCCTCGGATACCTGTCGGCAGACGGCGTGCATCCCATTCTTCGGGACGTTTTGTCGTTCATTGGTGTGCCGACGTGGGGACGCTAAGCGGCTGACTTGGGGCAAGTCAAGGAGTGGAACCCGATTAACGGGATGGTTGTTCAGTGAATGGGAAGTCGTCTAGGGTTGCGATCGTTCATCCCAGTCCCTGAGGAAGGTGGACCGTGACAGCGCTGGATCTTCCCCCTGTCCCCCCGGACGTGCTGGCCGATCTGGGCCGCGCCAGCACCGCGACCCTGGCGACCCAGCTCTACCGGCGCGGGATCCGTCAACCGTTCCTCGTCGGCCTCAGCCCTGTGGGCACGCACTTCGACGGCTTCGTGGGGCAGGCGCGCACCATGCGCTTCGTCCCTGCCCGCGAGGACGTGGACCCGATGGACGATCCCTACCGCACGGGCAACGTCCTCCAGTGGGAAGCGGTCGAACGGCTCGGCTCCGGCGATGTCCTGGTCGTGGACTCGCGCAGCGACATCACCGCGGCCTCGGCGGGTGACATGCTCGTGACCCGGGCGATGAAGCGGGGCGCCGCGGCCTTCGTGACCGACGGTGCCCTCCGCGACGGGGCCGCGCTCGCCGAGCTGGGCTTCCCGGCCTACTCGCGGGCGATCACCGCCACGACGCGACCCGCCTCCTTCCATGTCGCGGACCTCGACGTCCCGATCGGCTGCGCGGGGGTCGCGGTCTACCCGGGCGACATCCTCGTCGGTGACCGCGACGGCGTCATCGTCGTGCCCCGCGCCCTGGCGGCCGGGATCGCCGGTCCCGCGGCCGAGCAGGAACGGCTGGAGTCCTATCTCCACGACCGGGTCAAGGCGGGGGAGGCCCTGTGGGGCACGTACCCGCCCAGTGAGGAGACCCTGGCCTCCTATGAGGCCTGGCGGTCGGCGAACCCCGTGGACGACGCCCCCGGAACCCTCCAGCCGTCCGCCGCTGCCACCGGGGCGGAGGCAGTGCGATGACCCGCTTCGCCGACCTCCCGCGCGAGGAGCAGCGCAGCCGGATGGAGGCCACCATCCGGACCTACTTCCAGGGATGCAACGACGCGGACGTCGAGGGCATGGCCGCGACGTTCCACCCCGAGGCCGTCCATTACTTCCCGCCGGGACTCGACGGCCCCTGGCGGGGCGCCCGCACCATCGCCGAGAACTGGCGCGCGCTCGTCCTGCGCATCGGTTCGGCCTGGAGCATCGAGCGGCTGATCGCCGAACCCGAGTCACTGCAGGCGGTCATCGAGTGGACCCACTGGAAGACCGCGGTCGGTGGATACCTGCGCGGTGACGAGTGGTACCGCTTCGACCCGGAGACCGGACTGATCACCGAGATCAGGGCCTTCTACGCCGCCGCTTCCGACGGCCGCGCCGAGGTCACGCTCGAAGGCTTCGACTACGAGGCGGAGGGCTACCAGCTCGTCCCGCCGGTCGACCGACCCCATCCGGACGCGCACGCCCGCTGAAGCGACCGCCCCCCCGCCAACGCCCCAGGAGCAGCATGACCGCCGAGACCATCGTCAGTATCGACCCCGCCACCGGAACCGAAGTCGAGGAAGTCACCACCGCCACCTCGTACGAGGAGCTGGAGGAGGTGTGCGGCGCTGCCGCGGCGGCGTTCGCGCAGCTCGCGGACCGTGATCGCGCCTTCCGCGGGACGCTCCTGCGCACCATGGCGGACGCCATGGCGGCCCGGCACGCGGACATCGTGTCGCTGGGCGTCCGCGAGACCGGACTGCCCCGCGCCCGCCTCGAAGGCGAACTCGCCCGTACGGTCTACCAGGCGCGCCTGTTCGCCGATGCCGTCGACGAAGGCGGCCACCTTGAGGTCACGATCGACCACGCCGGTGACACCCCCATGGGGCCGAGGCCCGACCTGCGCCGGATGCTGGTCCCGACAGGACCCGTCGCGGTGTTCGGCGCCAGTAACTTCCCACTGGCCTTCTCCGTGCCCGGTGGCGACACCATGTCCGCCCTGGCCGCGGGCTGCCCGGTCGTGGTCAAGGCCCACCATTCCCACCCGGCCCTGTCGGTCATGATGCACGGCATCCTGAGCGCGGCGGCCTATGACGCCGGGGCGCCCGCCGGGACGATCGGGCTCGTGCACGGCCGCGAGGCCGGCGCGCGGCTGGTGCAGCACCCCGCCATCAGCGCCGTGGGGTTCACGGGGTCGCTGGACGGCGGCCGGGCGCTGATGCGGCTGATCGAGCAGCGTCAGACACCGATCCCCTTCTTCGGTGAACTCGCCAGCCTCAACCCGGTCGTCGTCACGCAGGCGGCGGCCGCGGCGCGGGGAACGGCGTTCGCCGAAGACCTCGTCCTGTCGATCACCGGCTCGGCCGGCCAGCTGTGCACCAAGCCGGGGCTCGTGCTGGTACCCCACGGCCCCGCCGGTGACGCCTTGGTCGACACGGCCGGCGCCCTCATCGCCGGCCGGCCCGCGGCCACCCTCCTCGACGAGCGCATCCGCGACGGCTACGAGGAGACCAGCGCGGAACTGCGGCGCATCCCCGGCCTCCGCGTGGTGGCCGAGGGGGAGAAGCCGTCCGGCAGCGGCTTCTCCGTAGCGCCGCGGCTGCTGGCCATGGAAGCGCGTGACCTGGCCGGGTCGCAGGTCGGCGAGTGCTTCGGCCCCACCACCGTCGTCGTCCGGTATGCCGAGGCGGACCTGGTCGGCATCATCGGCGGCCTGCCGGGTTCCCTCACCGCCACGATCCACTCCGAGCCGGGCGAGGACATGCGCGCCACCGTCCGTGCGCTGCTGCCCAAGGCCGGGCGGCTGCTGTTCAACGGGTTCCCGACCGGTGTGTCGGTCTCGTGGGCCCAGCACCACGGCGGCCCGTGGCCGGCGACCAACAGTCAGCACACGTCGGTCGGCACCACCGCCATCAGGCGCTTCCTGCGCCCGGTGACCTGGCAGTCGGCCCCGGCGGAGGTGCTGCCCGCCGAGCTGCACGACACGTACACGTCCATTCCGCGCCGGGTCGACGGGCGACTCGTCATCCCGTCCATGGCCGCCCAGGGGGATGCCCGATGAGGATTGCCACCGCCCGCGTCGACGGGGTCGTCACCACGGTCGTCGACGACGGCCAGGGGTGGCGGACCAGCCGGGTGCCCGCCCTCGGCGTCGTCACCGGAGCCGACGCCGGGCCCGGCGACCAGGTCGCCGAGGAGCAGCTGGAGTTCCTGCTGCCGTACCGGCCCCCGACGATCCACGGCATCGGCCTCAACTACGCCGACACCGTTGCCGAGATGGGGTGGACGACCCCGACGGCCCCCTACCTCTTTCCGAAACTCTCGTCCTCCGCGTGCGGCCCCCATGACGACATCGTCGTGGACCTGGCGCTGACCGCCCGGGCGGACTGGGAGGCGGAACTCGGCGTTGTCATAGGCCGTCCCGCCAGGTCCGTGCCCATCGACGAGGCGATGTCCTACGTCGCCGGGTACGTCGCGGCCAACGACCTCTCCGCCCGCGATCTCCAGGAGCGGGACGGCCAGTGGGTGCGCGGCAAGGGACTCGACACCTTCTGCCCCCTCGGGCCGTGGATCCTCACACGGGACGAGGTGCCGGACCCGCAGCAGGTCGCGATCCGGACGTGGGTCAACGGCCGGCTGATGCAGAACGGGTCCACCGCCTCGATGATCTTCAGCATCGCCGAACTCGTCTCGTACTGCTCGTCGTTCTTCACCCTGGCGCCGGGGGATGTCATCCTCAGCGGAACACCGGCAGGCTGCGGTGACTTCAGGTCCCCGGCGGTGGCCCTACGACCGGGTGACGTCATCGAGATCGAGGTCGCCGGACTCGGCCGCCAGCGCGCCACCATTTCGGCTCCCGCACCACGGGGCCGGGGGCTGTAAGGGCCGAACCTGGCGATGACCCCAATTCCAGTACCGGTATAGTAATGCCGGTATAGGTATTGGTTGCGCGAGAAGGATGCCACATGATCGAGATCCTCAACCCCACCCTGCTGGCCCGGGCGAAAACCACCGGCGCCCTGGTCGGTGACATCCTGCAGACGCTGAAGAGCCGTAGCACGATCGGCACGAATCTTCTGGACATCGACCGGTGGGCCGAGAAAATGATCGTCGAGGCGGGAGCGTCGTCCTGTTACGTCGACTACGCGCCATCCTTCGGACGCGGCCCGTTCGGCCACTACATCTGCACGGCCGTCAACGACGCAGTGCTCCACGGGCTGCCACACGACTACACGCTCGCCGACGGCGATCTGCTGACCCTCGACCTCGCCGTCTCCCGGGGCGGAGTCGCCGCGGACGCCGCCATCAGCTTCATCGTGGGCGACGCGAAGCCCCCGCAGAGCGTCGCGATGATCAGCGCGACCGAACGCGCGCTGGCCGCGGGGATCGCCGCCGCCGGGCCCGGGGCCCGTATCGGTGACATCTCCCATGCCATCGGTACGGTTCTCGGCGCGGCGGGGTACCCGATCAACACCGAGTTCGGAGGCCATGGCATCGGATCAACGATGCACCAGGACCCGCACGTCGCGAACACCGGACGGCCCGGCCGTGGATACAAACTGCGTCCCGGGCTGCTGCTGGCCCTGGAGCCATGGGTCATGGCGGACACCGCCCAACTCGTCACGGACGCCGACGGGTGGACGCTCCGAAGCGCGACGGGCTGCCGGACGGCACACAGCGAGCACACGATCGCCATCACCGACGACGGAGCCGACATCCTCACCTTGTCGCAGCAGGCGCGGCCGTGAGGTCGCACCCCGCGTTTCCGTGCCCCCGACGCCGTCAAGGACCAATGTTTCCGGTCGGAACACGACATCCTGTCGGGCCCGTGATGCCTCGCTCGGGTGCAGCGTCGTCGGCTCGATAGGGTCCGGGTCATGACGACGGTTCTGCACCGAGGGCTGATCCGTGGTTGAGCTGCGGGACTTCACGCTCGTCGACGGCCGACTGCTCGCAGCGTGGATCGCCGGACCGGTCGAGCTGTGGACGTGGTCCGGCGCCGACTTCAGCTGGCCGTTGGACGAGCGGCAGCTTGCCGAGTACGCGGCCGAGTCCGCGACGCCGCTACGCCGGAGCTGGATGGCGATTGATGCGGCCAGTGACCAGGCCGTGGGCCATGCCTCGGTGCGATTCGACGCGGATCGGGCGAGCGGTCGGATCGGTCGGGTCCTCGTGGCGCCCGAAGCCCGGAGCAAGGGAGTTGGCGCCGCGATGCTGACCAGTGTGCTGGCAACCGCGTTCGGAGAACTGGGCCTGGAGCGGGTCGAGTTGGGGGTCTGGACCGACAACTCCCGCGCGATCCGCCTGTACGAAGGGCTGGGCTTCGTGTGCGATCGCGTGCTTCGCGACGTGGAGCAGTTCGCGGGCACGTCCTGGTCTGCGATGCAGATGAGCTTGCCGAGATCAGCGTGGGGCGCCGGTGCTGTCTCCGGGTAGCAGGGGGGCGGGTGGGAGGCAGGTCGGCGTTTCCCTCGTCAAGTGGCCGGGGCGCTCGTTGCCGGCCCTCGCCCTCGACCACTGCGCCCACTCCGTGCCCGAGGCGGGGAAGAAGGGGCGCAGGCTGATCGATAGCCTTCTGGGGAGTGGGAAAGAGGACCCCTGGCGCACACTCCCCGGACCCTCCCCAGGGCCCGTCCTGAGCGCCCGTCAATCCAGGGCCGATATATGTACACAGCGAGGTGAGAGGCCGTATGTTCACGACCCGACCCACCCTCCAGGGCACCTTCGGCATGGTGTCCTCCACCCACTGGCTCGCCTCACAGTCGGCGATGGCCGTACTGGAGGACGGCGGCAACGCGTACGACGCCGCGGTCGCCGCGGGCTTCGTCCTCCATGTCGTCGAACCACACCTCAACGGCCCCGCGGGCGAGGTACCGATCATCCTCGCCCCGGCCGGCGGTGAGGTCCGGGTGCTCTGCGGACAGGGCCCCGCGCCCCGGGGTGCCACCATCGAGCACTACCGCGCCCTCGGGCTCGGCCTCGTCCCCGGCACCGGGCCGCTCGCCGCCGCCGTGCCCGGCGCCTTCGACGCCTGGATGGTGCTGCTGCGCGACCACGGCACCAAGCCCCTCGCCGCGGTGCTGCGGTACGCGATCGGTTACGCCGAGGACGGCCACGCCCCCGTCGAACGCGTCGGCCGGACCGTCGAGAGCGTCCGGGAACTCTTCGAGACGGAGTGGACCTCCTCGGCCGACGTCTATCTCCCCGACGGCAAGGCCCCCGCCCCCGGCGAGCTGTTCCGCAACCCCGCGCTCGCCGCCACCTGGCGCCGGCTGATCGCGGAGGCCGAGGCCGCCGGGGCCGGTGACCGGGCCGCCGAGATCGACGCCGCCCGGGAGATCTGGCGTACCGGCTTCATCGCCGAGGCGATCCTCGCCCACTCGGCCCGTCCCGCCATGGACACCAGCGGCTCCCGCCACGCCGGCACCCTGGCCGCCGCCGATCTCGCCGACTGGTCCGCCACGTACGAGGAACCCGTCACCTACGACTGGAACGGCTGGACCCTCTGCAAGGCGGGCGGCTGGAGCCAGGGCCCCGTCCTCCTCCAGCAGCTTGCCCTGCTGCCCGCCCGCGCCGCCGACCTGCCCCGCTACGGCTCGGCCGAGTACGTCCACCTCCTCGTCGAGGGGTGCAAACTCGCCATGGCCGACCGGGAGGCCTGGTACGGCGACGCCGCCCCCGTACCGCTCGACACGCTGCTGTCCGAGCCGTACAACACCGCCCGCCGCGCCCTGATAGGCGAGCGGGCCTCGTACGAGCTGCGCCCCGGCAGCCCGGACGGACGCGAGCCCGTGCTCAGCGCCCACGCCCGCGCCGTCGCCGCGGGCGAGCCCGGTTACGGCCCGCCGGGCGCCCCGGCGGCGGGCGCGGGCGAGCCCACCGTCGCCACCGACGGCGCCACCCGGGGCGACACCTGCCACCTCGACGTCGTCGACCGCTGGGGCAACATGGTCGCCGCCACCCCCAGCGGCGGCTGGCTCCAGTCCAACCCGGTCGTCCCCGAACTCGGCTTCCCGCTCGGCACCCGCCTCCAGATGGCCTGGCTCGACCCCGGCCTGCCGAACTCCCTGACCCCCGGCCGCCGCCCCCGCACCACCCTCACCCCGTCCCTCGCCCTGCGCGGCGGCGTCCCCGTGGTGGCCTTCGGCACCCCCGGCGGCGACCACCAGGACCAGTGGCAGCTCCACTTCTTCCTCGCGCTCGCCCTGCGCCCGCCGGTCCGCGGCGGGCTCGACCTCCAGGGCGCCATCGACGCCCCCAACTGGCACAACGACAGCTTCCCCGGCTCCTTCCACCCGCGCGCCATGCGGCCGGGCAGCGTCACCGTCGAGGCACGCACGGACCCCGACGTCATCGCCGGACTGCGCCACCGCGGCCATGACGTCACCGTCGGGGACGCCTGGTCGGAGGGGCGGCTCTGCGCCGTCGCCAGGGACCCGGAGACCGGCGTCCTCTCCGCCGCCGCCAACCCGCGCGGCATGCAGGGATACGCCGTGGGACGCTGACCATTCCAGGGGCGGCCCGTCGCGTCCGGCATCTCCCCGACACTCTCCCGACTGCCGGATGTCAGTGGTCCATGGTTGGCTGGACACATGATCGATGACTCGGTGTACGGAACGGTTCCCCTGTGCGGGACGGCTCGGGACGTCCAGGTCTCCGCCGTGGAGGAGGCGGTGCGCAAGGCCGCGGCGGACGAGATCATGCCTCGCCACCGGCGGCTCGCCGCGCACGAGATAGCCGAGAAGAGCGCCCCGCACGACCTCGTGACGATCGCGGACCGCCGCGCGGAGGCGCATCTCACCGCCGCGCTCACCGCGCTGCTCCCCGGCTCCGCCGTGGTCGGCGAGGAGGCCGTCCACGCCGACCCGGGGCGGTACGAGGCGCTCCACGGCGACGCGCCCGTATGGATCGTGGACCCGGTCGACGGCACCCGCCAGTTCATCCGCGGCGAGGACGGCTTCTGCACCCTCGTCGCCCTCGCGCAGGGCGGCGAGCTGCTGGCGTCGTGGACGTATGCGCCGGCGCTGGACGAGATGGCGATCGCGGTACGCGGCCGGGGCGCCGTCCTCGACGGCGCCCCGCTGCGCCCGGGACCGCCCGCGCCCGCCGCGCCGCTGCGGGTCGCGATGTCCCACCCGGACTACACCACGCCCGAGCAGAAGCACGCCCTGCTGGGGCTGCGCGGGGAGGGGGTCGAGGCCCGCCCGTGCGGCGCGGCCGGGCTGGAGTATCTGGCGGTGGCGCGCGGCGCGCTCGACGCGGTGGCCTTCAGCTGGGAGCTGGCGTGGGACCACGCGGCGGGCCTGCTGCTGGTGACGGAGGCGGGCGGCGCGCACGCGACGCTGACCGGCGAGCCGTACCGCATCACGGGCGGCAACGCGCTCCCGTTCACGGCCGCCAGGGACCGGGCGACGGCGGAGCGGGTTCGGGAGCGGCTGCTGGCCGGGGCCTGAGCGTCGCGGGCGGGTCAGGTGAGCAGGCGCAGCAGGTGCTCGCAGGCCGCCGCCTCGCTCGCGTGACGGGCGATGGTCTCGCTCGTCCCGCGTTCGTACGCGCCGGTCTCCCATGCCCCGTCGGCGGTCCTCCGTACGAAGAGGAAGTCGACGGGGGTGGGGGCCGGTTCATGGACCCCCTCGATGCGGTAGTAGTCGTCGGGTACCCCTGCCGCGCTCAGCGCGGCCCGCAGTGCGTGGCGGTCCATGACGGTGTTACGCGTCCGCGGGGGCCAGATAGCCGTGGTCCAGCAGCCACTTCACGTTGAGCCGCTGCCCCTCGCCCGGGTCGAGGAAGACCGGGTCGAGTTTGATCTGCTGCCCGCGGCCCGGCTGTTCGAACCACGGGGCGATGGAGCCCTGCCAGACCGAGAACGGCTTGAGGACCCGGTAGACGCGGTAGTCGCAGGGCGCGACCGCGTCCCGCGTGTTGAGGTTCTGCGGGGGCAGCGCGCGCTTCGCGTACGGGTCGCCCGCCGGGGCCAGATAGCCGCCGAACTCGGAGCCGAAGCGGTCGAGTTTCTCGCCGGGGCGCAGTGCGGTGGCCTTCTTGTCCAGCTCGCCGTTGACCTCGGCGAACCCGTCGTCGGGCGGGTACTTCCAGCTACCGGAGTCGGCCGGGCCCTCCCAGTACTTCTTCAGGAACGCCGAGGGCGACAGCTTCCCGGTCCGCTGGTACCCCTTCAGCAGCGGGCCGACCGGCTTCTGCCAGGCGCGCGGCAGATACTCGGGGCCGAGCCGGGCGTCGTCGAGGAACTCCCCGGTGCACGGCTCGTGCGGGACCCCGTGGGCGAGGGGGCCCCGGACGGCGTCCGTGACCGGGAACGGACCGGCCGCCGTGGCGGGCCGCTCCTCGTCGTGATGGGGGGTCGCGCTCGCGGCGGGCGCCATGACCAGGACGGCGGCGACGCCGAACCCGGCGAGTGCGGTGCGCATGCGGTTCACTCGGATGAATCCCTTCGGTTCCGATGCCACGGCGGACCTCTGTGTCCGGCCGGGCGTCGTGACGAAGAGTAGTGGATCTCGTGCGCACGGTGAGGATGGGCGGGGTGATGTCCTGAAGAGACGGGGTGATGTCCGGACCCGGCCCCGCGGTCCGCGGATCGTGTGCGGACCGTACCCGCCGTCGGGCTGTCGGTGCCCGGGAATATCCTGGAGTCCTTGCCATCGGCAGACAAAGGAGTCCGAGGTGACGTCGATGCTCGACGCCGTCGTCGTGGGGGCGGGCCCCAACGGGCTGACCGCCGCGGTCGAGTTGGCCAGGCGCGGTTTCTCCGTGGCCGTGTTCGAGGCCAAGGACACGGTGGGCGGCGGGGCCAGGACGGAGGAGCTGACGCTCCCCGGATTCCGGCACGACCCCTGTTCGGCCGTCCACCCGCTGGGGATCGGCTCGCCCGTCTTCAGGACCATGCCGCTCGACCGGTACGGCCTCGACTGGGTCCACCCGGAGCTGCCCATGGCGCACCCCTTCGACGACGGGACGGCCGCCGTGCTCTCCCGCTCCGTCGCCGAGACCGCCGCCTCCTTCGGCCCGCGCGACGCCGGTGCGTACCGCCGGCTCGTCGCGCCCTACCTCGGCAAGTGGGAGACCCTGACGCGGGACTTCATGTCCCTGCCGCTGACCGCGCTGCCCCGCGACCCCGTCACACTCGCCCGCTTCGGCCTCACCGGCCTGCCGCCCTCGACCTGGCTGATGCGCCGCTTCCGCGACGAGCGGGCGAAGGCCCTGTTCGCCGGGCTCGTGGCCCATGTGATCGCCCCGCTGAACGGCTTCGCGACCGGCGCCGTCGGGCTGCTCTTCGCCCTCGCCGCGCACACCGGCGGCTGGCCCGCGGCGCGCGGCGGCTCCCAGTCGATCTCCGACGCGCTCGCCGGGTACCTCCGTGACCAGGGGGGCACGATCCACACCGGGTACGAGGTGAAGCGGCTGGACGACCTGCCGCCCGCCCGCGCCTACGTCTTCGACACCTCCCCGACCGCCCTCGCCAGGATCGCCGGCCTCGGCCGGGTCTACGACGGCTACCGGTACGGCGCGAGCACCTTCAAGATCGACTACGCCCTCGACGGACCCGTCCCGTGGACCGCCGAGGAACCCCGCCGCGCCGGCACCGTCCAGATCGGCCCCACCAGCGGGGAGATCGGGCTCGCCCTGCGCCAGGCGTCCGGCGGCCAGGCACCCGACACGCCCTTCCTGATCACCGCCCAGCCCAGCCTCGCCGACCCCTCCCGGGCGCCCGAGGGCAAGCAGGTCTTCTGGGCGTACGGCCATGTCCCGAACGGCTGGGACGGCGACCTCACGGACGCCGTCGAGCGGCAGATCGAGCGCTTCGCGCCCGGCTTCCGCGACCGCGTCCTGGCCCGCGCCACCGCGGGCCCGCCCGAGCTGGCGGACCGTAACGCCAACTATGTGGGCGGGGACATCGCGTGCGGCGCCGCCTCGGGGCTCCAGCTCGTGCTGCGCCCCAAGATCTCCCTCTTCCCGTACACCACCGCGCACCCCGCGGTCTTCCTCTGCTCCTCCGCGACGCCGCCGGGGCCCGGGGTGCACGGCATGTCCGGACACAACGCGGCGAAGGCCGTATGGCGGCGGCTGCGGTCCCAGGGCCGCGGCTGAGGACGGCCGTACGGGACCGCGGGGCGCCGGCGGCGCGGCGGGTCAGGCCCGGGGGACCTTGAGCCGGTCCCAGCTCGTCCGGCCCGGGACGCCGTCGGCGTCGCCGCCCGAGAAGCCCAGCTTGCGCTGCCACGCGGCGTACGAGGCGCGGTCGGCCTCCGACCAGTCGGGCCCGGGCCCGACCTGATACTGCCCGCACCCCTCCGCCACCAGCCGCTTGCCCATCGCCGTGACGACCGCGCTGCGCCGCCCCACCGCGAAGAACGCCGCGCCGGGGAACGGCTCGTACGACGCCGGGGGCTTGGCCGGAGTCGTCGCCGGAGGCTTCGACGGGACCTCGGGCTTGCCGCCGAGCCGGTTCCCGATCCGGGTGCGCATCGCGTCCATCGTGAAGCCACGCGGATCGATCTTCCCGGGCTGCCACTCCTTGTGACCGATCACCGAACGCTGCGTCCAGCCGTGCGCACGGCAGATCGCCGCCGCGGCCTTCTCGATCGCGTCGAGCTGGGCGGCCGGCCACGGGTCCTGCCCGTTCCCCAGGTTGACGCACTCGAAGCCGTAGAAATAGCGGTTGCCGTCGGTGTTGGCCTCGTTGTCGGCGGGCAGTGCCGTCTCGTTGATCACCGCGCGCAGCACGTCGTCGTCGCCGAGACCGGCGTGGTTGGCCCGGCCGTTGCCGACCAGATGGACCGACCCGTCCTTGGCGATCACCCCGTGGCACAGTGGCCCCGGGAGGGTGGAGTGGCCGTTGTAGCAGAGTTCCACGGAGCTGTCGGTGCCGGAGGTGACGGTGTGATGGATCATCACCCCGTGCATCGGCCCCCAGGCGCCCTTCTGATTGCGGTTGTGGGTACGCCAGCTGCGGTGTTCGACGACGGTCAGCCCCTCGTCACGGAGGGCCTTGAGCAGTCTGGCGGCGGTCAGTGGCGTGGCCATCGTGGTGCTCCTTCACGGCTGTTGCGGTGTGCTGTTGCTGTTGTTGTTGGTGGCCCGGCGCGCCGGTGGCTCTCCCCGCGGGGTCAGTTCCCGGACCCGTCCTCCGTGCTCCCCGGCGCCTCGGCCGGAGGCTGTGCCGCCTGGGCGGCGGCCCGTTCCGCGGCGACGGCCTCCTCCTCCGCCGCGCGCTCCGCGGCCAGTTCCGCCTCGCTCGCCGCCGGCACCGGTGCGGCCAGCGGGCCGAACGCCAGCCGCAGATCGGTCACCGCGCTCTCGCTGAGCACCCAGGCCAGCGGCGCGTAGTGCGTCTCGATCCCGCGCGGGGAGCGCAGCAGCGGCCGGCGGGCCGCGTCCGTCGGCCATTCGACGTCGCCCGTGGCCGTACGCGCGGGCACGGTCCAGAAGTCACCGGAGCGATAGGTCCCGCCCGGCTCGAAGTAGACGTGCACACCGTCCTCCAGCGGCAGCCAGCCGCCCTCCTCGATCCGCAGCGCGCCGCCGCGCAGCTTCCCGGCGCCCTGCCCGGGCCGCCCGGAGCCCCCCGTACCGCCGCCGGTGTGGCGCCCGCCCGCCCGGTGGTCCCAGCGCCGCAGGAACGGGTGCAGCTCCGGGCGCCGCCCCACGTGCCGCTCCGGCTCACCGGAGAGCCGTACGCGCCGCCCCGGCAGGTCGAGTTCCTCCACCCGCAGCAGCGGCAGCGGCTCGCCCCGGCCGATGGCCCCGGTGTCGGTGAACTCGACGAGGTCACCGACGTTCAGGTCGAGCTTGTCGTCGCTGCCGAGGGAGGCCAGCTCCACCCACGTACCGTCGAGTTCGTCCACGGCGAAGGTCACGGAGCCGTTCTCCCGCGACCACTTGTACGTCGCCTCCTTGGCCGTGCCGCCCTCGTGGATCTCCACGCGGTACATCTGGTTCTCCGGCCCCCGGTAGCGCGCGTCGGGCCGCACCAGGCACGGCTCCTCGTCCGCGTGCTCCGGCCGCCGGCTGCGCGCCGCCATCCGGGCCTTCGGCTCCTGCGCCGCCACCCAGCGGTCGAACGCCTCCCGGACCTGGTCCTGGTTCTGCGGCGAACCGTCGGCCGTCTCCAGCTCCAGCGCCGCGCCGGGCAGCGGCAGCACCTGCCAGACGACCTTGAGCCGGGCCGCCGTGTCCGGCATCGCGGAGCCCAGCGCCACCTCCCGCAGCAGCGGGTCCTCGGCCGCCGTGACCGAGCGCTCCCACACCTTCAGATAGGCCAGATAGGGGAATTGGGCGGGCAGCCGGTCGCCGGGGCGCTCCGGGTCCCGGTACGCGTCCGGCTGGTCCCAGTACGTCCAGCCGGCCGGCGGCTCCGGCGCGGCGGGCGCCGGAGCCCCTTCGCCGTCCTGGCCCCCGTCACCCTCCTCGGCGGTCCTGGCCTCGTCGTCCGGGACCGGGACGCCGGGCGCGGGCCGGTCCGCGTCCAGCAGGATGCCGTCCACGTAGTAACGGCCGCCGCCGATGGTCAGATCGTCCAGCTCCCGTTTGCCCGGCACGAAGCCCACCGCGAAGCCGGTGGCGTCGCGCGGCCCGCCGTACCGCCCGATCAGGTCGGCGGCGACGGTACGGGCCCGGGCGAGCTGGATCGCGGCCTGCTCGTTGGCGTCCGCGTCGAGCTGGACTCGGCCCTGCTGCGCGAGCACGGCCGAGTAGTGCCGCTCGGGCCGGAAGGTGTCGCGGGAGATGTCTGCGTGCATGGGAAGGGGTCCCCCTCGGAAGTTCGGTGGGTCATGAGGCGTTGGGCGTCGGGCATCACATGAGGCATCAGACGTCAGGTGTCAGGCGTCAGGTGACGTGGAAGATGCCGGCGTCCGTACCGGCCGGGGTGTACTCGGCGAGCCGGGCTCGCAGGCTGTCCAGGCGCTGCGGCTGGTAGAGGTCGTGGAAGGCGCCCATCTCGGAGCCGTCGTCCGCGCCCCGCGCGATCTCCTCGGCACACCCCGCCGCGAACTGCCCGTACGCGGGCGTCCCGTACCGCTCGCTCGTGAACAGCGGCCGTACGAGCTGCGCGTTCTCCCGGCCCGCCAGATCCGGCTGGCAGCGGTGGCGCCGGGGGGTGCGGGAGCCGGGCGGCACGTACGAGAACCGCAGACAGCCGATGCCCCGCCGGGCCACCCGGACCACCCCCGTGAAGACGCTGTTCTCGGCGATCTCCACCGCGTGCGTGTGGATCTCGCCGATCACCGTGGTGCGGTACGCGTGCAGCACGGCGTGGGCGTGGCGGCAGTCCGGCGCGGACAGGGCGGCCCGGTCGTGGCCGGTGGCGTCGAGGACGCTGTCGCGGATGTGGAGCGGCAGCGGGTCGTGCCGTACCTCGTCACCGATCACCTCGATGGTGCCGAGGACGCTCCGCTCGATCGACACACACGCGGTGGTGCGGTCCAGCACCAGGCTCGGCTCCTCGGGGGAGTGCGGCTCGCAGTGCGGCTCCAGCGACCAGCCGGGGACGAGCGTGCAGTGGCGCAGGGCGAGCGCGCCGAGGGGCCCGGAGACATGGAGACCGCGCCCGGTGATCAGCAGACCGTCCAGCACGATCCGCGGCGGAGCGGGCCGCGCCGCGTCCGCGGGGGTACCTCTCCGTTCCCCGCCCCCGTCGCCTTCACCTGCGCCGTCACCCTCCGATTCCTCCCCGTCCTCCGTGGCACGGATGTTGAGCGCGTCGGGCCGGTTGCTGTACCAGTCCAGCAGCCGGATCACCGGCCGGGCGCCCTCGGCCGCCCGTACCTCCAGGCGGTCGCCGGGGTCCAGCTCGAAGTCCAACTGCTCCTGGTACGCGCCGCTGTGCGTGATCTCGATGACGCCGTCGGGGCCGCAGCGCCCGCCGCGCCGGTCCTCCCGCCACGCGCCGTACGCGTCCGTGATCCGCTGATACCGGCGGCCGGGGCCGACCTGGTACACCGCCGCCGTCACCGGCGTCTCCCGGTCCCGGGGGTACTCGCCGCCGCCCATGTCGTCGGAGAACGCGGTGTGATAGCTGACCCAGACGCCCTGGCGCGGCGCGGAGCGCGCCCCGAACGCGATCCGGCCGAGCACCGGGTCGACGGCCACCTGCCCGCGCGCCGGGCGGTAGCGCCAGTCGGTCAGGTCCGCCACGACGAGGTCCGACAGCGGCACCGGCTCCTTCCGCCCGTCGCGCCGGATGGTGAAACTCTTCCCGGGGCCGTAGTAGTCCAGGAGCCGGTCGGCGAGCTGCCTGCGGCGGATGTACGCGGGGACGTGGTCGATCGTCGCGACGTGGGCTGGCGACGGCTCGGGCACCGGCCTGGTCACCAGCGGTGTGTCGTTGCCGAGGATCGAGAATGTGTAGAGGTTACGGGCCCGGTCCACGCAGTACGCCGGCGCGCCCGTCACGTGGTGCGGCTTGAGCCGCCACACGAACAGCCCCACCCCGGCAGGGGAGTTGCCGCCCTGACGGCGCTCCGAACCGGCCCGCCGGACCTCCGCCGTCCGCGCCACCGCGCCGAAGGGACCGCCCGCCAGATCGAGCGCGGAGCCGTCCCGTACGTCCGCGAGCCTGCCGCGCTCCAGGCGGCGGGCGTCCACCGCGGAGGTCGCCGCCCCGTACAGCTTGACGGGCTGGTGGTGCGAGACGAGCCGGGAGAGTTCCACCGCCCGCGACGGCCAGCCGGCGACCCCTTCGGCCAGCTCCTCCAGCAGGGCGAGCGTGCCCTTGCGCCGCCGGTTGGCGACGGTCGCGGCGACATCGCGGCGCGGCGCCAGCGCCTCCGCGAGCCGCTCCCGCGCCTCCACCGCGTCCGCGCCCTCCGTACCGAGTCCGCGCGCCTGTACGCGCTCGAACCCCGGCAGCGCGGTGTAACCGACCAGGTCACCGAGGTACGGCAGCACCCAGGGCGCCGCGGTCTCCACGAACCGGTCCTCGTACCCCTGCTCGACCCCGTCCCGTACCCGGTCCACCTGCTCGGCGATCACCGCGAGCAGGGCGCGCAGCGGTTCGCCGTCCTCGGCGTCGCGCAGCCGGTGCCACTGCGGGAGGAGCTCCGCGAGCCCGTCCGGTTCCCTGCTCATGCGGTGACCTCCGTCAGGATCAGTGTGTCCGCGACCTCCGGTGTCAGCAGGGCGAGCTGGGCCGGCCTGATGCCCCGGAAGACACACACCACCCGTCCCTTCTCCAGCGGCCGGGTATCGGTGATGTCCGGGTTCAGACGCAGCAGTCGGTCCAGTGACAGGCCGTACCGCGCGGCGATCAGGGTGAGCGTCTCGCCGTCCGCGGCGGTGACCCGGTGGGTGTCCACGTCGTACGTGGCGAGCCGCGCCGGTATGGAGGCGCGCGGGCGCGTGAGGCCGTCCGCGAGCCCGGACAGCCCGTCGGCGGTGACCGATGCCGGCAGCCCGGTGAAGACATCGACATCCACGTACTCCACACCGGGCACCCGGTGGGCGGTCGCCAGGACCTCGGAGAGATGGACGGGACGCCCCAACTCCCCTCGCCCGCTGCCGAACGCGTACAGCAGCGCCTGCCGCAGCCGCGGTTCGACCACGGTCCAGGTGTGGTCGGGGGCCACCTTCACCCGTGCCGCCAGCAGCAGCAGCACCAGCTCGCGCACGTCGACCCGGACCGGGAGGCGCGCGTCGCCGTACCGCGCGAGCGAGGAGCGCAGCGCGCGCAGCACCTCGGAGTCGTCGGCGATCGCGATGTCGTCGGTCCCCGCGACCGTCAGGTGGAGCACGCGCCGCCGCCCGTCGAAGATCTCGCGGGCCGCCGCCCGGCCGATCCCCGCCCGTGAGCGGGCGAAGTCCTCGTAGTCCCGGAGGGAGACGAGGCGGTCGAGCGCGGAGACCGCGAGGGGGACGGTGCGCCGGGTGAGCCCGGGTCCGTCGCCGTCCGCGCCCCCCGTCGCGGCCAGCGGATTGGTCACGGCGGTGACGCCCAGCGGCCGGGTGATCGCCTGGGTGACGCGGTGCGCGGGCACGTTGGCCGCCCGGCCGGTGCCGAAGCGGTAGCGGGCCCGTACGTTCTCGTGCCCGGTGGGCAGCCGCGCACCGATCACCCCGTCGCCGAAGGTCACCGTGGGGCGCCCGTCCGCGTCCGTCCCCGACACGTACACCCTGTCCCGCGGCCCGTGTCCGGCCAGGCTGTCCACCTCGTGCCAGCGCAGTCCGTCGACGCGCACCTCCAGGGTCGGGACGGCGCCCAGCGGATTGTCGGCGGGCAGCCAGGTCAGCGGCGACTGCCAGAGGGCGAACGTCTGGTTGACCCGCTCAGCGTCGCCGTTGCCGATGGGCTCGTCGCGGCTCTCCCCGCGCGTCGCCGGCACCACGTTCCCCTGCACCCGCACCGTGTCACGGCGGTAGCGGTGGGCCAGACCGGCCGTGAGCGTCAGCGTCGTACGGACATGGTCGCCGGGCAGCAGCGGGTCGAGGCGCTGCTCCACCGCGGCGATCACCGCCAGTTCCGTGCCGCGCACCCCGGTCGTGCCGGGGATGTCGGTGCGCTCCCCGGACACGACGAGATGGCGGCCGGCGGTCAACCCGTCGTAGAGCGAGTCGAGTTCCAGCTCGTTGCCGTGGACGTCCGCGCCCAGCGGCTCGTCCGCGAGGCGCAGCGGCTCGCCGCCCGCGTGCACGACGGTGTCCCGGATCGTGGAGAGCAGCACGTCGTGCGCGTCGAGCCACGGGTCCGCGAGGGTCAGCTCGGTGCCCCGCCCCGTGATGCCGTAGTCGGTGTACGCGGCGGTGCGCACCGCGGTGACCCTGGTCCTCACGGACGCGAGCTTCGGATCACCGGGGATCCCGTCCGGGCCGGTGGCGCCCTTGCGGGGCCGCTCGATCGCGACCCAGCTCCCGACCGTGACGCCGTCCTGCACGGAGTCGAGCGCCAGGACATGGCGGCGGGGCCGCTCGGGCACGGTGGCGATCCCGATCTCGACATTCGCCGGTTCGCTGCCGGACGCGTAGCGGACCGTCAACTCGTAGCCCTCGTGGGCTTCCTGCCGGCGCTCGCCGGGTGCCAGCGACCACTCCTTCGACTCGCCGCCCCGGACGGTGATCCGGACGCGCCCGTCGTCGCCGGGGAGGGAGACGAAGAGGGTCCTCTCGGGGAGGCCGGGCAGCAACTGGGCCGTCACACCCGGCTGTTCGGGCTCGGCGCGGTCGCCGTCCCCGCTGCCGCCGTCGCCGTTGCCGCTCGGCGCGGGGACGGTGGTCAGGACGACCTGGCCGGGGCCGAGGCCGAAGGTCTTCGCGGCGGGCAGCGGCTCCGACGTCTGTACGGACGAGCCGTACTCCGTGTGCTGGAACTCGGCCCGCACCGCCACCTTGCCCGCCGTGTCGTACACGACCCGAACGGTGGTCAGCGCGGAGCCGGTGAGCGGCCAGTCCGTCTGGCGGATGACCCGGCCGCGCTCGTCCTGCACGGGCTGGAGCGGCGCGGTCGCCCCGAAGGGGGCCGCGGTCACCCGCATCGCCTGGAGCTCGCGCAGCAGCGGGACGCCGGCCCCGGCGGCGGCCGCCGGAGTGGCGTTGCGCCAGGCCGCGTACAGGCTGTCCGACACCCGCGGATCGAGCGCGGCCAGCAGCCGGGCGCCGAGGTCCGAGCCGGGCGCGAGGAGCCCGCCGGGGGCACCCGACGGCGCCCCGTGGCCGGCGGGCGGCCGCGCGCCACGGGTGCGCAGCGCGGGGAGTACGGCGCCGAGCGCCCGCAGGGCGGCCCCGGCCGTGCTGCCGGGTGCCCGGTCGGCGAGCGGGGACCCCTCCGGTGGCAGGGGCTGGTCCGGCCGGTCGGGTTGCTCGGGCAGCTCCGGTGGCTCGGGCTGGGAGGTTTCCAACTCGGCCGCCCGCTCGGACAGTTCGCCGAGTACGGCGGCCAACTGCTCGAACCAGGCGGCGACATCCTCGTGGGCGGCGGCGACGGCCGCCGCCTCGGCCATGCGTGCACGCGGACCGGCGAGCCGCCGTACGAGCCCCGCCGGCGTGGTGATCCCGTCGAGATCCGCGCGCAGCGGCGCCAGCACCTGGTCGTCGAAGACTGAGATGATCATGCTGATGGGGCGCGGGTTGGGGTTGTCGGGGGCCGGGTCGCCGTCCTCGGTCTCCCGGTCGTCCTCGGTGATCCACTCGCGTACCTCCGCGACCAGCTCGGCGAGGGACGGGGGCGGGGACTGCGGCAGCCCGATCGCCGTCACGTCGTCCTCGCGGTCGAGGCGGACGCGTGCGACCGGCAGCAACAGCGGCTGACCACCCTGCCCGTTGCCGTTGCCGTTGCCGGAGCCCTCACCCGAGCCCGAGCCCGAGCCGGTGCCGGTGCCGGAATCCGAGCCCGAGCCCGAGCCGGTGCCGGTGCCGGAATCCGAGCCCGAGCCCGCCGCCGTACCGAAGACGAAGAGCAGCTTGTCGCCGGTCCGGAGCGACGTGTCGGTTCCCGCGACCTGGATCTCGGACCGCTTGCGCAGATCCTCCGCGGTGAGCAGCGCGGGCCGGCGGCGGCGTACCGCCAGCTCGTTCCACGCGGCGCGGGCGGTGAGGTCCGCGCTGGTCTCGAACGCCTGCGACTCCTCGTCCGCGGTGGCGGGCACACTGTTGGCGCGCGCCCCGCGGGGGATCAGCACCGGCAGGTCCTCGGCGCGCGGATCGCGGTCCAGTGTGTACGCCAGGTGGGTGTCGGCGGCGATGCCCGGCCGGGGCCGGTGGCCGACCAGCCGGCCGAGGAGCGCCAGCGAGCGGTGTTCGTTCGCCGTCCGCAGATACCCCTCGTCGGCCGCCCGTTCGGTGTGGAACGTGAGCAGGTCACCGACGACGGCCGAGGCGTCCAGCAGCCCGATCGCCGGGTCGTCCGGCGTCCGGACGGTCAGCCCGCGCAGCGCCGGGTAGGCGGGGGAGGCGAGCCGGTCGAGCAGGGCCGCGAGGAACGAACCGTACGTACCGACGCGGTAGTCGAGCGCCGTGCGGCCCGGCGGGTTGTACAGCGGTTCGGGCGCCCGCCGCTCGTCATGACCGCCGCAGCCGCACGCGCAGCCGGTCCCGGTGCTGCCGGTCATCGCGCACCTCCGCCGAGCTCGATCGACAGCCGGCCGTTCTCGGGCCGGTCGGGGTCGTTGTCGCAACGCGCGATCTCCAGCGGTCCGAGCCGCAGCACGCCGTCCTCCAGTGCGGTGTCATCGAGGGGATCCCCGTGGAACAGCCTGCGCAGCCGGGTCACCCGGACGCTCTCCACGCCCGGTACACCCGCCGCCAGGGCGACCAGCCGGCTCAGCCGGACGGGTTCGCCGAAGGTGAGCGCGTCGGGGTGGAAGAAGCCGAGTCCGCCGCCCGGCAGCCGTCCGCCGCCCAGCACCCGGTACAGCTCGGCCAGGATCTGCCCGTGCTGGCGGCCGGGGGCGGCGCACACCACGAGCCGGACGTCCAGCGGCACGGTACGGGCGGGCCCCACCACCAGGTCGTGGCCGATCCGGCGGTACCGCTCCAGCGCGTACGACACGGAGTCGAGCAGCTCGGCGGCGGGCTCGTCGGTTCCCAGCGCGTCGACGGCGACATGCGCCTCCCGCACACTCCCGGTCCACCGGATCTCCGCCGCCGCGCGCCGCACCCCGGGCAGGCCGGCGGCGAGCTCCGCGTAGTCCTCGGCGGTGACCGCGCGCAGCCGTCGGCGCTTCAGATCGAGCGGCGCCAACTGGCGTACCTGGTCGACAGGTTCGGGATCCGCACCGCCGACGGCGGGCAGCGGGTTGCGTACCCGGCGCACCGCGGCCGCCTCCCCGGCGCCCGACGTCTCCGGGGCGTCCGGATCGCGGTACAGCACCAGGTGGCCGATGGCCTCGGCGCCGACATTGCCCGCCGTTCCGCCGCCGATCCGGTAGCGGGGCTCCAGCCGGGCACCCGGCCGGGGCCGCGCCCCGTACCGTCCGTCGCCGAAGCGCAGCGCGATCCGCCCGTCGTCCTCCAACTCGCCGACGAAGTGCCGGTCCCGTGGCCCGCTGCCGAGCAGATCCCGCCGCGGGGCCCAGATCGCGTCGCCGTCCCGCAGCCGCACCGCGGGCAGCGCGGCGCGCGGATCCTGGACGACGGCGGTGGCGGGACCGTGCAGCACCGGGTCGTCCGGGTCGAGACCGACCGCGTACTCCGGTCCCCAACTGTGCTCGATCTCCCAGGCGATGGCGCTGTCGAGCACCGCGCCCGCGCGGGCCCGCGCGCTCAGCACCTCGATCCTGCGCAGCTTCGCGGCCAGCAGCCGTTCACTGCGGTGCAGCAACTCCCGTAGCGCGGCCACCGGATGGCGGCGCAGCTCGAAGCGCTCCAGCACCCGCAGCCCGAACAGCACGGTCAGTTCCCGGACTTCCTCGGCCGAGAGCCCGTCGTGGTCCCGGGCGCTGCGCCACAACTCCACGAGTCGCCGCCGTACCCGGCCCGGTATCGCCGCGAGCCGGTCGGCCTGCCCGGCCGAGACTTGGCGGGCCTCGGGGAACGGTACGGACTGGACCACGGGGGAGTGGTGCAGCACCGGCCGGAAGCGCGGCGCGATGCCCGGGTAGGTGACCTGGGCCAGCAGCGCCGCCAGCGCCTCGGCCTGTGCGTACGCGGTGCCGGGGACGACCTTCTCGCGCTTGCGGCCCGCCTGCTCCAGCCCGATGCCGACGCGTTCCGTGGCCTCGTCGCCGACGACGGTGAACAGCTCCCGTACCTGGCGCGGGGTGAGCGCCCGACCGTGACCCGTCTGGTCCATGAGGGAGTTGAGCAGCTCGGCGGGTGCGTTGCCGTGGCCGGGCTCCCAGCAGCCGAAGCCGGAGGGCGTGCACGACCCGAGGACGGCGGGCGCCGGCGGCACGACGACCGTCTCCCCCGTAACGCCCCGGTCGAAGGCCAGGGACCGGCCGTGGTCGACGAGCACGACATTGCCGCGCGCCACACTCACGTCCTCGACCGGCGCACACCGCGGTCCGCCGAGGGTGGAGAGCCGGACGGGGAACGCGAGCGCGTCCCGCGGCGCCCAGGTCACCTCCAGCACGGGCTGATCCGCCAGCCGGTCGACGGCCGGGGTGACGGACAGGAGGCGTACGGCCTGCCGGTGCGCCGGGTCCGCGTCCCCGGGGGTGCCGGTGCGGGCGCCCCGTACCTCCTCGATCAGCAGCAGATCGCCCGGCGACAGATCCAGCGCACGGGCCGAGCACTCCTCGTCCGTCCACGCGTCCCGCAGTGTCGCCGAGACGGCGCCCCGGGGCAGCGAACACACCTCGCCGCCCCAGGTCCAGAAGCGGATGGTGTTGTGTTCCGGCCGCAGCACCAGCGGCGCCCCCGGCCCCGCCGGGCTCTCCGGGACGACCGGCTCGAAGACCTCCACCGACCCGCGCTCGTCCAGCGCGGCCAGTTCGCGGTCGTCCAGGACGGTGCCGGTCTCGGGCCGGTCGCGCGGTCCCAGCCTCCGTACGTCGACGGCCGCGAACCGGAACGTACCCGGTGCCAGGCTCAGCCGGCGCCCGGTCTCGACGGTCACGAACGCGCGGGCGTTGACCCCGTCGTGCATCGGATAGTCGATGAGCCGTACGTGCCGGCGCACCGACACCCGGCGCCGGGCCGTGTCGAGATACGCCTCCGTCGCCACCGCGTCCTGCTGGTAGCTGATCAAATCGGCCGTATGGGCGATGAGTTCGACCAGTGTGGTGCCGAGATCGGCGGCGTTGCGCTCGACCCAGCCGGGCGTGGTGAGCGCCAGCCGGTCCAGGATCACCTTGCGGACCGAGTCGTAGTCGCGCGCCACGTAGTCGATGACCGGCGCGGTGCCAACGGTCGACGCGGTGCCGATGACCGGCGCAGTGCCGCCGACGGGAGCCGTGCCGCCATGAGGCCCCTCATCGACGCAGTCGAAGGGCGTGGGACCACCGGCCCGGAAGTCGAACCCGGCCGAGTGGTACCGCTGGTCGAAGCCGGGGAACGGCTCGGTACCCGGCCGACCGTACGGGTCCTTCTCGACGAGGGAGAGCCGGTAGCGGGACGTGTCACCGGTCCGGTCGAGCGTGACGAACAGCCGGTCGTCGAGCTCCGGGTCCTCCTCACGCTCGACGGAGACGTCCACGGCCTCGATCCCGGTGATCCGCCGGCCACCGTCGATCCGTACGTTCTCCGGGCACAGCCCGTGTGGAGCCTTCCCGAGAAAGGTGACGGTGAGCGTCAGCCCGTCGTCGCCGACCTCGACCGCGTCCACACCGCCGAGCCGCGCGGCCCGCACCCGCGCGCGCCGCCCGTCCGTCCGGCACTCCACCTGGCCTCCGGGCCCGCTCATGCCGGACCACTCCCCTCGAACACCTCGTCGCGCCGGCTCGCGGTGGCGCG
This sequence comes from Streptomyces sp. NPDC056987, assembly GCF_042673865.1. Lineage (NCBI taxonomy): Bacteria > Bacillati > Actinomycetota > Actinomycetes > Kitasatosporales > Streptomycetaceae > Streptomyces > Streptomyces sp. NPDC056987. Next base: position 386,760 of record NZ_JBHURV010000001.1, read on the forward strand.
CACCACGTACCGCAGATACACCCGCACCACGTTCTCCTCGCTGACCACGTCCAGGGCCTCCACCTCGATCAGTTCACCCAGCCAGCGCTGGAGCGACGCCTGTACGGACAGCTCCAGCGCGGAGGCGAGTTCGGGGCTGTTGGGCGTGAAGACCAGATCGAGCAGCCCGCAGCCGAAGTCGGGGCGCATCACGCGCTCACCGGGGCTCGTGAAGAGCAACTGCTCGATGAGGTCGCGGACATGGTCGTCGTACGCGGCGTGCCCGGTGCGTCCCCGACGGTCGATCCGGAACGGAAAGGCGATGTCACTCCGTACGGTGCTGTTCCTCATCGCGCGCACACCCCCCGGCCCGACAGCGGCGTCACGACCGGCGGCCCCTGCGGCACGAGCGCGGCGCTGAGGCAGAGCGCCGAGGTCGTGTCCAGCAGCACGGGCGCGCCGTCGATCCGTACCGCGTCGTCGCCGGGCCCCGGTGTCCAGCGGACCGTGACACACGGATACGGCACCCGGTCGACGGTGTGCCGGCAACCGCTGACGACGAAGGTGTCGGACGGCGCGGGCACCGGCAGGCCGTCGAGCCGTACCCCGGACGCCGCACCGGCCGTGGGTACGACCCGGCCGCCGTGCGGACAACTGATGGTGAACCCGGTGTTGATGAGATTCCCGGACAACATGTCTCTCCCCGTCGCTGTGCTCATCGCTTCTTGGGCACGGTCAGCCGGCCCCCGTTGATGCTGACCTCGTCACCGATCAACTCGATCGTCGCGCCACTGCCGTTGCCGACGGTCACGCCCCTCTCGTCGATCCGGATGTACGCGCCGCCCCTGGCCTCCAGCAGGATCCCGGTGCCGCCGGGCACGTCCGACATGACCAGCTTGTGGTTGCCGGGGGTCTGGATCACCACCGGCTGCGAGGCGGGCAGCTCCGCGCTCGCGCGGGGCGGCAGCTCGGCGGCGTCCCCGTACCAACACCCCGTCCAGACAGGGAAGCTGGGGTCTCCCTGCTCGAACTCCACCCACACCCCGGCGCCGATCTCCGGGACGGCGTACTGACCCGACTGGCGCCCGGTGAACGGCAGACAGGGCAGCGCCCAGGTGGACGCCTCGTCGCCGAGCACATCCGGCACCTGGGCCGTGATCCTGCCGATCCTGAGCGGATCCCTGTTGTCGATCACCCGGCCCCGGAACTTGCCGAGGAAGCGGTTGTTCGGTGCCGCCATACGAAGTAGCTCCTGGTCTGATCCCTGGCGTCCTCTACGGACGGACGGTGGTGCTCCTGGCGATGAGTCCCTCGCGGGAGATCGTGAAGTTCTGCTGGTACGAGCCGGGCCTGAGGTTGTGGGTGACGGACTTGACGTAGTAGTCGCCGTCGTACGTCACCCCGGCGCCTCGCACCCCGACCAACTCGCGCGGGCGCAGGATGTAGCCGTGCCGGTTCACGTCCAGCGATCCGGACCCGGAGATGGCGTCGGCGGAGGTCGCGGCGCGCGCCAGAGCCTCCGCCTCGGCCTGTCCCTGGTCCTTCTTGGCGGTTCCGGACAAGGTCTTGCGCTTGAGCGCGGGCGTGGCCCGGCGGCCCAGCGGCGGCCGGAGCGGACTGATGTCGGGCTGGGCGAGCAGGGTGATGTCGCGGGTGCGCGGATTCTGGACGCGCGCCTGCGGCTCCTCGCGGGCGGTCCCGTCGTACGCGAAGGTGAGCTGGTCGACGGTGGAGTTGTTGTCCATGTTGACGTTGAGCGCGTGCTGCCGCTGCCCGATCCGCTGCTCGGGCCCCCAGAACGCGACGGACCGCCCGGGGCGTGGCCCGGGTTCGAGATAGAACGTGAACCCGTTCGCCTTCGCCAGGTCGTTCACATACTGGAGGTCGGTCCCGGTCTGATAGTCGACGCGCCACTGCTCGCGAGGCGGCTGCTGAACCTGCTCGCGGATGATGCGGGTGTCGATCCCGTAGTCGGCGTACTTGGCGAGGATCCGTTCGACGCGCTGGGACGGCGCGAGGTTGGGATACCGGTCGGTCCGCTCCTCCAGATCCATCAGCAGGGTGAGGTCCTCGCCGGTGACGGTGAGGGTGGTCTGCCCCGGCTGATTGCTGGCCCCGACCTCCTGCCGCACGATCAGCCCGTCGAGCAGCACGGTGGCGACGCCCTTGACGGCCGCGGTGACGATCACCCGGGTCCGCGGGTCGAAGAACCCCTCGGGCAGCAGCCGCCGGTTGATCACCCCCGTCTTCGTCAGGTCGAACGCGATCTGGAACCCGCTCCGCTCCCCCGCGGTGGTGGTGATCTGCGCGGACAGCAGCGCCTCGGTCACTTCGGCCGGCACGGGACGGGTGAGCTGGGGCCCCATGTACAGGCTGAGATGTACGGGCCCGTTCCCGACCGGCTCATCAGCCACGGCCGCCCCCGGCGAACCCGCCCGGCAGCGGCACGTCGATACGCCGACCGGGCTCGGCGGTCAACTCCCGCGGATCGAGCACGGGGTTGGCATCGGCGATCTGCCACCACTGCCCGGGGTCCCCGAAGTACCGCTGCCCGAGGTGATCGGGCCGCTCCCCGCTGCTGACGATGTGCGGCGCGGTGGCGTTCTCCGTCCCGTCGAGGGCCGGCAGCAACCGCCGCTTGGCGTACCGCACTTCGGTCCCGTCGGCCTGGACGTGCACCCCGATCTCGACATCGTGGTACCGGCTGTCACGGGGATACGGATGGGCCCCTGGAATCGCGTCGAGGGCGCTCTCGTACGGCTCGATCATCTCCGCCTACCTCCCGATCCCGGCGCCGAATCCAACGCCACCGAAGCCACCGACGCCCCCGGCGCCGCCACCGAGCCCAAGGCTCCCGAGCTGCCCCCCGACCGCGGCGGCGGCGAGCCGCTCCTTCTGCGCGAGATGCGCCAGATACAACTCGGCCCCGCGATGCCCGGCAGGCAGATCGCTGACGGTGAGCACTTTGAGCCCGATGCTGAGGCTCGCCCGAATAGGATTGAGATTCACGTCGAACGCCGACTCGTTGACGGACAACTCGGTCAACCGCACGGGCATGACTCTCTTGCTCCCCCAGGTGAAGAGGGTGAGCGGCGTCTCGATCGGACTGATCTCAATGGTCCCGTTCTGCGCCAACTTGGAAGCGGCCCGAAGCTGCGCGGTAGTCGGCTGCACCAGCATTTCGAGCACGGCGAGCTGAGGATGAATCCCGTCGGGCGCCGCCACCTCGAACTGATCGGTGGCATCGATCTCGGCGGTGAACTTCCACGTCTCCTGGGCCGGGCCCTTGAGTCGCAGAGCCTCGTTCCGGTCCCCGCTTCCACTCCCTCCGCCGCCGGAATCCCCACTGCCACCGGCGGCCTGGGGCGAGACGGAGCGTTCGAGGGTGTCGGGGTTGAACTGCAGCACGATGATGCGCTGCGGGGTGCCGCGCTCGGGGTCGACGATGACGATGCCGGAGCGGATGGGCTTGGGTATGTCGGCGTAGCGGGTCATGGGTTCCCTGTCCGTGTGTCTAGCGGAGGCGTTCGGCGAGCTGTGTATGCAGGGGTGCGTAATCGTGGTGCGCGAAAACAGTCGGCAGGACCTCCAACATCACCTGTAGATCAGCAGCTGTGCCGGGGAATTCCACGTCGTCCAGCGGCGCCTCCGTGAAGAGGTGTTGCCAGTCAAACACTCCCTTGGTCAGTCGCAGTGTGTCGACATATTGACGGTAGTCGAGATCCATCTGCCAAAGAGTGTTCGTTCGGTGATCGGAGAACCAGACTTCGGGATTTCCGACCCCGGGCTGTAGTCGCAACGCAACGAAGGAGCCAGTTCCGGTGAAAGGACTGGAGTCGATGACGCGGAACCCTGTGGCCAGTTCGCGTTGTTCGTCCGAGTAGAGCGAGGACGGAAACTCCGGAGATTCCTCGTGCACGGCCAGCGGTAGGGGAGTGAGTCGGAACTCGCCTGCCAGGGCTGGGTAAGGGGCGACGGTCCGCCATTGGCTGCCTAGTTGTGAAAAACGGATGTAGGCGCTGCGCGGTTCCGTGCCAATTTCGATGCCCTCCCATTCGGCGAGATCATCGAAGGCTGAATCCTCCGCCAGTAGATCGATGCCCTCCCGTGCCTCGTTCAGCACGTCGATAGCTGGGCTGTCCCGGAGTTCATCGAGGACTCTGAGCCAGTCCCATTCGTATGATGTTGGTTCATCGAGTTCCAATGCCCTCTCCTGTGATCTAGGCGAAATACAGCTTCTTATTTTGCTCGGCTTTCTCCAATATTGTAATCACTCTGGCCGCCGCAGCCAGCGCTGCAGGCCCTGGCCGCCGCGCCTTCAGCTTGGCTTCGAGGTCGCCCATTCCTGAGAATTTCTGACTCGGCTGGCTTTCCCTGAGGCGAACAATTCGCTTGGCGATGGCGGTGGTGAGTCCGGTGGTGACCGCGATTATCTCGTTGTGGGTCGCCGTGTTCAGGTTGACTGTGAGCGGAGTGTTTCCGGTCGGTCCCCACGGTGGCTCGGCGAAGCTCCCGCTGGTCCAGGACTTTCCTGGGTGGCTCTTCCTCTGCCAATGTCCGTTGGGGTATTCGTAGCTTCCCCAATGCATTTTTACGGAACTTGGGAATCCTGGGTGACTGTCGCGCATGGTGATATCAACGTCATACCAGATCATGTCCTGAAGCTCATTGGTCTCCCCTTTTATTTTTTCCCTCTTGCCGATTGCGCGCGCAGCGGGATGTTCTGCTCCTTCTCGAGCGGCGATGTTGTCTTCGCGGCGAGCGGGTGCCAAGTTCGACGTCGAAGTGTGGCCTCCGAGCTGCGCGGTGAGCATGTGCATGCGCACCCAGGCGCCTCCGTTGGAAAGTCCGCCCGCGACTACGCGGTCCCAGCCCAAAGGCCATGAGTCCGGACGTTCATGAGACTCCGTGCCCAGCGGTGTGTCCTTTTTTATGAAATGCGCCTTGAAGGACTTCGCTGTGTCCCCGTCCGAGAACGCCGGAAGAATGGTGGCCGGCATCGGCGGCTTGCCACCTCCTCGGGAACGCTGTTCCAGGGCTGTTGCGAGTTGTTTCATGAGCGCTCTCAACGCACTTAGTTCTCCCTCGACGTCGGGCCGATCACCGCCGGGGAAGATCGGTTCCCCGTACGAGGGTCGACTCGTGCGCCGCGTGTACCGCTCGTTACTGGTCTCCGGGGCGGGTAGACCTTTCTGCGTCTTCTCCGCGTGCTCTCTCAGCGCTTCTGCTTTTTTCCGAGATTCCTCCTGGCTGGAGTGCAGATCCCGGTCTCCGGAGATCGGCGATGAGTTGTTCTCCAGTTTCCAGTTGTCGATGTATGACTTGATCGAGGCCAGGGTGCTCCGCATCGCGAGGTCGGCGCTGTCGCCCTTGCCGTCGAAGAGCAGCGTGTGCAGCGATCCGTCAACGGTGCGAAAGCGGACGGAGGGGAGGTCGTAGTCCTTCCTGCCCTGCTGCCCAGCCTCGTTGTCCCGATCCCGCCTGTGGTCCCTGCGGCGATCAGACGACCGGTCTTGATCGTGCCGGCGGCGCCACTGTTCCCGCAGCCTGCGCAGCCGGTCGTTCAGACGGCCGCCGACCTTGCGGCGCGCCTTGCCGTACAGCCTGCGGGCCGCCCGACGGGCCCTGTTGACCGCTGACTTGATGGTCTGGCGGGCGCGCCGGATCGGGCGGCGGCGGGGACGGTCACCGGGGCGGCGGGTCTTTTCGGTGTCGCGGCGCCGGTCGTCCCTGCGGTCGTCGTCCCGGCGGCGGTCGTCGCGGCGCGTGTTCCTCGGGTCCCGGTCGCGCTCGTCCTTGCGGTCCGTGCCCGGGCGGCGCCGGTCGGGCCGGAGTGTGTCGCGGGCCGGGCCCCGACGGGTGGGCCTATTCGTGGGGGTGTCCCGGTCGTCGTCCCGTGTCCTGCGGTCCGCGTCCCGCGCCCGCCGCCTGGCCGCGTTCACCTCGCGGCCGTCCTCGCGGCGCTCCTCGTCGCTGCGGCGCTTCTTCGGCCGTGTCGTGTGCGAGGGGCGCGGCTTCTTCTCCGGGGAGGAACGCTTGCCGGGGCTGGGCTTCGGTCGTGGGCGGGACGTCTGGTCCGGGGTCGGCTTCCGGGGTGCCGGGCGGTCGGTGGCCGGGCGGTCGCTCGTCGGAGTGCGGTCGTCCGCGGCCGTGGAGGGCTCGTCGTTCCTGGGTTTGCCGGGCGGGTCCGGCTGGCCCGGAGTGTCGGACGGTCCCGGCTTCTTCTTGCGGAGGTTCTTCAGCATGTCACCTAGCCGGTCGGCCACCTTGCCCATGAACCGGCCGACACCCTCGATCAGGAACTGGTACACCAGCTCCAGCAGCGCGACGACCCCCGCCGCGACCGCCTTCGCGAAGGGCAGCGCCCCCCTGCCGCTCTTGACCGACTTCAGGAAGTCCATGAACAGCCCGAAAGCGGCGAGGATCTCGCTGAGCGCCCCCCACGCCGTCTGCAGGGCGTCGATGACGGCCATGACCCAGCCGGCGCCCGGAATGAGTTTGGCGACGACCTTCTCGACGACCAAAACGCCGATGATGAGGGGCAGTTGCGGGAGGGCCTCCTCCCAGGCCATCTGGCCCATCTCCTCCGCGGTGACCCCACCGTCGAGGAGTGCCTGGAAGTCCTCCATCGGGATGCCGATGATCTCCTGGACCTTCTGGTTGAACCAGGCCTTGACGGCGGCCTTGATCTCCTCGAAGAGGTGATCCTGTGCCCCGGTTTCCGCGGCGGCCCCCGCCTTGCTGATCCAGTCGCCCGGATCCGAGACGATGTCGTTGAAGATGGCCGCCCACTCGCCGAGCCCCTGCACCACCGCGGCGCCGAACTCCAGCGCGCCGACGGTCACGCTCTCCGCGACGTCGACGGCCGCCAGGAGCCCCGTCTCCAGGAGGTCGAGTCCCGCGAGCAGCGCTCCGCACAGGCCGTCGAGCAGCTTCCCGGCGACCTCCTTGAGAGCGTCGGCGAACTCATTGACCTTGTCCACGGCCCAGTCGCGTGCGCCGTCGATCGTGTTCCGCCACTTGTCGCGCATCGCCGGGTAGTCGGCGAGCAGTTCGTCACCCAGGGCGATCAGAGCGTCGGCGAAGACGTTGATCTGGTCGATGACCCAGTTGCGGGCGTCGTCGATGAGCTGGAAGACCGCCTGCTTGAACTTGTCGATGACGTCGGTGACGAACTGGCGTGCTTCTTCGAAGACCGTCTTGATGGCGTTCTTGAGCTCCTCGAAGAACTCCTTCAGCTTCTCGATGGCCTCTTCGAGCCAGTTGTCAGCGTCGCTCTTGCCTTCTTCCTGCTTCTCCTCGGCCTCCCGCTCCGCGTCGGTCTGTGTGTCCGTGATCCTCTGGTTGTCGTCCTCGGTGCGCTTGTCGACGTCCTCGTCGGTCTCCTTCTCCTTGTCGGTGATGTCCTTCCGGACCTTCTCGTACTTCTTGCCCTTCTTGTCGTCGATCTCCGCGACCTTGCCGTCCTGCTCCTGGCGCCAGTCGGCGCGGGAGGCGGAGATGTCGGACCTGCCCTTCTCACGGGTGTCGGACTGCTTCTTGCTGCTGGCGTCGACCTCCCGCTTGAGGTCCTGGTCGTACTTCTCCTTGTCCTGCTGCGACTTCTCGTCCTTCGCCCCCCGCTCCTTGGTCATCTTGCCCCGGCCCTCGGTGAAGCCGGCCTGGATCTGCGGGCCTCGGTCGTGTTCGGCCACGGCGGAGGCGGACTCGATCGGCACGCTCCCGGAAACCGACCGCGGGCCACTCGACTTCGCGGTCTTCTTCCCGCCGGGCACCTTGCCGGTCAGGGTCTCCACCGGCACGTCGGGATAGATCTGGTCCTCGCCCATCGGCAGGCCCGCGTCCGTACGGCCCGACCGGTGCAGTTCGTTCTTCCGGTCGTCCAGCTTCTGGCTCTGCTCGTCCGTGCGCTGCGGATCCGAGTCGTTCTCCAACGGCAGCCTGGGCGCGTCGCCCACCTTGGCGTTCTGCAGCCCCTCGTCCTTGGTGGGGAGCCCCAGGATCGAGTCGATCAGGTCGTCCAGCGGCAGAATCTCCTTGAGCAGGCTGCCGAACAACTGGGCGCCGATCGTCACGGCGATGTCCCACCAACTGGGCTCCGGCACGTTCGAACCCGGCAGCTCGCCTTCCGGTTTCTGCTCGCCGGTGATCTCGGGCGTACTGCCTTGCGCCGCCTTGGTACGGGCCACCTTGGCGTTGGTGTACGTACCGGGTGCGGCCACGGTCGGGCCGCCCGGCACCGTCCTCGGGGAGCCCGACGGGCGCCGCGTCTTCGGTGGTGCCTTGCGCAGCGTCGTCCGTTCCTTCTCGACCGACCGGCCGACCGCGCCGTCGACGCCCTTCAACGTCTCCAGCGCCTGGTGCGGCTTGAGCCCCGACGCGGTGGCCAGCCCCGACTCGGGCGTCGCGTTCGAGACGTCGGGCGCGGGAGCCTCCTTCTTGGCCTTTCCCGCGCCGGACCCACCGGTCCTGCCCGCGCCACGACCGGCCCGCCCGGGAGCCGGAGCCGAGGCCGAGGCCGAGCGACCGCCTCCGCCACCGCCGCCCCGGCGGACGGTCTTCGCCGCCTGCCGGGCGGCCTGACGCTTGGCAGGCGTCTGCCTCGCCCGCGGGGCCGCCCCCGCGGAGCCGGAACGCGGCGCTGCGGCGGCCTTGGGCGATGTGCCCTTCGCTTCCTGACCGGCCATGGGCGAGGGACCGTTGCCCGGCGACAGCGCCGGAGCGGAAACCGGTCCCGGCACCGAGACCTTGTCCGGGCCGCTCTGCGGAGCGGGGGAGGTGGCGGGCCCACCGCCCTCGGTGACGTCCTGGTCGGTGGCGGCGGGGCCGGGCGTGGGGGCGGGTGTTTCCTGTGCGCTGTTCCCGCCGTCGCCGGTCCGGCCCGTACCCGCCTCGGCGGACCCGCCGGTTCCGGCACCGCTCTCCGCGCCGGTCGGCCCGCCAGAGCTCTGGGGCCCGGCGGAACGCTCCGATTCCCCGCCCGCCTCCGTCCGGCCGCCTCCGTCGGTCGCGGCAGCCTTGCCCTCCGCAGCGGAGCCGGAGCCGGACGAGGCCGTGTCGGCTCCCTGGCTACGGGCGTCCTCACCGGCCTTGTCCAACTGCTCAGGTGCGGCCGTCTCACCGGGCCCGGAGGCTGTTCCACCCCCGGCGCTGTCGGCGGTACGAGCCGCTTCCTCCCGCCGCTGCGCCTCGGCGTCCTCCCCGCGCTCCTCCGCCTGCCTCTTCTCCCAGGCCGCTTCAGCGGCATCCGCCCCGGGTGCCACGGCCGTCCCGGAATCCGGCACCCCCAGGTCGCCCGCACCGCTGCCTTCCGCGGCCCCGAGACTCTGCTCGGCGGACGCGGCACCCAAGAGGTCCTGAGCGGACTCTCCTCCGGCGTCCTCCTCGGCCCCGGAACGCGAGGAAGAGTCCGCCGATGCGTCCGATGCGCTCTGGTCCTGCTCCGCGCTCGGCGCCGACGCGACAGCCGTGGAGGGAAGGCTGGGTCGGGCTGCGGTTCCCTTCTTCCGTTCCTCGACGAGTCCGGGGTTCTTCGCCGCATCCGTGTATCCGACGAGGTCGATGTCGGGGACGGGTTCGTTACCCCTGCCCGCGTCCTCGTCCGCTTCCGTGTCGCGCTGTTCCTCGGCGCCGTCCTCCGAGGATTCCGACTCCAGCCCCAACGGCTCGTCGTCAGCGCCCTCTTCATTGTCCGGATCGCCCGCGGCGCGGGCCGTGCCGAGGTCACCGCCGGTCCTGGCCTTCTCACCCGGTTCGGCTCCGCTCCTGTCCACGGCTGCCGGGGCAGCCGTGGCGTCCCCGCTCTCGGCGCGCCCCCCGGCAGGGGCGTCGTCCTGCTGCGGCTGCTCCTCCGTGGCCTGCCTGTCCTGCTCCTGAGCGGCGTTGTCCGCCGGGCCTTCCGCCTCCTGCTCCTGCTGCTCCTCCTCGTTCGCGCCCGCTTCGTCCTTCGACGCGTCCTCCTGCGCGGCCGCGTCCTTGCCGTCGCGGGCGGCGGCGTCCCTGTCCTCCTGCTGGGACTGCGACCGGTCCTGCTGCCGGCCCGCCGCCTCTTCCCGGTCCTGGTCGGCGACCTGTGCCGGGGAGGCCGCGGTGTCGGCGCCGTCCCGGGCACCGGTCCCTCCGCCACCCTCACCCGGGCGGTCCCGTTCATCCTGCCGGGCGGATTCCTGCGGGCCTTCCGCCGGCTCCCGTCCGTCGCCCCGCTCCTCACCCGGCTCGGGCTCCCGCTCCCGTTCCCGCGTGATCTCCTCCGCCTCGCCGGGAAGAGGCGTCGGGGCCCCGGCGGCCCGTAGTGGCAGCGGGCCTTGCCGCTCCGTCTCGTCGACCAGGTCCAGCAGCCGGCCGAGGACCGGGGTGGGCAGCCGTACCTCCAGCCGGTCGAGCACGCTCTCCTGCACCGTCGGTGCCATACGCGCCAGTTGGAGCCGCGCCCGGCCCGACCGGTCCTCGGGGTCGCCGCGCAGGGAGCGTACGACGCCGTTCGTGAGGCGGTCGATCAGCGTCGCGGGGTCCAGCTCCTCCATGCGGCGCCGGTCCGCGTCCACGGTGGCGTACCGCAGCCAGCCCGGAGTGGCCTGTCCCTCCTCGACCAGCGGGGCGGACCGCTCGGCATCGTTCGGCTCCGGGTGTACGAGGGCCTGGGCCGTCCCCTCCGCCTCGCGCTCCATTTTCTCCTGCGGCAGGCTCACCGCGCCCAGGTCGCGGCCCGCGCGCAGGGTGCCCAGGCCGTCCGGGTTCTGGATCGTGTGCAGCAACTCGTGGGCCAGCAGGCGCTGTCCGTCCGCCGTGCCCGGGCGGTAGGCGCCCTCGCCGAAGAAGATGTCCTGGCCCACCGCGACCGCGTCCGCGCCCAGAAGGGACGTCAGGTGGCTCGCGTCGCGGTCGGTGTGGAGGCGTACGCGGCCGAGGTCGTGGCCGAGTTGTTCCTCCAGCTCGCGGCGGACGCTCACGTCCAGCGGCTGGCCCGCGCCGCTGACGATGTCCTTGGGCTCGGGGGTACGGGACGCCGCGGCGCGCTCCTTGCGCTTGCGGCGCCTGGCCTCCTGCGCGGCACGGGCCTCCTGCGCCGTCGCCGACGTGCTCTGCGTGCTCATCGACCGCTCCCTCGTGTCGACTCACCGCGTCCTGAAAGGCCCGCGTGGACCGCGCGCGCCAGTGCCTCGCCCAGGCGGCGCGGCGAGGTGGTCGCGGGGAGGGGCGGCAGGCCGGTCAGGGCATCCAGGGCACGTCCGCCGTCCGTGGCCAGGGGGACGCCCCGGTCGCGTACGAGCCGGGCCAACTCGGCCTCGAAGGCGGCCGATACGCGGTCCGGGTCCAGCCGGTCGAAGCCGTCCAGGACCAGCTCGCCGATCTCCACCCGCACCGAGGGCAGGGGCGATGGCGCCGCGCCTCGCGGTTCCTCGTGGCGCCGCTCGTCGTGCCGTACTCCGTTCAGATCCATCCCTGGACCTCCGAAGGCGTCAACGACCGGTCCAGTTTGAGGTATTCGGTGCGCGCCGCCTCCAGCATGTGGCGCATCCGGAGGCGGTCGCCCTCCTCCGCCGCGAGGAAGGCGCCCGACAGCGCGATGTTGCGGATGGAGCCGCCCGCCACGGTCAGCCGGGCCAGCCGCTCGGGATCGATGCCCTTCATCGGGGCCCGCGCGGGCAGCACCCGCCGCCAGATCTCGGCGCGTTCGGCCTCACCGGGGAACGGGAAGTCGACGACGAAGCGGATCCGGCGCATGAACGCCGTGTCCAGGGCCTGCTTCATGTTGGTCGTCAGGATCGCCAGGCCCCGGTACGCCTCCATCCGCATCAGAAGATAGCTGACCTCCAGGTTGGCGTACCGGTCATGGCTGTCCTTCACCTCGCTGCGCTTGCCGAAGAGCGCGTCCGCCTCGTCGAACAGCAGGAGCGCGCCGCCGCGTTCGGCCGCGTCGAAGACCTTGCGCAGGTTCTTCTCGGTCTCCCCGATGTACTTGCTGACCACCTGGGACAGATCGATGATGAAGAGATCCAGCCCCAGCTCCTTCGCCATCACCTCGGCGGCCAGGGTCTTCCCGGTGCCGGAGCCGCCCGCGAAGAGCGCGGTGACCCCGAGGCCACGGCGCAGGGTCGACGCGAAGCCCCACTCCTGGTACACGGTGGCGCGCTGCCGCACATGTGCCACGGTCTCCCGCAGGATCTTCAACTGCCGCTCCGCCAGCACGAGATCGCCCCAGGACGCCTGCGGCTCGATGCGCCGGCCCAGCTCGTCCATGCCCATCCGGGCCTCTTCCAGACCCGCCTTCCACGCCAGTGCGGTGGCGCCCGTACCGTTCGCGTGCGGAAGGTCCCGTACGACACCGGCCCCGGCGGCCCTGACGAGGTGCGGCGGCAGCGAGAACTGCTCCACGAGGCCCCGCAGATCGTCCTCGGAGATGTCCGGTACGCCGTCGAAGGCGGCCGTCCACACACCGAGCTGTTCCTCGGAGTCGAGTGTCGGGACGGTGACCCGCTCGCCCCGCTGCCGCTCGCTGGGCCGCGGATCGGTGCTGGAGACGCAGAGCGGAACAGCCGCGCTCTCGATGAACGCGTCGGCGGCGCCCGCCTGTTCGCGGTCCAGGCCGTCGCCGGTCTCGACCAGCAGCGCGGCCGGCAGCAGCACCGCCTCGCGCTGCCAGAGCCGGGCCAGCCGGTCGCGTTCGTCCGGGGCGGTGGGCAGATCCGCCGCCGTCAGCGTGTAGAGCCCGAGCCCCGAACGGCGCGCCGCCGCCGCGGCGATGTCGGCGCGCGACCGCTGATCGCCGCCGACCAGCTCGACCCGGAGCGGGGCCCGCTGTCCGGCGTCGCCCGCCCACCCCGCGGCGACCCGGTCGGCCGCCAGGTCGTACGAGGCCGGGAGCGCGTCCGGTGCCGCCGTACGGCGCAGCAGCCCGTGCAGCCGCGCGTCCAGATAGGGCGAGCCGGCCAGGAAGTGCAGGACGCGTTCGTCGAGGCGGAGCCGGGACACGGTCAGCCGGGTCTCGTCGGCCAGCTCGATCAACCGCCAGCGGCGCAGGGGGGCGACGGGTGTCAGCGCGCTCCAGTGCGGTTCGGGGAGCGCGGCGAGGGCGAGGGAGAACGTCGGGTACGCCCGCTCCGGGTCACCGCTCGCCGCAGCGCAGCGGGCACCGGTGGTGGGGTCCAGCTCCGCCGCCGCGGCGAGGAGCACGATCTCGCGTTCGAAGGCGCTGAGCCCGAAGCAGGAGGCCAGGGCCTCCAGGGTGGCGGGGTGCGCGGGGCCGGGGCCGGTTGACCGGGTGGGGGCGGGGGAGTGCGGTGGGGCGTTCTCGGGGTGTGCGCGCCGCGCGTGGGCGTCGACGTGCGCGAGGACGGAACGTACCGCCTCGGTCAGTGCGCGGCCCTCCGCCGCCTCCGCGTTGTCCGTCGCCGTACCGGTGCTACCCGCCCGTGTGCCCGTGTCCATGTCCTCACCCGCCCCCGTCTCGCTCACGTTCCTCAGCTCTCCTTGCCGTCGTCGCCCGCGTCGGTGTCCGTCCGGGGCCCGGCGGGGCGCGATCTCGCCCGGCCGCGTCCGCCCGAGGCGGTGGTCTTGCGGGTACGGGACGAGGGTGCCGCCCGTTTCGACGGCGCGGATCCGCTCTGGGCCCGCTTCTTCGCGGGCTCGGGCTCGGGCGTAGACGTGGCAGTCGAAGTCGAAGTCGAAGTGGGTGTGGGTGCGGGCGCCTTGTCCTGGGGGGAATCGGCGGTGGGTTCGGCGTTGGGGTCCGCGTTGGGTTCGGGGGCCTGGTCACCCCGCGGCCTGAACGGCACGGCGCGGACCGTCCGGCGTTCCACCGGCTTCGCGGGCACCGGCTTCTCGCGGCCCTCGATCAGGACCAGCGACGCCTGATAGGCCACCGACAGGGTGTACGGCGTCTGGTGGAGCATCCCCCAGAGCTTGGACGTCTCGTCGATGTCCATCACCGTCGGGGTGAAGCGCACCCGCTGCGGGGACGCGGCCAGGTCGCTCCCCGCGAGATACGGGCGTTCGGCGGCCAGCTCGATCAAGTCCTTCGGCAGTACGGGGATTTCGTGCAGCGTGCGGACCACGCAGCCGATCAGCCGCTGCCCGACCAGCGTGGTCTCGTCCCCGTACGCGCTGATCAGGTAGTTCAGATCCAGCGCCGCCGCCGCGCGGTTGACCAGCCTGCCGTCCGAGGCGCGGGTCGGCAGGTCGGTGTGGCGCATCGACGGGTTGGGTGCCACCTGGTAGAGGAAGACGTTGATCGTCGGCTCCGTCGGGGGTTCCGCGGGTGGCTTGCGGGTCTCCACCGTGACCGCGATGTCCATCTCGGGTGACAGGTTGTTCCCGATCAGCAGGGCCAGGGCCTGGGTGACCGTCGCGACGGCAAGTGCGTTGCTCATGAACTCAGTTCCTCCTCTCGCCGCGGGCCAGATAGTCGTCCAGGGTCAGCGCGGGCGCGCGCCGTCCGGTGGGGCCCGGGCGGTCGGCCGCCGGGCGTGGCCCGCCGGGCGGCGGCGCCGCGCTCACCTCCAGCCGGCCTATCTGTACGTGGACCACGCGCTCGGCGGGCCGGGGCGCCCGGCGTCCCACCCCGCCCTGCGCGGCGCCGCGTGCGGTGGTCGTGTCGCTGTCGCGCGGGCGGGCCCGGCCCGGGGTGGCGCCCCACGTTGCACCGGGCGCGCCGGATGCGGGCGCGGCCCGGGCGTCCCGCCGCGCGGGGGCGTCGTCCTCCGCCGGGTGGCGCGACGGGCGCGAGCCGTCGGCGGCCCCCCTGCGGGGTCCGGCAGCGGGTCGCGGAGTCGGCCGCACCGCGGGCCGCTCCGCCTCCGCGTCGGGGGAGGGGCCGGCGGCCGGGTCCGGCCGCCCCGCCGCCTCTTCGGCGCGCGCGGCCCCGGTCCGTACGACCGTGTGCCGGTCCGTGCGCACCTCGCGCTCGTGCCGTATCAACTCGACGGTCCCGAGAGCCGGTTCGGGCGCCGTCGGGATCAGGGAAGCGGGTGCGTCGGGTTCCGGTGGCGCCGTACGCAGCGCCTCGACGCGTTCGAACGGGCCGGGCAGCCGGGGCCGTACCCGGGTCACCCCGGCAGCGCCCCCCGGTGAGCCGGTGTCCCCGCTCCCGGCGCCGTCGGCCACCGGTGTGTACCGGGCGAGCAGCCGGTCGAAGTAGTCAGACATCCGCGCACAGCTCCAGGTAGTAACGGCGCCGCAGCGGGCTGAGCGCCAGGATCTCCGGCTCGCTCCACCCGTAGGCGGTGGCGAGCAGATGAACGTCGAGGAGCAAGTCCCTTGCCCAGGTGTCGAGTTCCGCCCACAGATAGGAAGAGATGTCCAGCTCGGCGGCGGTGGCCCCACCGCACTCGGGACAGCTCACGTTCAGGGTCACCTCGGCGGCCGGGTCGGCCTCCGCCGCGGCCTCGGCCAGCCGCCGCTGGACGCCGGCCGGCAGCAGCTCGGTCAGCCGCTCCGGCGGTGCGGCCGCCCCGTTCCGTACGGCCGAGACCGTGCAGCGCGCCACCAGCAGCCGACGGGCCTCCGCCGCATCGGCCGCGGCGCCGGCCGCCGCGAGGTCGGCGACGGTGGGCAGCCGGAACTCGACCACCCACTCGCCCTCCGTCACCCGCAGCGGACCGTCCCGGCCCGGTCCCCGGGCGCCGAACGCCGTCGCGTCGAGGTCGAACTCCATGGCCGCCCCGCAGGCGCCGCACTCCGCGCGTACCTGCATGCGCTCGCCGAACAGGGCCCGGCGCAGCGCGAACAGATCCGCCTCCCGCTCACCGACGGGCAGCGACAGCAGGGTGTCGTTGGCGGCACCCGGGCGGGCCGCCCGGTGCAGCAGCAGCGACCTTCCCGAGCCGTGCTGGGCCAGTCCGGCCTCCCAGGTGGCGAGCAGCTCGGCGGGGCCCGTCGGCGTCATCCCTCAGTCCTCCGTGTCAGGATCCGGGTCGGGGGAATGAGGCGTCTAGGCCGGGTGGGTGAAGGACGGCTCCACCGGCTCCTCCACCTCGTAGTCCCGTTCCCAGCCCTCGCATTCGAGCTTCACGCTCTGGATCGCGACGGCGTTGGCATTCGCGTCCAGTTCGCCGAGCACCTGGTATTCGCTCACCCAGGCCCGGTAGAGCTTGTGCGAGACCGCCACCTGACCGGCCTCGTTGAGGACCTGGATGATGATGTCCTTGCGGAAGTCGCGGAGTGATACCTCGGCGCCGAGTCCGGCTCCGACCTGCCAGACCTTGTTGGCCCAGCGGTCGAACTCCGGGTCATGGGTGACACCGCGTTCCAGCGTGACCCCCTCGAATTCGGAGCGGCCCGGCGATTTGCGCGGAGAACTGGGGTCGCCGCCGTGGCGGTGCTTGACCACCTCGGTGGTGCGCTTCAGTGGACTGATCTTGCTGACGCCCGCGACCGTTCGACCGTCCCAGAGAACCAGGAACTTGAAATTCTTGTAGGGGTCAAAACGATGGGCGTTGATCTGGAACTCAGCCATCGGTTTCCTTTGCGTTTCCTTGTTCCTCGGCCTGGTCAGGAAAGGTCGAACTGCCCCGCGACCTGCTGGATCTTGACGATCACGAACTCCGCGGGCTTGACCGGCGCGATGCCGATCACGACGTTGACCACCCCGTTGTCGATGTCGGCCTCGGTGGTGGTGTCCTTGTCGCACTTGACGAAGTACGCCTCGCGCGGTGTGCCGCCCTTGAACGCGCCCTGCCGGAAGAGGTCGTTGAGGTACGCCGACGCCTTCAGCCGGATCTGCTGCCACAACTGCTCGGTGTTGGGCTCGAAGACCACCCACTGGAGACCGCGGTACAGGGACTCCTCGACATGCAGTGCGAGCCGCCGCACCGGCACGTACTTCCACTCGCTGTCGAGCGCGTCGGCGCCCGCCAGCGTCCTGGCGCCCCACACCAGCGGGCCGACCACCGGGAACGTACGCAGGCAGTTCACGCCGAGGGGGTTCAGCAGGCCGTTCTCCCGGTCGCTCAGCTTGACCGTGAGCGACCGCACCCCGGCCAGCCGCGCCTCGGTGCCGGCCGGCGCCTTCCACACGCCGCGCTCGCTGTCGATGCGGGCGATGACCCCGGCGACCGCGCCCGACGGCGGGAAGGCGCGCAGCCGTCCGGTGAGCGGGTCCGTGAGCTGTACGTGCGGGAAGTACAGCGCCGCGTGATCTCCGCGTACGGCGTCGAAGGCGCCGATCCCGGCCCGTGCCGCGTCCACACTGCCCCAGGCGGAGGGCGAGTCCACGAGCAGGAAGATCCGGCGCTCCTGGCAGAGCTGCCCGGCGGCGGAGACCACGGTGACCATGTCGTCGGTGGACTCGTACGCCGAAAGCTCGGGCAGGACCAGCAGGTTGACGTCGTCGACATCGCGCAGCGCCTGGATGCCGGTCTTGCCCGCCTCGCTGCCGATGAGGTCGCGCGGGCCGGGCGGGTCGCCGTCCTCGCCGCCCTCCAGGGCGAACGCGGGCGGGTTGACGGACCCCTCCAGGCCGAGGTCGTTGGCGCACTCGCCGATGAAGCGCACCACGTCGGCGGGGTCGATGGAGCCGGCGACGACCTGGATCCGCCGGCCGAACGGGGTGACCTGGACGCCGGCGTACGTGTGCTTGCCCGGCGCGTCGGGCAGCGCGCGCAGCTTGCGCTCCAGCAGCAGCGCCAACTCCGCGACGTTGGACGGCGCTTCACCGTCGTGGTGCGGGTCGTGGAGCGTGAACTCGCGCTCCACCTCGCCGATCTTGACCTTCAGTTCGACCTTGAGGTCGGGGAGTTTGGCCGCGAAGGGCTTGGAGACGGTGCCGGAGGGGTCCGGCCGGTCCCGGTCGACGGCCTTGACCCGGACGAGGGCGGAGCCGCTGTTGACGACCGTCTCCACGAACCGCCCGTGACCGGGATCCATCGACAGCCCGGTGAAGGACTCGCGGGCCCCGCCGCGCGCGTCGAGGACCTGGAGGTTGAACGTACGGTCCGGGGTGGGCGTGTCGTGGTCGACCGCCACCCGCAGCCGCGAGCCCCAGCCGCCGGGCTCCTTGGCGTGCACCTCCAGCACGGGGCATTCGCTCTTCCCCTCGGTGGAGTTGAGCGTGACGCACGCTTCCTTGCCGGTGCCGGCCTTGGCCACCCGCACGATCACCGCGACCGTTCCGCCGTTGCCGAAGAACTGGTGCACGGCGTGGCCGACGGCGCTGCGGGAGGTGAGCCCCCCGAAGCGGCGCTCGAAGTCGGCGAAGCTGGTGACCCGCACCGGCTGGTGGAGCGGCCCCCGGCGGGTGTGACCCACGAACGCGGTCACCGACGTGGTGACCGACGCGATGGTACGGACGCTGCTGGGGAGTTCTTCGATGTATACGCCGGGATAGCCCATGTGCGACGGCATTCCCCCTCCATTCCCTTCGCGCATCAAGGGATGAGATGAGGAGGAAAAGTGGAGGTGCGGCGCGCATGCGTCCCAGTAAAATTCACATGCGTGCGCACTTCCCCCGTTCCCCCGTCTCACACCCCCATGCGATAGCGGTACCTGTTTCGCATGGTCATCCGTATGGCCGTTCGCGTTGGTCATCCGCGTGGTCATCCGCGTGATCATGCGCTGCGCTCTCGGCTGTGACTCTTGGTGTATGAGTGCCGCTTGCGAGTCTCGTTTCTTTCCCAAGGAATGGTCAAGAGGTCGATTCGGTCATCGGGCGGTTCTTTCACGGGAGGCCGGCCGTTGGATAAATGGCGTGGTCAGCGGCGTGCGGCCGGAAGGATATGAAGGCGAATTCACGATCGCTTCACAGAAGGATTTCGAGTCAGGGTGGGAAACAAGCCGAAGAGATTTTCTTCCGGCGCGCCCCTTTGCCCGGCGGGTGTTTCCGTGCCGTCCCCCGTTCGGGCGGTGTGCTGGCCGTGCCCGGGCCACGTTCGGGCGGTGTCCGGAGGGGGTGCGCGGGCGGCGTACGGAGGGGTTGTGGGGCGGTGTCCGGAGGGGGTGCGGGGCGGTGTCCGGGCGGTGTCCCGCGCCGGACCCTGATGTCGTTTTCCTGCCAGCCGGGCCGCTCCGGATGCTCGATGCTTGACCCATGCACACCGCCACGCACCTCGCGATGCACGCCGACACGGAGCGCTGCGTCCGGGCCGTCAGGTCCAAGGACGCACGGTTCGACGGCTGGTTCTTCACCGCGGTCCTGACCACCCGGATCTACTGCCGGCCGAGCTGTCCCGTGGTGCCGCCGAAGGCCGAGAACATGACCTTCTACCCGAGCGCGGCCGCCTGCCAGCAGGCCGGATTCCGGGCCTGCAAGCGGTGCAGGCCCGACACCAGCCCCGGCTCGCCGGAGTGGAACGCCCGCGCCGACACCGTCGCCCGCGCCATGCGGCTGATCCAGGACGGGGTCGTGGACCGCGAGGGCGTGCCCGGTCTCGCCGCCCGCCTCGGCTACTCCGCCCGCCAGATCGAGCGCCAGCTCCTCGCCGAGCTGGGCGCGGGCCCGCTCGCCCTCGCCCGCGCCCAGCGGGCGCAGACCGCGCGACTGCTCGTCGAGACGACCGGACTGCCGATGGCGGAGGTCGCGTTCGCCGCCGGGTTCGCCTCGATCCGGGCGTTCAACGACACCGTACGAGAGGTCTTCGCGCTCTCACCGAGCGAGCTGCGCGCCCGTGCGGCACGCGCCGCGCGCGCCGCGCGCGCCGCGCGTATCCCGGACACGTCACCGGACGCACACACCGATCAGCGGCGGGCCGGGAACCCCGAGCGGGCCCGAACCCCCGGGGTGATCTGTCTGCGCCTGCCCTTCCGCGCGCCCCTCAACCCGGACAACCTCTTCGGCCACCTCGCCGCCACCGCCGTCCCCGGCGTCGAGGAGTGGCGGGACGGTGCCTACCGCCGCACGCTCTCCCTCCCGTACGGGCACGGCATCGTCGCCCTCACCCCGCGCCCCGACCACATCGCCTGCCGGCTCTCCCTCACCGACCCGCGCGATCTCACGGTCGCCATCAGCGGCTGCCGCCGGATGCTCGACCTCGACGCCGACCCCGTCGCCGTCGACGGGCAACTGCGCGCCGACCCGCTGCTCACCCCGCTGGTCGACAAGGCGCCCGGGCGGCGGGTCCCCCGTACCGTGGACGCCGCCGAATTCGCCGTACGGGCCGTACTGGGCCAGCAGGTCTCCACCGCCGCCGCCCGGACGCACGCGGCCCGGCTGGTCAGGGCGCACGGCGAACCGGTCGAGGACCCGGAGGGCGGCCTCACGCATCTCTTCCCGTCCCCCGCGGCCCTCGCCGCGCTCGACCCGGAGGCGCTGGCCCTGCCGCGCACCCGGCGCACCACACTCACCACACTGGTCGCTGCGCTCGCCGACGGGACGCTGCGGCTCGGCGCCGACAGCGACTGGGAGGAGGCGCGGGCCCGGCTCACCGCGCTGCCCGGCTTCGGACCGTGGACGGTGGAGGTGATCCTCATGCGCGCGCTCGGCGACCCCGACGCGTTCCTCCCCACCGACCTCGGGATCCGCCGGGCCGCGGCGGGCCTCGGACTGCCGTCGACGCCCGCCGCGCTGACGGCGCGGGCCACCGCCTGGCGGCCCTGGCGCGCGTACGCCGTGCAGTATCTGTGGGCCACCGAGGACCACGCCATCAACCAATTGCCCGGATAAGGGAGTTGAGTACACCATGACCACGGAGACCACCCGCTCGGCCGCCACCGCGGCCGGCCCCGCTCAGGCCGCTCGTGTCGTGCACACCGTGATCGACAGCCCGTACGGACCGCTGACCCTCGTCGCCACCGACGGCGTCCTGAGCGGCCTCTACATGCACGAGCAGCGCCACCGCCCGCCCGAGGAGTCCTTCGGCGCCTCGGACCCCGGCCCGTTCGCGGAGACCGTGCGCCAGCTCAGCGCCTACTTCGACGGCGAACTGACCGCGTTCGACGTGCCGTTCACCCTGCGCGGCACCCCGTTCCAACGCCAGGTGTGGGAGCGGCTGCTGCGGATCCCGTACGGCGAGACCCGTTCGTACGGTGAACTCGCCGAAGAACTCGGCAAGCCGGGCGCCTCGCGGGCCGTCGGGCTGGCCAACGGCAAGAATCCGATCAGCATCATCGTCCCCTGCCACCGGGTCATCGGATCCACCGGGAGCCTCACCGGGTACGGCGGCGGACTGAGCCGCAAGCAGCGCCTCCTCGCCTTCGAGGGCGCCCCGGCGGCCGGCGGGGGCGCCGTGACCGACGCGCTGTGGTGAGGAAGGCGCGGTCCCGGTCCGGGCCGCCCGGCCGCCGCCCGGTCCGGTCCGGGGCCGTAAGCCACTGCGGCCCGGCCCGGCCCCGGGCCGTTCAGCCGCCGTGGAGCTCCGCGAGCAACGCGGGCAGCGCCGTACCGATCGGCTCGCGGACGATCCGGTCCGCCCGGTCGTCGTACGGCGTCGGCTCGGCGTTGACCACGACGAGCCGCGCGCCGTGGTCCGCGGCCAGCCCCGCCAGCGAGGCCGCCGGCTGCACCTGCAGAGTCGTGCCCACCGCGAGGAACACCTCGCACGCCTTGGCGATCGACAGGGCCTGCGCCAGCACCTCCGGGTCGAGCCGCTCGCCGAACATCACCGTCGCCGACTTGAGGATCCCGCCGCACGCACGGCACGGCGGGTCCGCCTCGCCCGCCTCGACCCGGTCCAGTGCCTCCCGCATCGAGGAGCGGACATGACACCCCGTACAGATGATCTCCCGTGCGGTGCCGTGGAGTTCGAGCACCTTGCGGGCGGGGAGACCGGCGAGCTGATGCAGCCCGTCGACATTCTGCGTGAGGACGCGCACGGCCGTCCCCGACCGCTCCAGCTCGGCGATCGCGCGGTGCGCGGCGTTCGGCTCCGCGCGCAGCGCGGGGCTGTCGCGCCGCATCAGCCACGAGCGCCGGCGGATCTCCGGGTCCGCCATATATGTGTCGTACGTGACGAGCTTCTCGGCACCGGGGTCGCGCCGCCACAGGCCGTTCGGCCCGCGGTAGTCGGGGATGCCGGAGTCGGTGGAGATCCCGGCGCCGCTGAGGATCGCGACGAGAGTCATGATCCGATCGTAGGCGCCGGGCCGGACGGGGGCGAAGGGATTACGAGGTCACCCGCGTGAACGGGTCCGGTGTCAGCCCCGTCCAGCGGTGCAGGACCACCCGGCCCGTCTGCCGGGTCACACCGCCGGACTGGACCGTACCGGCCTCGGCGACGTAGTAGCGGCCGTCGTCCAGCGCGATCAGCCCGTACTGCCCGGCCGACTCCCAGCCGTACACACCGGATGCCGCGTGGTGCAGCCCGCGCGGCAGGAGCGACAGCAACTTCCCGCGCTCGGCCTGCTGTTGACCGCGTACCGGGCCCTGCACCGCGCGCTTGGAACCGTCGACGACGAAGAGGGAGTAGTTGGGGAACGAGCTCTTCTTGCCCTTGTAGACGGCCATCAGCCAGTTGCCGCTGCGCGCGTCGTACTCCAGGTTCTGCACGCCGTACGTGGTGTTGCCCGTGTACGCGAAGTACTTGCCGTCCGGCGCCGGCGGGCCCGAGGTGTGCGGGGCGTCCTCGGTCAGCGGGCGCTCGTACTGCTTCCACGCGCGGACGTCGTACTGGAGCAGGACCTGATGGTCGTTGTCCTGCCGGGCGGTGTTGGAGTAGATCCCGTACGCGACGGTGAGCTTGAGGCCGCCCCGTCCGTCGAAGGAGGAGCCGAAGGCGACGCCGTCGATGCCGCTGCAGCCGTAGCGGTGGTCGGGGGTGTCGGCGGTGTCGCCGTCGAAGACGCCGTCGCCGTTCATGTCGGCCGTGTAGTCCTTCACGACCTCGTCGAGATGGACGGTGGAGACCACGCCCGTGGACGCGGCGTCCATGTTCATCCGGTCGATGCGGTCCCCGTCGAAGACGGCGATGTAGAACGCCTTCGCCGCCTTGTACTCCAGGGAGCCGTACACCCGGCCGTCGGCCGTGTTGAAGTCGAGGTCGCCGAGGTGCCCGGTGAAGCCCGTGACGGAGCCCAGCGGTCTGCCGCTCAGATCCGTCTTCACCAGCAGGTTGGTGAAGGAGAAGTACATCAGGCCCTTGCGGCGGTCCACGGCCGTGCCCTGAAGATGCCCCGACTCCCAGGCACCGCCGTCCACCGACACCGGCAGGGCCGGGAGATCCGCCGCCTTCGGCAGGACGGGGACCGCCGCCTTCCGTACGGCGGGGGTCCGCGCCCCGTCCTCGGCATAGGCCGTTCCCCCGCCGGCCACGACGGCCGACCCGACGAGCGCGGACGTGAACAGGGCCGCCGTGAGTCGGCCGCGTGTCTGCCTTCGCATGATGCCTCCTGGGGGTCGTGGGACACCAGGATGATGGCGCGAGGGCGTGCACGGGGGACCAACACGGAATGAACCCGCGGCGCGGCCCGGACGGTCCGTCACCCCGGCCCGGCGCAGGGCGGGTTCCCGCCCCGCGCCCGGTCCGGACTCAGGCCGCGCGGGCCCGGATCGCCTCGGCGAGGGCGTGCTGCTCGGGCTCCGGCAGCCGCCGTTCGGCGTGGAGCATGCGCAGCACCGTCGTGATCCGCTCCTCGTCCTCCGGCGTGCCGAGGCTCCCCATACAGGCGGGCAGGAGCAGACTCAGCGCCTCCAGATCGGCGCGTGCGCAGAGCCGGGTGAGGAGAGCCGGCACCGGGTCGTCCGGGGCCGGCGGCGTGCCCGTTGCCGTGGCCCGCAGGCCCCGCGCGACGCAGAGACGCAGCCAGTCCTGATACGGGCCCGGTGGTACGGCGCCGAGATGGCGGGCCGCCGACTCGAAGTGGGTACGGGCCTCTTCGGGTCGCCCGAGATCGAGGAGCGCGCGGGCGATGTTTCCGTGCAGGGAGGCGTAGAAGCCGCGTACACGGTCGTCACCGACCCGGTCGGCACGGGTCAGGCACTCCTGGTTCCAGCGCAGCGTCTCCTGCGGGGTCGGCTGGTGGCGGGCGAGGTAGTGCGCCGCGACACACGCGTCGTAGTCGTTCTCCGCCGCCTCCCAGGCCCGCAGATACAGGGCACGCGCCTCGTCCGCCCGCCCTTCCGTCTCGGCCCGCATGCCCTGCGCGCAGAGCCGTACGACGGGGTTCTCCGGGTCCATCTCCGCTTCCGCCGCCTCTTGCTCCGCCATGTCAGTCCTCCGCAACCGCGGTGAGCGCGACGGGCATGACGAGGGTGGTGAAGCTGCCCTGGTCGGCCGAGCGCACCACGACCGGCCGGGTCGCCTCGGAGATCTCCAGCAGGACGTCGGGGCCGACGCTCGCGTCGAGTGCCGGGGCGAGTACGGCGGGGTCGAAGCCGATCCGCAGGGGCGGTTCGCCGATACGGAGCGCCCGCAGGGTGGTGGACGCGGGCGGCGGGCCGTCCTGGGCCCCCGGCCGCACCGGGGAGATGTGTACGTCGTCCTCGCCGAGCCGCAGGGCGATCACCGGCGCCTCCGTGCCGTCGGCCGCACCGTCCGTCTCGCCGTGTGCCGTGACGGCGGCGAGCAGTGCCGTCCGGTCGACGATCAACCGGTGGAGGGTCTCGGGCAGTTCGGCGAGCATGTCGCGGTACGCGGGGAACTCGCCCTCCCACAGGCTCAGTTCACGGGAGCCGGAACCGTCCGCGTCGGATATCCGGGCCACGTCCGCGCCGATCTCGACGGTCACCGCCGCGCACCGCGCCGCCCAGGCGCCCGCCTCGGCCAACGGCCCGGCGTCCAGCAGCACCTGACGCTCCGGGCCCTCCACCGCGACGACCGGCTTCAGGACCCGGGTCGAGAGGCGGTAGCGGTCGGTGGCGACGAGCCGGACCTCGCTGTCGTCGATCTCGACGAGGACCCGGCCGAGTACCGGATGGTCCGGGTCGTCGCCGACCGCCGTGCCCACCTGCCGTACGGCACCGGCCAGTTCGGCCCCGCCGAGCCGTACGCGCGTCACCGGCTCGGCCCCGTCCCCGCTCCCGTCCCCGGTCGCGCCGTCCGCGCTCTCCTGGCCGGGCAGGGAGCGCAGCACGGCTGCGATCGTGGCGTCGGCCGTCCGCGACTTCTCCCGTACGGAGCTGCGGTGCCGCTCCAGCACCGTACGGGCCGAGTCCGAGTCGCCGTCGAGGACGACCATGACCTCCGCGAGCGGCAGCCCCGCCTCCCGCAGGCTCCGCAGCACCCGCGCCCGCATCTCCTGGTCGAGGCTGTAGGAACGGTAGCCGGTGGTGGCGTCGACCTGGGCGGGAACCAGGACGCCGCAGTCGTCGTAGAAGCGCAGGGCGCTCGGTGCGAGGCCGACGCGCCGGGCGAAAGCGCTGATGCTCAGCAGCTCGGGCTGGAAGAGGCCGATCGAGATGTCCACCGGAGTGGAGCCTGTAGTGCTGTCCATGGCGGTGATTGTCGAGGTTCAGGCAACGTGAAAGTCAACTCCGGCGGCGGATCCCGGGGGAGGGGACACGGGAGGGGACGAAGGGGAGGCCGCATCGCCCCCGTCCGCGTCGCCGCTTCTGTGCAGAATCCACGGGTACGGATAGGGTCGGACCGGCGCGACTGCCTGTTCGAACGTAAGGGATGCATAGTGACGGACGGAGCGGTGTCCACGACCGCGCGGGTACTGATCGCGGCGGACAAGTTCAAAGGATCGCTCACGGCGACGCAGGTCGCCGAGCGGGTGACGGCCGGGCTCCGGCGGGTCGCCCCCGACGTGCCGGTGGAGACGCTGCCCGTCGCGGACGGCGGCGACGGCACGGTCGCGGCGGCCGTGGCGGCCGGTTTCGAGCGGCACGAGACACGGGTGGCCGGGCCCCTGGGCGACCCGGTCACCGCGGCCTACGCCCTGCGGGACGGCACGGCCGTCATCGAGATGGCCGAGGCGTCGGGGCTCCAGCACCTTCCCGAGGGCGTCTTCGCCCCCCTCACCGCCACGACGTACGGCTCCGGCGAGCTGCTGCGCGCCGCGCTCGACGCGGGCGCGCGGACCATCGTCTTCGGCGTGGGCGGCAGCGCCACCACCGACGGCGGGGCGGGGATGCTCGCGGCGCTCGGCGCGCGCTTCCTGGACGCGGACGGCAAGCCCGTCGGCCCGGGCGGCGGCGGACTGCGGGAGCTGGCCACCGCCGACCTCTCCGGTCTGGACGCCCGGCTCGGCCGTACGGAGATCGTCCTCGCCAGCGATGTCGACAACCCGCTGACCGGCCCCCAGGGCGCCCCCGCCGTCTACGGTCCCCAGAAGGGCGCGGGCCCCGAGGAGGTCGCCGTCCTCGACGCGGCCCTCGCCCACTACGCCGCGGTACTGGCGGCGGCCGTCGGCCCCCGGGCCGCCGATCTCGCGCTCTCGCCCGGGGCGGGCGCGGCGGGCGGCATCGGCTACGGCGCGCTCGTCGGCCTCGGCGCCGGCTTCCGCCCCGGCATCGAGGTGATGCTCGACGTGCTGGGCTTCGCCCCGGCCCTGGCCAGGGCCACCCTGGTGATCACGGGAGAGGGCTCGCTCGACGAGCAGACGCTGCACGGCAAGGCGCCCGCGGGCGTCGCGGCGGCGGCCCGCGCCCAGGGCGTCGAGACCATCGCGGTCTGCGGCCGGCTGGCCCTGACCCAGGAGGCGCTGGACCGGGCCGGGATCGCCCGCGCCTACGCCCTCACCGCCCTGGAACCGGACCCGGCCCGCTGCATGGCGCAGGCGGGCCCGCTGCTGGAACGCCTGGCGACGGACATCGCCCGCGACTTCCTGAGCTGAGCGAGCAGAGCGGTACATGGGAAGGGCCCGGGCGCTGTCCGCCCGGGCCCTTCCCATGTACCGTCCGCTTCCGCGTGTGCCTTACGGGAGCTGCGCCGCCCGCGCCTCGCGGCGGTTGCCGCGGAACGTGTTCACCCGCCGCGCCGTGGCGAAGAGCGGGATCACCGCGCCCGTCACCACCTGGAGCGCGCAGCCCGTCTGGAGCAGCAGCTGACCGCCGGGCGCGTCGAACGCCCAGGCCGCCAGCAGCCCCATCGCGGCCACGATCCAGCTGAGCATGGCCACCGCGAGGACACCCCGCGGCTTCGGGTACTCGACCCGGCTCACCATCAGCCACGCCACGCCGACGATCGCGAGCGTCGTCGGTACGAAGGGCAGCTCCAGCAGGACGATCGAGACGACCGTCAGCGCGCCGAACGGGGACGGCATCCCCTGGAACATGCCGTCCTTCATCGTCACGCAGGAGAATCTCGCCAGCCGTAGCACGACGGCCAGCAGCACCACGACCGCGGCCAGCGCCGAGACTCGTTGATGCGCGTCGTCCGCGACCATTCCGTACACCAGTACGAAATAGGCCGGGGCGAGACCGAAGCTGATCAGGTCGGAGAGGTTGTCCAGCTCCGCGCCCATCGGGGAGCTGCGCAGCTTGCGCGCCACGAGCCCGTCGAACAGGTCGAAGATCGCCGCCGCGAGCATCAGGATCACGGCGGTCGCGGCGGAGTGCCGCGCCATGCCGCTCTCGTCGCTGCCCGTGAGGTGCGGGATCAGGATGCCGGTCGTCGTGAAGTAGACCGCCATGAAGCCGCAGGTGGCGTTACCGAGCGTGAGGGTGTCGGCTATCGACAGCCGCAGTGAGAGCGGCATGTCCTCCGCGTCGTCCTCGGCCTCCGCCTCGGCCTCCGCGGCCCACCCTGCTTGTGTGTCGGGATCAATCACGGTCAATTCGAGTCACCCCTGCGGTCGTGGTCTGGCCGACCTCGACGGCGACCTCGACACCTTCCGGAAGGTAGATGTCGACGCGCGAGCCGAAGCGGATCAGGCCGATGCGCTCGCCCTGCTCCACCTTGGTCCCCTGGGGCAGGTACGGGACGATGCGCCGGGCCACCGCGCCGGCGATCTGCACCATCTCGATGTCACCCAGCTCGGTGTCGAAGTGCCAGACGACGCGCTCGTTGTTCTCGCTCTCCTTGTTGAACGCCGGGACGAACCCTCCGGGGACGTGCTCCACGGACGTCACGGTTCCCGCGAGGGGAGCGCGGTTGACATGAACGTTCAGCGGGCTCATGAAGATGGCGACCCGCGTGCGCCCGTCCTTCCACGGCATGATGCTCTGCACCACACCGTCGGCCGGGGAGATGACCCGGCCCTGCGTGATCTCGCGCTCCGGGTCTCTGAAGAACCACAGCATGCCCGCCGCGAGCGCGGTGGCGGGCACAGCGAGGACTGCCGCACGCTTGGAGCTGCGCGCGCGGGCCAGTCCGATCGCCGCGGTGGCGACGGTCGGGAGAAGCCACGGCGATGCTCCGCGAGCGATGCGGACACGACCGCGTGGTGCAGAGGTTTGGCTGTGGGGCATGGATGACCTTCGTAGCGGATGATGCCGCGCTGGCAACGGGGGACGGCGGCTTTCCAGCGATGGTACTGGTTACCAGCCGCAACTGAGCAAGCCAGCAGCCGAGTCGGGCGGCTTGAAGCGTGCGGGAGAGCACCACAGGGTGTGATTTTCTTCGCCACCAAAGCGGATCAAAGCCGATAATTAACCCTGGAATCGGTACTCCTCCAGCAGTCGGCGCCCGATGATCATTTTCTGGATCTCGGCGGTACCCTCGCCGATCAGCAGCATCGGTGCCTCGCGGTAGAGGCGCTCGATCTCGTACTCCTTGGAGAAGCCGTAACCGCCGTGGATCCGGAAGGCGTCCTCGACGACTTCCTTGCAGTACTCGGAGGCGAGGTACTTCGCCATCCCTGCCTCCAGGTCGTTTCGTTCCCCGGAGTCCTTTTTGCGTGCCGCGTTGACCATCATGGCATGGGCCGCCTCGACTTTGGTAGCCATCTCGGCCAGCTTGAACTGAATCGCCTGGTGCTGGGCGATGGGCCTGCCGAAAGTATGACGCTGCTGGGCATACGCGACACCCAGCTCGAAGGCGCGCTGAGCGACGCCGCAACCACGCGCCGCGACATTCACCCGGCCCACCTCCACCCCGTCCATCATTTGGTAAAACCCTCGGCCGGTGGCCCCGCCGAGGACCCGATTGGCCGGAATGCGTACTCCGTCCATGATCAGCTCGGTGGTGTCGACGCCCTTGTACCCCATCTTGTCGATCTTCCCGGGGATGGTGAGCCCCGGCCGCACCTCACCGAAGCCCGGCTCCTTCTCCACCAGGAACGTGGTCATCGACCGGTGCGGGGCCGTGCCCTCCGGGTGGCCCTCGTCCGTCCGGCACAACACGGCGACCAGGTGCGATGTGCCGCCGTTGGTCAGCCACATCTTCTGGCCGTTCAGTACGTACGCGTCCCCGTCCCTGACCCCCTTCGAGGTGATCGCGGAGACGTCCGAGCCGAGCCCGGGCTCCGACATCGAGAACGCGCCACGCACGGTGCCCTCGGCCATCCGGGGCAGGAACGTCTCCTTCTGTTCCTCCGTGCCGTGCTGCTTGAGCAGGTACGCCACGATGAAGTGGGTGTTGATGATGCCCGAGACGGACATCCACCCCCGGGCGATCTCCTCCACGCAGAGCGCGTAGGTGAGCAGCGACTCGCCGAGACCGCCGTACTCCTCGGGGATCATCAGCCCGAACAGCCCGAGTTCCCGCAGGCCCTCCACGATCCGGGTCGGGTACTCGTCACGGTGCTCCAGCTCCGTGGCGACCGGCAGGATCTCCTTGTCGACGAAGTCCCGCACGGTGGCCAGGATCTCCCGCTGGATCTCGGTCAGTCCCGCGGTCTGGGCGAGTCGGCTCATGACGTCACTTCTCCTGCGGCTGAGGGCGGCCCGGCTGTTCGCCGCCGCGTTCCTTGACGTAGCTCTCCGTCGGGACCATGACCTTGCGGCGGAAGACACAGACGACCGTGCCGTCCTGGTTGTAGCCCTTGGTCTCCACGTACACGACACCCCGGTCGCTCCGGGACCTCGACGGTGTCTTGTCCAGCACCAGCGTCTCGCCGTACAGCGTGTCGCCGTGGAAGGTGGGTGCCACGTGCTTGAGCGACTCCACCTCCAGATTGGCGATGGCCTTGCCCGACACGTCCGGCACCGACATGCCCAGCAGCAGCGAGTAGACGTAATTGCCGACGACGACGTTCTTCCCGAAGTCCGTCGTGTTCTCGGCGTAGTTGCTGTCCAGGTGCAGTGGATGGTGGTTCATGGTGAGCAGGCAGAACAGGTGGTCGTCGTACTCCGTGACCGTCTTGCCGGGCCAGTGCTTGTAGACCGCGCCGACCTCGAACTCCTCGAAGGTGCGTCCGAACCGCATCGCTCAGCCCTCCGGCGCTTC
The DNA here is from genome assembly GCF_042673865.1 of Streptomyces sp. NPDC056987. Taxonomy (NCBI): domain Bacteria; kingdom Bacillati; phylum Actinomycetota; class Actinomycetes; order Kitasatosporales; family Streptomycetaceae; genus Streptomyces; species Streptomyces sp. NPDC056987. The sequence goes on from NZ_JBHURV010000001.1 coordinate 416,873, forward strand.
GAAGCTGGTGGTACGCCGCATTCCCGCGGCCCGGCCCTTGCCCGAGATCACCAGCGCCATCTTCCGGCTGGCCTCGTCGATCATCTCGTCGCCGAGCATGGCCGAGCCCTTCGCGCCGCCCGCCGCCGAGGTGTGCCACTCGTACGCGTCGAGGATCAGCTCGGCGTGGTCGTAGTCCTCCTGCGAGGGCGAGAAGATCTCGTTGGACGCCTCGATCTGGCCCGGGTGCAGCACCCACTTGCCGTCGTAACCCAGCGCCGCCGCCCGGCGCGCCACCTCGCGGTACCCGTCCACATCGCGGATCTGAAGGTACGGACCGTCAATCGCCTGGAGATCATAGGTGCGGGCCGCCATCAGGATGCGCATCAGAATGTAGTGGTAGGCGTCCGCACCGTAGCCGGGTGGCTGGTGCCCGACCACCAGTGTCTTCATGTTGATCGACGCCATGAAGTCGGCCGGGCCGAAGACGATCGTCTCCAGACGGGGCGAGGCGGCGGCGATCGCGTCGACGTTCACCAGCCCCTTGGCGTTCTCGATCTGCGCCTCGATGCCGATCCTGCCGACCTCGAACCCCATCGTCCGCTCGATCTGGGTGAGCAGCAGATCGAGGGCGACGATCTGCTGGGCGTCCTGGACCTTCGGCAGCATCAGACAGTCCAGGTTCTGCCCCGCGCCCTCCACCACCGTGATGACGTCGCGGTACGTCCAGTGCGTCGTCCAGTCGTTGACCCGTACGACGCGCGTCTTGCCCGTCCAGTCGCCCTTGTTGAGCGCGTCGACGATGGTGTGCCGGGCGCCCTCCTTGGCGAGTGGTGCGCACGCGTCCTCCAGATCGAGGAAGACCTGGTCGGCCGGGAGCCCCTGCGCCTTCTCCAGGAAGCGCGGGTTGGAGCCCGGTACGGCGAGACAGGAGCGGCGCGGGCGCAGCCGGTTCCGGGCGGGGCTCCCGGGAGCGGCGGGCGCGGGAATCCCGGGGGTGGCGGGCGCGGTCATGGGCGGACCTCCAAGGGGTCGAGTCTGTTCGCTTGCCGGATCTCGTCGACGATACGGCCGATGATCTCCGTGATCCCGAAGTCCTTCGGGGTGAAGACGGCGGCCACGCCGGCCGCCCGCAGCGCCTCGGCGTCGGCGTTCGGGATGATCCCGCCGACGATCACCGGGAGCTCGCCCGCGCCGGCCGCGCGCAGCCGCGTGAGCACGTCGGGCACGAGCGCGGCGTGCGAGCCCGACAGGATCGACAGGCCCACACAGTGCACGTCCTCCGCGAGCGCGGCCGCGACGATCTGCTCGGGCGTCAGCCGGATGCCCTGGTAGACCACCTCGAAGCCGGCGTCCCTGGCGCGTACGGCGATCTGCTCGGCCCCGTTGGAGTGCCCGTCCAGACCGGGCTTGCCGACCAGCAGCCGCAGCCGCCCCGCGCCCAGCTCCCCGGCGGTACGGGCTGCCTTCTCCCGTACGGCGGCGAGCGGAGAGCCCGGCTCGGCGCTCACCGTGAGCGGCGCCCCGCCCACCCCCGTGGGCGCGCGGTACTCGCCGAACACGTCGCGCAGCGCCCAGGACCACTCGCCGGTCGTCACCCCCGCGCGGGCGCACTCCAGGGTCGCGGCCATCAGGTTCTCGGTGGAGGCGGCGGCCTTCTTCAGGGCGGCCAGTGCGTCGCCGGCCCGGGTCTCGTCCCGCGTATCCCGCCAGGCGTCCAGGGCGGCCACCACCCGGGCCTCGTTCGCCGGGTCGACCGTCATGACCGCCGTGCCGAGATCCGCGGTGAGCGGGCTGGGCTCGGTGGACTCGTAGCAGTTGACGCCGACGATCCGCTCCTCGCCGGACTCGATCCGCGCCCGGCGCTCCGCGTGCGCGGCGACCAGCCGCGACTTGAGATAGCCGGACTCGACGGCCGCCAGCGCGCCGCCCATCTCCTCGATCCGGTCCATCTCCGCCAGGGCCCCCTCGACCAGCTCGGCGACCTTGGCCTCGACGACGTGCGAGCCGTCGAAGAGGTCTCCGTACTCCAGCAGGTCGCTCTCGTGCGCGAGCACCTGCTGGATACGGAGCGACCACTGCTGGTCCCAGGGGCGCGGCAGCCCCAGCGCCTCGTTCCAGGCGGGGAGCTGTACGGCGCGGGCGCGGGCGTCCTTGGAGAGTGTGACGGCCAGCATCTCCAGCACGATCCGCTGGACGTTGTTCTCCGGCTGGGCCTCGGTCAGCCCCAGGGAGTTGACCTGGACGCCGTAGCGGAAGCGGCGCTGCCGGGCGTCCTCGATGCCGTACCGCTCCCGGGTGATCCGGTCCCAGATGCGGGAGAAGGCCCGCATCTTGCACATCTCCTCGACGAAGCGCACCCCCGCGTTGACGAAGAAGGAGATCCGTCCGACGACATCCCCCCTGCGCTCCTCGGCGATCCGTCCCGACGCGAACACCGCGTCGAGCACGGCGATCGCGGTGGACATGGCGTACGCGATCTCCTGGACCGGGGTCGCCCCGGCCTCCTGGAGGTGGTAGCTGCAGATGTTGACGGGGTTCCACCGGGGCAGGTGGTGCACCGTGTACGTGATCATGTCCGTGGTCAGCCGCAGACTGGGCGCCGGCGGGAAGACATGCGTCCCGCGCGACAGGTACTCCTTGACGATGTCGTTCTGCGTCGTGCCCTGGAGCCCCGCGGGGTCCGCGCCCTGCTCCTCCGCGACCACCTGGTAGAGCGCCAGCAGCCACATGGCGGTGGCGTTGATGGTCATCGACGTGTTGGTGCGCTCCAGGGGGATGTCCTGGAAGAGCCGGCGCATGTCACCGAGGTGCGCGACCGGCACCCCGACCCGGCCGACCTCGCCGCGCGCGAGGACATGGTCCGGGTCGTAGCCGGTCTGCGTCGGCAGGTCGAAGGCGACGGAGAGGCCGGTCTGGCCCTTGGCGAGATTGCGCCGGTACAGCTCGTTGGACGCCTCGGCGGTCGAGTGACCGGCGTACGTCCGCATGAGCCAGGGCCGGTCCTTGTGACGATCGGTCATGTGGGCCCCCTCGGGGGGTCGGGCGGCGGGTCGGGCGGCCGGGTGCGCGGACGGGGGGCGGGTCACAGGTCCCGGAAGCGGTTGATGGCGTCGAGATGGCGGGCCCTCAGCTCCTCGTCGCGCACGCCCAGGCCCTCGCGCGGTGCCAGCGCCAGCACGCCGACCTTGCCCTGGTGGCGGTTGCTGTGCACGTCGTACGCGGCCTGGCCGGTCTCCTCCAGCGCGTACACCTTCGACAGGGTCGGGTGGATCTTCCCCTTGGCGACGAGCCGGTTCGCCTCCCACGCCTCGCGGTAGTTGGCGAAGTGCGAGCCGACGATCCGCTTGAGGGACATCCACAGATAGCGGTTGTCGTACTCGTGGGTGTAGCCGGAGGTGGAGGCGCAGGTGACGATCGTGCCGCCCTTGCGGGTGACATACACGCTGGCGCCGAACGTCTCGCGTCCCGGGTGCTCGAAGACGATGTCCACGTCCTCGCCGCCGGTCAGCTCGCGGATGCGCTTGCCGAACCGCTTCCACTCGCGCGGGTCCTGGCGCTCCTCGTCCTTCCAGAACCGGTACCCCTCGGCGGACCGGTCGATGACCGCCTCGGCGCCCATCCGCCGGCACAGCTCGGCCTTGTGGTCGCTGGACACCACGCAGACCGGGTTCGCCCCGCCCGCGAGCGCGAACTGGGTCGCGTACGAACCGAGCCCCCCGCTCGCGCCCCAGATCAGCACGTTGTCGCCCTGCTTCATCCCGGCGCCGTTGCGGGAGACGAGCTGGCGGTACGCGGTCGAGTTGACCAGCCCGGGTGCCGCCGCCTCCTCCCAGCTCAGATGCTGGGGCTTGGGCATGAGCTGGTTGGACTTCACCAGCGCCAGCTCCGCGAGACCGCCGAAGTTGGTCTCGAACCCCCAGATCCGCTGCTCCGGGTCGAGCATCGTGTCGTTGTGCCCGTCGGACGACTCCAGCTCGACGGAGAGGCAGTGCGCGACCACTTCGTCCCCGGGCCGCCAGGCGTTGACGCCGGGTCCGGTCCGCAGGACGACGCCCGCCAGATCGGAGCCGATGACGTGGTACGGCAGGTCGTGCCGCCTGGTGAGGTCGCTGAGCCTGCCGTACCGCTCCAGGAAACCGAAGGTCGGCACGGGCTCGAAGATCGAGGTCCAGACGGAGTTGTAGTTGACGGAACTGGCCATGACGGCCACCAGGGCCTCGCCCGGCCCGAGTTCGGGCACCGGCACCTCGTCGAGGTGGAGCGAGGCGCGGGGGTCCTTCTCCCGGGTGGCCAGACCCGCGAACATGTCCGTCTCGTCCTTGTGCACGGTCACCGCGCGGTACGAGGCGGGCAGGGGCAGTGCGGCGAAGTCGGCGGACACGGCGTCCGGCGACTGGATCGCGTCCAGGATGTCCTTCACGGTGGTGCCTCCGGCGAAGCGGGGATCCGGGCGGGGATCCGAGTGCGAGGGTCGCGTGCGTGAGTGCGGTGGAGGGGCGGTGCCGATGCGGCGGGTCCTGCGGGTACGGCGGACCGTGCTGATCGGGGGCGCGCGGAGGTGCGGGTGCCTGTGACGCAGGCGTCCGGGACGCGGGCGGGATACGCCTGCGGGGACAGCCGGACACCTTCAACGTATGGCACCCCGTGACACCTGGCAAGGCACTGGGTGCCAAATTTCTGTCTCAGTTGTCGGGCTCGCGGCACGCATGAGCAATCCCTACCGCCCGGCCGCCGGTACGTATCACTTCCAAAGGGGGCAACGGGGCGGCGGGGCAACGGGGCAACGGGGCAGAGCTTGCCGGGAAGGGCGCTAGCGGGGCGCGTCCAGCAGGTCCGCCAGGCAGGCCAGGTACAGGGCGAGGGCCGTCGCCGGCTCCCTGACCGGTTGCCCCGACAGCCGTTCGATCTTCTCCAGCCGGTACAGCAGCGTGTTGCGGTGCACGCCCAGCCGCTCCGCCGTGCGGACCAACTGGAATCCGCCCTCGCCCCAGGCGATCAGCGTCTCCCGCAGCACCGGCCAGTCCGCGCGCTCCCGTACGGCGCCGAGCACGGACCCCGTGTAGCGGATCCGCTCCTGCCGTACGGCCGAGGCCACCAGCCGCGGTATCCGCAGCTCCGCGGCGGCGAAGACCCGCGCGGCCGGATCCAGCGCGGGGCCGATCCGCAGGGCCGCCGCCGCGTCACGGTACGAACCGCTCATCCCCGCCGCGCCCGCCCCCGGCTCACCGACCGCCATCCGGGCGTCCACCCCGTGCCGCTCGCGCACCAGCTCCACCAGGAGAGCGCACCGCTCCAGCAGCGCGGAGCGCTCCGCCGGCGAGGGACACCCCGGCGAGGGATGGAGGACGGCATAGCGTCCGGCGGCGATCTCCCCGGCCACGTCCTGGCCGCCGTGGAACTCCTCGCGCACCGTGCGCAGCAGTGACATCCGGGACACCGGGGGCGGGGGAGCGCCCGCCGCCGTCGGCCGGGCGGCCGGCGCGGGCCGCGCGTCGAGCAGCACCGCCGTCCGCGCGAGCCGGACATCGAGCCCCAGCTCCGTGGCGCGCCCCTCCACGGTCTCCGCGTCCACCACCTCCGGGTCGTACAGCGCGACATCCCGCACGAAGTCGTCCACCGCCCGCTCGTGCAGCAGCCGGGAGCGCAGCAGCGCCGCCTCCTCCAGCAGGATCTCGGTCTGCCGCTGCACGACCAGACCGAACCGGTGCACCTCCTCGGGTTCACCGGTCAGGCAGACCGTGCCCACCGCCTCGGCGCCCACCCGGATCGGCAGGCTGATGCCGGGCCGTACCCCGCGCAGCCGCTCCGCCTGCCCCGCGCTGTGTGTGGCGGCCCGCCGGGTGCGCAGCACTTCGGACGACGCCTCGTGGACCGTGCCGAGCCGCTCCCGGTCCCCGCAGCCGATCACCACCGACTCCCGGTCGGTGATCAGCACGTTGAAACCGATGATCCTGCCGATGTCGCAGGCGATCTCCTGGGCCAGTTCAGGGGTGAGAACCGCGGAACCCTCACGTCCGTCCATGTGCGGACCGTACAGGGAGAGCCGTATTCCGGTCCCCCGATCAGGACGCTTCGTACGGTGACGCCGCGGCCGGGACTCCCTACCTTCTACGCACACCCCACAAGGGCACCCCGCAAGCACACCCCCCCCACACCCCCCACACCCCCCACAGGCGCACCGCACAAGCGCACCCGCACCCCGGGGCCGTACGTCCCCTTCCCCCTTCCCCTTCTCATCCCGGAGACGGCCATGACCGCTTCATTGGAGAAGACCCGCCCCGGCAGGACCCACTGGCTCATCACGCTCTACGCGGGCGGCGGTGAGCTGTGCGACGGCTACATCCTCAGCATCATCGGGGTCGCCCTGCCCCTGATCACCATGGACTTCGGACTCGGCTCCGCGATGTCGGGGCTGGTCGGCTCCGCCTCGCTCATCGGGATGTTCGTCGGCGGGCTCGTCTTCGGCTACGTCACCGATCTGATCGGCCGGCAGAAGGTCTACCTCGCCGACATCACCGCCTTCATCGTGCTGTCCGCCGCCCAGTTCTTCGTCACCGACCCCTGGACGCTGACCCTGCTGCGGTTCGCCATGGGCATCGCCATCGGCGCCGACTTCGCCATCGCCGGCACCATCGCCTCCGAGTTCGCGCCCAAACGCTCCCGGGGCCCGCTGCTCGTCGTCATGGTCACCATGTGGTCGGTCGGCGCCGCGCTCGCCTATGTCGTCGGCTGGGCGATGCTCACCACGGGCCACGACGACTGGCGCCTCATGCTCGCCAGCAGCGCCGTCCCCGCCGCGCTCATCCTGCTGCTCCGCTTCGGCACCCCGGAGTCACCGCGCTGGCTGCTGAGCAAGGGCCGCGTCGAGGAGGCCACCCAGGTCCTCAAGCGGATGCTCGGCCCCGACGCCGACATCGCCGAGCTGGAGGAGGAGGCCGCCGCGCCCACCCGGTACCTGGACATCTTCCGGGGCGTCTACCGGCGCCGGACGGTCTTCATCGGGGTGTTCTGGGCCTGTCAGCTCCTGCCGATCTACGCCATCACGACCTACGAGCCGACCATCCTCGCCTCCCTCGGCCTCGACCACGGGGACAGCGCCTATCTGGGCGCCGTCGCCCTCCAGATCTTCTTCGTGCTCGGCTCGCTCTCCGGGATCCTCTTCGTCAACCGGGGGCGCAGAGCGCTGCTGCTGTGGTCCTTCGCGCTCGCCGCCGTGCCGCTGCTGGTGCTCTCGCTGCTGGCCGACCCCGGCCCGGCCGCCGTCCTCGTGCTCTTCGGGCTCTTCGGCCTCGCCTCGTTCTCCAGCCAGTGCCTCCAGGCGATCTATCCCTCCGAGCTGTTCCCCACCGGGATCCGCGCCACCGCCAACGGCTTCGCCACCGGCGCCAGCCGGATCGGCGCCGCCATCGGCACCTGGGGCGCCCCCGTCGTCCTCGGCCACTCCACCCGGCTGGCGATGTTCCTCGCCGCGCTGATCTGCGGCATCGGATGGCTCGCGTCCTATCTGCTGGCCCCGGAGACCAGCGGCCAGACCCTCGCAGAGTCCAGCGGCCCCGGGACGGGGAGCGGCGCCCGTACCGGCTCCGGTACCGGCTCCCGCGCCGCGTCCGCCGACCGGACCGACCCGCACGTTACGGAGACCTCGTGACCCCGCACCCGCCGCCCCTCCCGCAGCCCGCACCGTCCTCGAAGGCCCCACATCCCTCGCGGCCCTCGGGGCCTTCCGGGGCCCCGCACCGGAGGCCCGCGTCGGCGGTCGTCGTCGGCGGCGGCGTCATCGGCCTCTGCTGCGCCCACTACCTGAGCCTCGCCGGACTCGACGTCACCGTCCTGGAGCGGGACCGGCTCGGCAGCGGTGCCTCCCGGGGCAACGCGGGCGAGGTCTGCCCCGATCTGGTCGAACCGCTCGGCGCCCCCGGCGTGGCCGCCAAGGCGCTGATGGGGATGGCGCGCGCCGACAGCCCGCTCGCGGTCCGGCCCACCCCCCACCCGGAGCTGCTCGGCTTCCTGGCCCGCCTCGGACGGCACAGCACCCGGCACCACCACGCCCGGGGCGCGGCCGCCCTCGGCGCCCTGGCCAGGGACACCTTCGAGCTGTTCGAGGAACTGGAGGCGGCCGGGGTCGACGGGCGGGCGGACAAGGACGGCTATCTCTTCGCCTACCCGACGGCCCGGTCGGCGGCCCGAGCCCAGGAAGGCTTCCGGCGGCTCGGCGCCCCCGTGGCCGCCGGGGGGATCCTCGGCCCGGGGGCCCTCGCCGAACGGGAACCCGCGCTCGGCTCCGCCGCCCGCGCCGGGTTCCTGGTGGAGCGCCAGTGGTCGCTCGACCCCTCGCTCTTCGTGGACGGGCTGGCCGGCCGGCTGCGCCGGGACGGCGTCACCCTCGTGGAGGGCGCGCGCGTCACCGCCGTACGGCGCCGGGGCGCCCGTACCGAGGTGCGCACCAGCGCCGGGACGTACGCCGCCGACGTGACGGTGATCGCCGCCGGGGTGTGGTCACGTGAACTGTGCCGGGGGCTCGGGGTCGACATCGACCTGTTGCCGGGCAAGGGCTACAGCTTCTCGGCGCCCGCCGCCCGGCTGCCCGCCCGGCTGATCCACCTCGGGGCCGCGAAGGCCGTACTGACCCCGCTCGGCGACCGGCTGCGGGTCGCGGGCACGATGGAGTTCGACCGCGACCCGGACCGGTTCCGGCAGCGCCGGGTGGAGGCGATCGTCGCCGCCGTCCGCCCGTATCTGCGCGGAGTGGAGTGGGACCGGCGCGAGCAGGAGTGGATGGGGCCACGCCCCATGACCCCGGACGGGCTGCCGCTCATCGGGTGGCTGCCCGGCCGGCCGGGGGTACTGCTCGCCACCGGGCACAACATGCTGGGCCTGATGCTCGCCCCGGCGACCGGCAGGCTGGTCGGCGCGCTGGTCACCGGTGGCGCGGGCGACGCGGCGCCGGGTACGGCGGACGACGGGACGGCCGCCGCCATGGCCGCCGCCTTCGGCCCGGCGCGGGGCGCGCGCCGCTACCGGGGGGCGCTCACGCGTCCTTGAGGGCCCGCTGGATTGTCCGCATGACCTCCTCCAGCGGCGCGTCCGTGCGCGCCACCGTCACGAGCACCTCCCCGGTGGCGCGCGCGGTGGCCGCGGCGGGCAGCGGGGCGCGGCCCATGGCCCGGCCCGCGCCGATGCCCGTGCCGAAGGTGTCCCGGACGATCGCGAAGGCGTGGTCGAGCTGCCCCTCGACATCGCCCTCGCCGCCGGCCCGCAGCCAGCGGCGCAGCACATGGTTGTGCGCCGTGACGACGGCGGACGCGGCCACCTCGGCGAGCAGCGGGTCGTCGTTGCCGTCGGTGTGGTCGCGCTCGTCGAAGTGGCCCAGCAGATAGCGGGTGAACAGCCGTTCGTAGCGGGCCACCGAGGCGATCTCGCGCTCCCGGAGCGTGGGCACCTCCCGGGTCAGGCGGTAGCGCTCCACGGAGACCGCGGGGGAGGCCGCGTACATCCGCATGACCTCCTTGATGCCCCGGCAGACCGTGTCGAGGGGGTGCTCGTGCGGGGGCGCGGCGTTCAGCACGGCCTCGGCCCGTACGAGGGTGTCGTCGTGGTCCGGGAAGATCGCCTCTTCCTTGGAGCGGAAGTGCCGGAAGAAGGTACGGCGTGCCACTCCCGCGGCGGCGGCGATCTCGTCGACGGTCGTCGCCTCGTACCCCTTCGTCGCGAACAGCTCCATCGCCGCCGCGGCCAGTTCGCGGCGCATCTTCAGCCGCTGGGCGGCGGCACGGGTGCCCGCAGCGCTCTCCGGGGCGTCGGACCTGGTGCTCGTACGGGGGGACTTGGCGGGCTGGGACATGAGGTGAACGTACTGCATCGGCGCAGGAGAGCGCGCCCGCGGGGGCGGACCGCCCGGTCCCGGAGGCTCCGGTTCCGGGCCGGGCGGTCCGTCCGGGCCGGCGCCCCGCTCCTCGCCCGGGTCAGCGCCGCGCGTACGCACGGAAGCCGCGCCCCGACTTGCGGCCCAGGCAGCCCGCCGCCACCAGCCGCTCCAGCAGCGGCGCGGGGGCCAGGCCGGGGTCGCGGAACTCGCGGTGCAGGGCGCGTTCGATGGCGAGCGAGACGTCCAGGCCGACCACGTCGAGCAGTTCGAAGGGCCCCATCGGATAGCCGCCGCCGAGCCGCATCGCGGCGTCGATGTCGTCGAGGGTCGCGTAGTGCTGCTCGACCATCTTGATCGCGTTGTTCAGATACGGGAAGAGCAGCGCGTTCACGATGAAACCGGCGCGGTCGCCGCACTCCACCGGGTGCTTGCGGACCGTGGCGGCCACCTCGCGGACGGTGGCGTGCGCCTCGTCGGAGGTGAGGACCGTACGGACCACCTCGACCAGCCGCATCGCCGGGGCCGGGTTGAAGAAGTGCATGCCGACGACGTCCGCCGGGCGGGTGGTGGCGCGGGCGCAGGCCACCACGGGGAGCGAGGAGGTCGTCGTGGCCAGCACCGCGCCGGGCCGGCAGACCTTGTCGAGGGTGGCGAAGAGCGACCGCTTGACCTCCAGGTCCTCGGCCACCGCCTCGACCGCGAGATCCACTTCCGCGAGGGCGTCGGGCGAACCGGCCGGCACGATCCGCGCCAGCGTGGCGTCGCGCGCCCCGGCGCTGATCCTGCCCTTGGTGACGGAACGGCCGAGGGACTTCGCGATCCGGTCCCTGGCCGCCGCGGCCTTCTCCGGGCTCCGGGCGGCGAGCACCACCTCGTACCCCGCCACGGCGAAGACCTCGGCGATCCCGGCCGCCATCGTCCCGGAACCCACGACGCCGACGGAGCCGACCGGCCGGCCCGGGGCGCTGCCCGCGACAGGGGAGGGCGTGAGGGCGTCCGGCACGGGGACGGGGCTGCCCGGCGCCTCGTACGTGTAGAAGCCGCGCCCCGACTTCCGGCCGGTCAGCCCGGCGTCGCCGAGCTGCCTGAGCACCGGCGCCGGGGCGTGCAGCCGGTCCTGCGAGGCCGCGTACATCGCCTCCAGGACCGTACGGGCGGTGTCGATCCCGATCAGGTCGAGCAGCGCGAGCGGCCCCATCGGCAGCCCGCAGCCCAGCCGCATCGCCGCGTCGATGTCCTCGCGGGAGGCGTATCCGGCCTCGTACATCGCGGCGGCCTGGTTGAGATAGCCGAAGAGCAGCCCGTCCGCGACGAAGCCGGGCCGGTCGCCCACCGCGACGGGCTCCTTGCCCAGCTCGCGGGCGAGCGCGGTGACGGCCGCGACGGCCCGGTCCGCGGTGAGCACCGAGGAGACCACCTCGACCAGCTTCATCGCCGGGGCCGGGTTGAAGAAGTGCAGCCCCAGCACGCGTTCGGGCCGGGCGGTGTCGGCGGCGAGCCGGGTCACCGAGAGGGCGTTGGTGCCGGTGGCGAGGATGGTGGAGGGGGCGACGATGCCGTCCAGCTCGCGCAGCACCCGCAGCTTGGTCTCGTACGACTCGGGCACCACCTCGATCACCAGCGTGGCGTCGGCGGCGGCGCGCAGGTCGGAGAAGGTACGGAACCGCGCGAGCACGGTCCGCCGCTCCGCCGCGCCGATCCGGCCGCGCTCGACGGCCCGCGCGGTGGACGCCTCCAGGGCCGCGACGGCCCGGCGGGCGGCGGCCTCGCTGATGTCGATGCCGATGACCTCGCGGCCCGCCCGGGCCAGGACCTCGGCGATACCGGTGCCCATCGTGCCGAGACCGACGACGGCGACGGGGGAGAGAGGGATGTCCATCAGGGGACTCCAGGGGAGAGTGACGACTGGAAGGGCGCGCGGGGCCGGTGTAGGGGGCACGTGTGTAAGGGGCACGTGCCCGGAACGCGGAAACATGCGGCGCGCGCGGAAGTACGGCACTGCGGCACGGAAAGCTCGGTGGAACGACGGCGGGCCCTGTCCCGTGGCCGCGCCGTACGGTGCGGTGCCGAACCGACAGCACCGCCGACCACACTCACGAACGGCTGCGTCACCAGGCCCTCGTGAGCGGCGGAGGTCATCCGCTCATCTGAGGTTAACCCACGGGTAACGAGCGCGCCAGGGCTGGGCCGCTGTGCGCTCGGTCACCCGGCCGGCGCCCGGCTCCCAGGGGCGTCAAGAGTGGCCGGTCGGGCGGTAGTTGCTGCTGGTGGGCGCCGATATCCTGGGCCCATGGACGAGGACTTCCGCTCGCTCGCCGACCGGACCAGGGACGAGTCCGGGGGCTCCGGCGCGTACCGGCGGCTGATCCGCACCGACGACCGGGAAGCGCTGGCCGACGTCCTCGTCCAGCACGGACAGCCCCTGTGGGCGCGGGAGATCGCCGCCTTCCGGCTCGGCTGCGCGGGGGACCGGCGGGCCTTCGAGGCGCTGGTGCTCCTCCTCAACCACCGCGATCCGGAGCGGTGCGTCTCCGCCTCGTACGCCCTGGCCCGGCTCGGCGACCCGCGCACCTCCCGGGCCGCCGCCGCGCTCGCCACCAACGGGCTCCGGACGGCCTACGCGCTCCACCCCGTGCGGCTGCTCACCGAGTTACGGGCGCCCGAGTCCGTACCGGCGCTGATCACCACCCTGCAGCGCCTGCTGGCGCCGGACGAGCCGCACTGGCGGGTCGCGCTCGCCTGCGTCGAGGGCCTCGGCCACCTCGGCGACGCCCGCGCCCGCCCCGTCCTGACCGCGGCGAGGGACCACCCCCGCCTGGCGACGGCGGCCGGCGAGGCGCTCACGCGCATCCCCGGCGCCTGACCCGCTCGATCACTCTGCTGTCGGTCGGCCATGCCCGTGTGGACATCTACCAGGGCGCGGTCGCCTCTCTCGTCGATTCCTTTGGTGATGGCGGCCACTTGCCACGTGGGCGATCAGCCTGTCAGCCCCAGCAGGTCGGTCAGGTGGCGTCGGGTGTACGCGTATGCCTCCTGGGCATTGAGTGACCCTACGTCCACGGTCAGAACCCGCCACGGAGTGTGCGCGAGGAGGCGACATGTCAGGTCCGCCTCGAAGCGGAGATGAACGGCGGCCGATGCGAGGTCATGGACGGCCCGAGTGCCGGGGGAGTTGGCGAGTTTCCGCACGTACCAGTCTTCCCATGCCTCCCCCTCTCGGTCGACAGCGCGTCGCAGTGCCGTCTCCGGGTCGTCGTGGACGTACACCACGATGACCTGGGCCGGCTCCACTGCCCGGACTTGCTCTCCCAGGACGTGGACGAGAGTGCTCTCGCCGTGGCCCCAAGCCACGAGGGACGGGATGAAGGGCAGGAGGGCATCCGTGACCAAGTAGTCCCTGCCTGCCGCGAGTGACTCCGCGACATAGGCGCGCGTGGACTCGACGAGGGTCTCAGGCCGGACGCCGGCAGCTCCGCCGGCGAATTCTTCGGCCACGGGCCGGAAGGCCGACCGCGTAAGGATTTCGGCTTCCTCGAAGTGGTCGACCGATGCGCCGGTGCCGGCCAGCCACTCGGCCACAGCACGGCACAGGGTGGACTTGCCGACACCAGGGCTGCTCCCGATGACGGAGATGAGGTGCGCGGTCATGGTGAGAGTCTCGCACCGGTGAGATTCCCTTCACTTGATGAGGCGGCGGAAAACGATGAGGGCTGCGGCAACGAGGGGAGTGATGCCGCGGTGGCGGAGCTGCCGTCACAGCAGGGTGAGTTGGGTACCGCCGGGTTCCTGGGGCGGCGGTGCCGCGGGGGTGGTGCGGATGCGGCGGGCCGTGCCGCTGCTCGCGGGGCCGATGCCGAACTCGTCGGCCAGTTCGTGGACTTGGCGGGTGATCCGCCGCTGGTACCACTTCGGGGCGTACGACCCGTCCGCGTACAGCCGTTCGTACCGCGCCACCAGATGCGGGTGGTGCCGCCCCAGCCACGCCATGAACCACTCGCGCGCGCCCGGCCGCAGATGCAGGACGAGCGGGGTCACGGAGGCGGCGCCGGCCGTGGCGATCGCCCGGACCGTCTCCCTGAGCTGTTCGGGGCTGTCGCCGAGGAACGGGATGACCGGGGCCATCAGCACCCCGCAGCCGATGCCCTGGCCGGTCAGCGTCCGTACGACGTCGAGACGGCGTTCGGGGGAGGGGGTGCCGGGTTCGACCGTGCGCCACAGCTCCTGGTCGAGGAAGCCGACCGAGACCGAGATGCCGACGTCGGTGACGGCAGCCGCCTCGCGCAGCAGATCGAGATCGCGGAGGATCAGCGTCCCCTTGGTGAGGATGGAGAACGGGTTGGCGTGGTCGCGCAGCGCCGCGATGATCCCCGGCATCAGCCGGTAGCGGCCTTCGGCCCGCTGGTAGCAGTCGACGTTCGTGCCCATCGCGATGTGCGCCCCCTGCCACTGGCGGGAGGCCAGTTGGCGGCGTACCAGCTCCGGCGCGTTGACCTTCACGACGATCTGTGAGTCGAAACCCAGACCGGTGTCCAGGTCCAGATAGCTGTGGGTCTTGCGGGCGAAGCAGTAGACACAGGCGTGGGTGCAGCCCCGGTACGGGTTGACCGTCCATTCGAACGGCATACGGGACGCGCCCGGCACCCGGTTCACGATCGAACGGGCCCGGATCTCGTGGAACGTGATGCCGCGGAACTCCGGGGTGTCGAAGGTGCGCGTCGTCACCGCGGCCGTGCCGAAGAGCGCGATCTCCCCGGGCGGCGGCCCCGGTGTGCCGGTCGGTCCCGGGGGTCCGCTCGCTCCGGGCGTTCCGGTCCCCGGGGTGTCGGGTGGGCTTTCGGCCAGATTGTCCCAGCGCATGGGTGCCTCCTCGGTAGCACTGGCGACAGAATAGAACACTTGTTCCCTTGATCGCTGCTACCCCGGATTTGGGCGGGTGTGCCGGGGGGTGGTTGGCTGGCCGCACCCCACTGAAGAACCGAGTGCTGGAGGAAGAGCCATGGCGCAGGTCGAGGCCACGACGGAGCGAATCATCGCGGCGGACCCGGAGACGGTGTTCGATGCTCTGGCCGACTACGAGAACACCCGCGCGAAGCTCCTCCCGGGGCAGTTCAGCGAGTACGAGGTCCGCGAGGGCGGCGACGGTGAGGGCACCCTCGTCCACTGGCGGCTCCAGGCCACCAGCAAGCGGGTGCGCGACTGCCTGCTGGAGGTGACCGAGCCCAGCGACGGCCGGCTCGTGGAGAAGGACCGCAACTCCTCGATGGTCACCACCTGGACCGTCACCCCGGCCGGCGAGGGCCGTTCGAAGGCCGCCGTCACCACGGTCTGGGACGGCGCCGGCGGCATCGGTGGATTCTTCGAGCGGACCTTCGCGCCGAAGGGGCTCGGCCGCATCTACGACGAGCTGCTGGCCAAGCTCGCCACGGAGACCGAGAAGGGCTGACCCCCTCTCACCGTTTCGAGTGGTTTTCCCCGCGGCGCGGTGGTGCGCCCCCGGCGTGCGGCGTCGCGGGAAAGCCCCTGATGAGCGCCTCGTTGCCACCTTTTCCGCTCAACTTCCCACCGTCACACTCCTCTTCGGGGGAGAGCCTTCCGCTTGCTCCTGCTCGGCGGCCAATGCGAAGAATGACGCCGCGCAGGTGCGACGAGGGGAGCAGTACGTGGGTGGGACCACTCTGATGCCGGAGGGCGGGCCGGCCGTCGAAGGCGACGGCGGAGCCGCCCACGGCGGGGACGGGCACGGCGACGGCGCCGGACGGCGGCCCACCCCGCGGAGCGCCGGCCCGGACACGCCCGGGCCCCCCGCCCCGGGCGTGTCCGGCGCCGCGGCCCCGCTCAGCCCCCGCCGGATCCGCCTGGTCTTCCTCGGCCTGATGCTCGCGCTGCTGCTGGCCTCGCTGGAACAGATGATCGTGGCCACCGCGCTGCCGAAGATCGTCGGCGAACTCCAGGGCCTGGACCGGATGTCCTGGGCGATCACCGCGTATCTGCTCACCGCCACGATCGGCCTGCCCGTCTACGGAAAGCTCGGCGACCTCCTCGGCCGCAAGGGCGTCTTCCAGTTCGCGATCGTCGTCTTCGTCATCGGCTCCGCGCTGGCCGGCTGGTCCCGCACGATGGACCAGCTCATCGCCTTCCGCGCGCTCCAGGGCGTCGGCGCGGGCGGACTCATGATCGGCGTCCAGGCGATCATCGCGGACATCGTGCCGCCCCGGCAGCGCGCCCGGTACATGGGGCTCATCGGGGCGGCCTTCGGGCTCGCCTCCGTCGCGGGGCCGCTGCTCGGCGGCTTCTTCACCGACCACGCCTCCTGGCGCTGGTGCTTCTACTTCAACGTGCCCTTCGGGCTCGTCACCCTCGCCGTCGTCACCGCGGTCCTCAAGCTCCCCAAACCCGCCGCCCGCGCCCGGCTCGACGTCCTCGGCACGCTGCTCCTCGCCGCCGCGTCCACCTGCCTGGTGCTGCTGACCAGCTGGGGCGGTACGGAGTACGCCTGGGGCTCCCGCGTCATCCTCGCGCTCGCCGCGGGCGCCGTCGTGACCTCGGTGCTCTTCCTGGTCGTCGAGCGCTTCGCCGCCGAACCGGTCATCCCGCCGCGCCTCTTCCGCGACTCCGTCTTCAACGTCACCGGACTGCTGGGCGCGATCGCCGGGGTGGCGCTGTTCGGCGCGGCCAGCTATCTGCCGACCTTCCTCCAGATGGTCGAGGGGGCCAGCGCCACCGAGTCCGGGCTGCTGATGCTGCCCATGATGGGCGGCATCGTCGTCTCCTCCGTCCTCGCGGGGCAGCTTGTCAGCCGTACAGGGCGCTACAAGATCTACCCCGTGCTCGGCTCCGCGGTCGCGACCGTCGGGATGTGGCTGCTCTCCCGGCTGGAGGCCGACACGTCCCTGGTGTTCTGCGCGGTGGCGCAGGCGGTCCTCGGGCTCGGGGTCGGCCTGGTGATGCCGGTGCTGGTGCTGGCCGTGCAGAACTCCGTACGCCCCGCCGACCTCGGCACCGCCACCAGCGCCAACAACTACTTCCGGCAGATCGGCGGCAGCGTCGGCGCCGCCGTCTTCGGCACGCTCTTCGCGGGCCGTCTCGCCGGGGCGCTGGCCGACCGGCTGCCCGCCGGGGCCGATCTGCCGAGCCCCGAGTCCATCACCCCGCAGACGGTCCACGCCCTGCCGCCCGCGCTGCGTGACGGCTATGTCCAGGCGTACGCGGACGCCATGCCGCGGATCTTCCTCTATCTCGTGCCGGTGCTCGCGCTCGGCCTGTTGACCGCCTTCTTCCTCAAGGAGAAACCGCTGGTGTCCCAGAACGCCTCCGCCGCCGAGCCCACCGCCGCCGAGCCGGCCGCGGTCCCGCCGCCGCGCGCCGCCCAGCCCGCAGCCGGGGCGCCGCCGGTGCCGGGGACACCCGCCGGATACGTCCCGGAGACGTCCCTCGGGTACGCCCCGGGGGCGCCCGCACCGTACGTCCCGGCGGCGCCCGCACCGTACGCCCCGGCGCCCACCGCGTACGTCCCGGGCGTGGCCGTCTGCGGCACCGTCCAGCACCCGGACGGCTCCACCGTGCCGCGCGCCGCCCTCACTCTCATCGACGTCCAGGGACACCAGATCGGGCGCGGCGCGAGCGGCCAGGACGGGCGGTACGCGCTGAGCGTGCCCGGACCCGGCTCGTACGTGATGATCGCGGCGGCCGGCGGGCACCAGCCGCAGGCCGTCACGGTGACCGTCGGTGAACGCCCCGTCGAGCTGGACGTGGTCCTCGGCGGGGCGGGCCGGCTGGCGGGCGCCGTGGTGACCGCCGACGGCACCCCCGTACGGGACGCCGCCGTGACCCTCACCGACGTCCGCGGGGACGTCGTGGCGACCACCCGCAGCGGACGCGAGGGCAGTTACGTGATCTCGGAGCTGGTGGCGGGCGAGTACACGCTGGCCGCGAGCGCCCCAGCCTTCCGGCCCGCCGCGCTCCCGGTCACCGTGCAGGCGTCACGGGAGACCCGGCAGGACATCGAGCTGGCCGGCGGGGCGGTGCTGCGCGGCACGGTGCGGGCCGGGGGCGGGCGGCCCGTCGAGGACGCCAGGGTCACCCTGCTCGACGCGGCGGGCAATGTGGTGGACACCCTGACCACTGGCGCCGACGGCACGTTCCGTTTCGTGGATCTCTCCTCCGGCGAGTACACGGTCATCGCGGCGGGCTATCCTCCGGTGGCCACCGTGCTCCGGATGGCGGGCGGCGGGCGCACCGAACGTGATCTGCAATTGGGTCACGAGGACTGACCGGAATTCAGTGAAGTTCCGTGAAGAAGGGGTTGTGCGCGGGCGCACTACCGATTAGTTCATTGCCCGGCGCAACCTGTGCCGAAGTGCGTACCGTGGAGGCGGAGCCGCGGATCCCGGCGGCAGGGAAGGAGCCTTCCACCCATGGACAGGGGTATTCCGCCGGGGCCGCCCGAGCAATTCGCGGCGGCCGGCCGGATTCCGCTCGCCGTGGTCGTCGTGGACGGCGACGGACTGGTGTCGCACTGGTCGAGCGGGGCCCGGCGGCTGTTCGGGCCCACGCGGGACGAGGCGGTGGGCCAGGCGGCGGCGGATCTGATGCCGGTGGCCGGCGCCCTCGCGCAGGACGAGCCGAGCGTCGCCCACGGCGGCGACGAGGGCCCGTACGGCCGGCCCGGCCAGGACATCACGCCCCGGGACATCCCGTCCGGGCAGTCCGGCCAGGACATCCCGTCCGGGCAGGGGTACGACGTCCGGTACGGCCGCGACGAGCTGGGCCCGGAGCTGCACACCCGCGGCTCCTACGCGACCGCCGGGTGCGCCAAGCTCTCCGAGCCGGGGCGCGGCAGGCTCGACGTGCTCTGGTGGGCCTATCCGCTGGTCGGTCCGGGCCCCGGACGCCATCTCGTACTCGCCGCCGACGCCGCGCAGTTCCGGACGGCCGACGGCGAGGCGACCGGCGACCCGGACGGCGGCGCGCTGCGGATCACCCCGGCCTTCGCCCTGCACACGGAGTTCCCCGACGCCGACCGGCTGGCGCGGCGGCTGCCGGACATCCTGCCCAACATGGGGCCCGCCGCGGCCGGCCGGATCGTCTCCCAGGTCCTCGAACTCGGCTATCCCGTGCTGGAGTTCAGCCACCAGGACCGGGTCCCGGTCACCCCCGACTGGGGCGTGCCGAAACGGGCGGTGGGGCGCCCGGGGAGCCCGGCGCCCGAGGACGGGTCGGCACCGTACCGGCGGCGGGCGGCGCCCCGGCCCGAACTCGACCTGGAGTATGCGGAGGTGCGCGAGCGCCTCGAATTCCTGAACGAGGTCAGCGGCCGGATCGGCACCTCCCTCGATCTGGCCCGCACCATCCGCGAGGTCACCAGCGCCGCGGTGCCCCGCTTCACCGACTTCGCCGGCACCCATCTGCGCGCCGCCGTGCTCGCCGGCGAGGGGTTCCCGGACGGGCCGCCCGACGTCACGACCATCTGGCACCGCGTCTGGGTCGAACACAACGACGAGCCGGGCCGCTGGGACGACACGGTCCCGGTCGGCGAGGCCATCGCCTTCCCCGAACACACCCCGTTCTTCCAGTGCATGGTCACCGGCGAGCCCGTGCTCATCCCCCGGATCAGCGAGGAGCAGGGCAACCGGATCTCGGGCGAGTTCGAGAAGCGCGATCTGCGGCCCCTCATCAACCACCGCTCCATGCTGCTCGTCCCGCTCAAGGCGCGGGACGTGGTGCTCGGCTTCATGGTGCTGATGCGGCGGCCCGAGCGCGAGCCGTTCGACGCCATGGACCGGACGACCGGGGCCGAACTCGCCGCCCGCGCCGGGCTCGTCCTCGACAACGCCCGCATGTACACGTACCAGGAGAACGTCGCCGAGACGCTCCAGGACAGCATGCTGCCGCAGGTCCCGCCGCGCATGGCGGGGTGCGACATCGCCACCCGCTATCTGCCCGGCACCCGGCTCGGCCGGATCGGCGGCGACTGGTTCGACGCCGTCAAGCTGCCGGGGTCGCGTACCGCGCTGGTCGTCGGCGACGTGATGGGGCACGGCCTCAACTCGGCCGCGATGATGGGCCAGTTGCGCACCGCCGTCCAGACGATGGCCACCATGGAGATGCCGCCCGCCCAACTGCTCCGCAATCTCGACGACCTGGCGCAGCGGCTCGGCGAACAGTATCTGGCGACCTGCCTGTACGCGGTGTACGACCCGATCCGCTCCGAGGTCCAGATCGCCAACGCGGGCCACATCCCGCCGGTGCTCGTCCGCGCCGAGGACGGCAGCGGCGAAGTCCTCGACGTGCCGACCGGCGCGCCCATCGGCGTCGGCGGCGTGGCCTTCGAGACCGCGACCGTACGGATCCGCCCCGGCGACCGGCTGGTGCTCTGCACCGACGGGCTGGTCGAGGTGCGCGGCGCGGACATCGGGGACGGTCTCGCGGCGCTCTGCGCCACCGCCGCCCACCCCGCGGCCTCGATGAACGACGCCTGCGACACGATCATCCGCGCGCTGAACACCCGCGACGGGCGCAAGGACGACGTGGCGCTGCTGATGGCGCGGCTCAATGGCATCCCCGCCGACGACGTGGCGGAGTACGAACTCGCCCTGGACCCGCGCGAGGTGGGGCGCGCCCGGCGGCTGGTACGCGACCGGCTCCTCGGCTGGGAGCTGCCCGGCCCGGTGGTGGACACGGCCGAACTGATGGTCAGCGAGCTGGTCACCAACGCCGTGAACCACGCCCGTTCGCACCGGGTCGTGCTGCGGCTGGTCCGTACGGACGCCCTGCTCTGCGAGGTCCTCGACGACGAACCGGCGCCGGCCACCCTGCTCAGCGCGGGCCGTTCCGACGAGTACGGCCGCGGACTGCGGGTGGTGAGCGCGCTCGCCCGCGAGTGGGGCAGCAGCAGTTCGGCACACGGCAAGACGGTCTGGTTCGAACAGGCGCTGCCGCGGGCGCCGCGCGTCCGTGCGAAGGGCAGGTGAAGGAAGCACCCGGCCCTCTTGCCCCACGCTCCCCACGGACGGTACTCCTCGGTGCGACAACTCGCGCCTGGCGAGCCGGACTTGGGGAGGACCGACATGGATGTGTCGTCGCGCTACCGTGAATCCTGGGAAGGGTACTGGCGGGAGACCTCCGACGTGCCGGGCGAGGCGATCTGGGACTGCGACCCGTCGCTCAGCTCCGTCCCGCACAGCGACCTGCTGGTGCCGCACGCCGACACCTCACTGCCCGTGGTCGACCTCGGCTGCGGCAACGGCACGCAGACGCGCTATCTCGCGACCCGTTTCGCCCGCGCGATCGGGGTGGATCTCTCGCACGCCGCGATCGAACACGCCCGCCGCGCCGACACCACGGGGACGGCCGAGTTCGAACAGCTCAATCTGGTCGACCACGACGCCGTGCGCGCGCTGCGTCAGCGCACCGGTGACACCAATGTCTACATGCGCGCCGTCATACACCAGAGCGAACCGCAGGA
This sequence comes from Streptomyces sp. NPDC056987, assembly GCF_042673865.1. Taxonomy (NCBI): domain Bacteria; kingdom Bacillati; phylum Actinomycetota; class Actinomycetes; order Kitasatosporales; family Streptomycetaceae; genus Streptomyces; species Streptomyces sp. NPDC056987. The sequence continues at coordinate 438,184 of NZ_JBHURV010000001.1, forward strand.
CCGGCCCGCGGTCGCGGCGGCCGTCGCGGAACTGGTCGGCACGCGCGGCCGGGCCTTCGTCGCCGAGCTGACGCCCGCCTCCAAGGCGGTGCTCCAGGGGGCGGTGGAGAGCCCCGGCGGCCCGCCGGAGAAGCTGCGGCGGGTCTTCGAGCACGGGCTCAGGCCCGCGAGCGTGACCGACGAGGAGGTGCCTGACCTGCTCCGCGAGGCCGGCCTGGAGATCCTCGCCAGCGGTGACACCGCGCTCCCGCAGACGGAGCACCTGCCCGACGGCACCCGCATCGACCTCCCGGCGAGATGGTTCGTGCTCGCCGGCCAGTGACCCGGGAGGGCCGTACGGGGTTACCGCACGGGGCAGTTGTACGGGGCGGGCCGCCGGCCGCCCCGTACGGGTCACCCCTCGCCCGCGCCCACTCCCGCCCCCGCCCTCGCCCCGACCGTCGGACGGCGGCGCGGGTGGGGGATGGGCAGCGGAAAGCCGCCGGGGCGCCGGGGCGTCAGCGTCTGGAGCCGGATGACGGCCTCCAGGCCACCGCCCGGCGCGGGCAGCAGCAGCGCCTCGCCGCCGCTGGCCAGGGTGAGCCGCTGCACGAGGGAGAGCCCGAGACCGGTGCCGCCCTTGGGCGCGTCGGGCGCGCGCCAGAACCGGTCGAAGGCCCGCCGCCGCTGCTCCGCGCTCATCCCCGGCCCCTGGTCGGCGACATGGAGCTCGGCGCCGGTGCCGCGCAGCCGCCGGAAGACCGTCACCGTACTTCCCGCCGGCGCGACCCGCAGGGAGTTGGAGAGCAGGTTGTCCAGGATCTGTTCCACGGCCCCGGGGACGGCCAGCGCGTGACCGATCGGATCGCCGAGCAGCAGCAGCCGTACGCCGTGCCGCTCGTACAGGGCGTTCCAGGCGTAGACGCGCTCCTTGGCCGCCACGTCCAGATCGACCGCCTCGGGGGTGAGCGCGGTCTCCTCCATCCGGGCGAGGGAGAGCAGCCCCTCGACCATCCTGGCCAGCCGTTCCGTCTCCGTCATCGCCGCGTCGAGGTTGGACCGCAGATGCGGCGGCACATCGGGTTCCAGATTGTCCAGGCGCAGCCGCAGCGCGGCGAGCGGCGTCTTCAGCTGGTGGGACGCCTCGCCCGCGAACGCGGCCTGCGAGGCGAGCAGATGCTCCAGCAGCGCGGCCGTACGGTTGAACGTGGCGGCCAGCACCCGCACTTCGGGCGGGCCCGTGGTGACCGAGGCCGGAGTGGTCAGGCTGCCGCCCGCCAGAGTGCGTGCGGCGCGCTCCAGTTCACGGATGGGCCCGCCGATCCACCGGGCCAGCGCGAACGCCACCGTACCGACGGCGATCAGCACCCCGGCCCCGCCGAGTGCCAGCCCCAGCCACACCCGGTGGACGTCGCGCGCGACGGCGTCCGTGGGCACGATGAGCCGCACGGCGCCCTGGAGCGTCGCGCCGTGCCGGACCGGGACGGCCACCGAGAGCCAGTTGACGCCGCCGATCGAGGAGGTGCGCACATCGGCGCCGTTGCCGCCGCGCAGCGCCGCGGAGATCTCGGGGCGCTCGGCGAGGCCCGCCTGCTCCCGCGCGTCGAGCCGGTGCGAGGTGGCGAGCGGGACGCCCGCCGGGTCCACGACCAGGACCCGGCCGCCCATGCGCTCGGCACAGGCCACGACCCGCGCGGCGAGATCCTCCGGACTGCCGTAGGCGAGGGAGAGCGAGGCGAAGTCGGCGATCGACTCGGCCTCCTCGTGGGCGGCGTTGGTGGCGCGTTCGCGCTCCGCGCGGCTGTAGACGTAGCCGAGCGGGATCTCCAGACAGATCAGGACCAGAGCGGCGAGGGTCAGATAACTGACCAGCAGTCTGCGCGTCATCAGAACCGTGACCCCGGGTGGTCGAAGGCGTGCTCGGCACCGGCCGGGCCCTGGTGTTCCTCGTGCGGTTCGGTCCGCACGGCGAGCCGCAACCCTACCCCGCGCAGCGTCTGGATCCAGGCCGGATTCCCCAGCTTCCGCCGCAGCGTGGCGACATGGACGTCCAGGGTCTTGGTGGGCCCGTGGAAGTTCGGGTCCCAGACCCGGTCGAGGATCTGCTGGCGGGAGTAGACCGCGCCGGGATCCTCGGTCAGCAGGGCCAGCAGATCGAACTCCTTGGGGGTGAGGATCACCGCCCGCTCACCGACCCAGACCTGCCGGGTGCGCCGGTCGACGATCAGCGCGCCCGTGGCGGACGGCGGGGGCACGGACCCGGCCTCGGGCGGTTCATGGAACGGGTCCGCCGCAGGACCCCCCGCCGGTCCATAGGCCGGCGGCGCCTCGTAGGCCGGTGCCGGCTCGCGGACCCGCGGGGGCGCGGGCGCCCGTCCGGGCGGGGCGGGCCGGCGCGGCGCGGCCGGGGCGGACGCCGCCGCGGGGGCCGGGGGAGCCGCGGGGGCCGGGGGAGCGGAAGGAGCCGGGGGAGCGGCCGGCATCGGGTACGGGAACGCCCCGCGCCCGTGGGTCACCTCCACCCCGATGGGCGCCGGGATCCCGCCGAAGGCGCCCGTGGCGCCGTTCGGCCCCATGGGCGCGGTGCCCGCCGGGGCCGGACCCGCCCAGGCCGCGGTCCGGCGGGTGACGGCCCGGATCCGGGCGATCAACTCCCGTACGCTGAACGGCTTCGCGAGGTAGTCGTCGGCGCCCAGCTCCAGGCCGAGCACCCGGTCGGCCTCCGTGCCGCGTGCGGTGAGCATGATGATCGGCACGTCCGAGACCTGCCGGATGCCCCGGCAGACGTCGATGCCGTCCATGTCCGGCAGCCCGAGATCGAGCAGGACGATGTCGCCGTACGGGCCGCGCAGTCCGTCCGCGCCCGTGGTCACATGACCCACCGTCAGGCCGTACCGGCCCAGACCCTCGACCAGGGGCTCGGCGATCGTCTCGTCGTCCTCGATGAGCAGGGCCCTCAGGGTCATGTATTTCCGTCTCTCCGTGAATTCGGCCGGCGCGAGTTCTCCCCCGTATTCGCGCCGGGGCGAACACCGTACGATAAACGAATGCGGCGAACACCGTTTTCGGGAGAGTGGGAGCCAGGTCACAGAGTCCGGCCGAATGATGGTATTGCCTTAGTGTTCCTCTAACCTTCGCCTTGGGTAGCGCTCTCTACGGTGTTGAACCAGGTCCTGGCCCGCAACCACCCGCCGGCCACCACCACCCCCTGGGGAGGCACCATGAAGGCTCTGCTCGAACGCGCCCGCTCGTTCCGGCGCCGTGTCGATTTCGAAAGCGACACATATCGGAAACTGGCCGACGGGCAATTTCCACAGGCACTCTTCGTCGCCTGTTCCGATTCCCGTGTCATCCCCGCATTGATCACGGGTGCCCGGCCCGGCGACGTCTTCGAAATACGCAATGCGGGCAACATCGTCCCGCCGCACCGGCCGCACCTCGTCTCCGGCGAGGCCGCCACCGTCGAGTACGCGCTGGAGGTGCTCGACGTACGGGACATCGTCGTCTGCGGGCACTCGCACTGCGGCGCGATGGGCGCGCTCGCCTCCGGCAAGGACCTCTCCGGCCTGCCCGGCGTGGGGGCCTGGCTGGAGAACGCCAGGCCGGGGCTGGCCCCCGTACTGGACCGCGCGCCCGTGGACGGCGCGGATCCCGCCGCACCGGGCGACGCGCTCGTCACGGAGCTGGCGCAGCTCAACGTACGGGTCCAACTGGCCGCGCTGCGCGAGTATCCGGCGGCCCGGCGGCGGCTGGCGGAGGGCCGGCTGCGGCTGCACGGCTGGTACTACGAGGTCCACACCGGCGAGGTGTGGGAGCTGAACGAGGACGACGACAGCTTCCGGGTGCACCCGTGCTGAGCCCGGGGCAGGGATACGGCGGCGGCCCCGTCCAGCCGGGCCCGCCGGGCCCCGGCCGCCACCGCGGCCGGCACGCGGGGCGCGGTCCTGGCCGTGCGGAGAGCTCCGAACCGGCCCCGGAACCCGGGTACGGCGCGCCACCGCCGGATCCGTTCGACGCCTTCGGGGCGGACCCGTACGCGACCGACTTCGCCTCCGCGGGAGCGCACTCCGCGGCGGATCCATACATACCGGACCCGTTCGCGTCGACGGGGCAGTACGCGGCCGCGGAGTCCTTCCCGCGGGACCCGTACGCGACCGACCCGTACGCGACCGGCCCGTACACGGCGGACCCTTACGCGACCGACCCCTACGGGAGCGCGCCGGGTTCGTACGGGGCGCCGCCGTCCGCGCCGCCGAGGCCGCCGGGCCCGCCGCGGCCCGCCGGGAAGGCGAAGACCTGGCCGGGCGGGAAGGCGAAGGCCGGGCAGCCCGGGCCGGGCGGGCCGGGCGGGAAGAAGAAGGCGGGGGCCGGGCAGAAACCGGATCTCGCCACCGAGATCACCGCGTCCTTCGTCGTCTTCCTCGTCGCGCTGCCCCTGTGCATCGGCGTGGCCGTCGCCTCCAGCGCGCCCCCCGAACTCGGCATCATCTCCGGGGTCGTGGGCGGTCTGGTCGTCGGCATGGCGCGCGGCAGTACCCTCCAGGTGAGCGGCCCCGCCGCCGGGCTCGCCGCGCTGGTCGCCGAGGCGGTGCTGGAACACGGACTCGCCACCCTCGGCGTGATCGTGCTGGCCTCCGGGGTGCTCCAGATCGGGCTCGGGCTGATCCGCCTCGGCCGGATGTTCCAGGCGATCTCCATCGCCGTGGTGCAGGGCATGCTCGCCGGGATCGGGCTGCCGCTGATGTTCAGTCAGGCGTACCCGATGGCCGACGCCAAGGCCATCGGCGTACCGGTCGAGAACATGCTCGGCATCCCCGGGCTGATCGCGAGCACCCTGGCCGACCCGCAGAAGATGATCGCGGCCGCGCTCGGCATCGGCACCGTCGTCCTCAGCTTCCTCTGGAAGAAGATGCCGGCCCCGGTGAACAAGGCGCCCGCCGCGCTGGTCGCGGTGGCCGGCGGCATGGCGGTGGCCTCGCTGCCCGGGGTGGACATCAACACCCTCCAGGTCGGCAATCTGCTGGCGTCCGTGCAGGTCCCCGGGCCCTCGCAGTTCGCGATGCTCGCCAACGGCGCCGTCCTGAGCACCGTGCTCACCTTCACCATCATCGCCTCGGCCGAGAGCCTCTTCACGGCCGCCGCCGTGGACCGGATGCACACCGGCGCACGCACCCGCTACAACTCCGAACTGATCGCGCAGGGCGCGGGCAACACGATCTGCGGGCTCCTCGGCGCGCTGCCGATGACCGCCGTCGTCGCGCGCAGCTCCGCCAATGTGCAGGCGGGCGCCAAGACCCGGATCTCCCGCACCCTGCACGGCCTGTGGCTGCTCGCCTTCGCCGTGCTGCTGCCCGGGGTGCTCGCCCTCATCCCGATCTCCGTCCTCGCGGGCGTCCTGGTGCACAGCGGCTGGAAGCTGTTCGCCCCGGCGGAGTTCCCGAAGATGTGGCGCCAGGACCGGGGCGAGTTCGCCGTCATGACCCTCACCACGGTCGTGATCGTCGCCACCGCCCTCCTCGAAGGCGTCCTGGTGGGCCTCGCGGCGGGCATCGTGCTGGCCGCGCTGCGGATGTCGCAGACCTCGGTACGCACCGAGGTGGCCGGCGACACGGCGAAGCTGGTCATGGCGGGCAACGCGACCTTCCTGCGGCTGCCGAAGCTGATCGACGCGCTGGAGGAGGTCGCCTCCGCCGGGATGCCCAGGATCCGGCTCGATCTGACCGCCGTCACCCACTGGGACCACGCCTGCCGCAGCCAGGTCGACGAGTTCGTGGCACAGCAGCGGGGCACCGGTGAGGTACGGGTGGAACTGCTGCGGCCGAACACCCCCAACGCACCCGCCCCGCCGCCCACCCCGGTGGCGGAACCGGAGCCCCGGGCGGACCAGGAGGCGACACCGGGACCGACGGCCCAGTGGTTCTACCTCGACCCGACGCCGGTCGAGGAGTACCGGCCCTCGGCACGGATGCGCTGACCCCGCGCCCGCCCCGGTCCGTACGGCGCCCCACGCGAGGGCGCCGTACGGACCGGCGCGCGTTCGCGGGCTTCCCCGCCGTACGGACCGGCGAGGGTCCCCGGTGGCCGGCCGCACCGTCAGCGGCAGGCCGCCACGTTGTCCGCGGTGCCGGGCGCGGCCGCCGACCGTACCCGCGTGAAGTTCGCGAGGAACGCGTCGTACACCGAGCCCGTGGTGATGCGCACCATCGACTCGTCGTTGTCGCGCAGCGCGGGTCCGCTCCAGTTGTGGCTGCCGGTGAAGACCAGCCGCGACACCGATCCGGCGTACTTCCCGTCGATCATCATGTTCTTGGAGTGCACGATCCGGTTGGGCGTGGCAGGGTCCGCGTCGTGGTCGTGCTGGTAGCAGCGGGTCGTCAGCCGGGTCTGCCCGTGCAGCGCGTTCCACGTCCCCGCGTCGGTCTCGCTGTAGACGAGATCGACCGTGCACCCTTCGGCGGCCTTGGCGCGCAGCTTGTCCGCGACGGCCTGCCGGGTGATCTTCAGCATGGCGGCACGGATCACCGAACGGTGGCTGCCCGCGCTGTCCGTCCACACGCACTCGACGTTGTCGAGCGTGTTGACGACCGTGTCGGTCGACGCGGTCGTCCCGGCGCGCGGGAAGAAGTACACCTTGTAGTCACCCGCGTTGGCGTACGTGTACGACCAGGCGGCCCGGTCCTGCTTGCCCAGCTTGACGAAGTAGTCGCCGTACGCCGTGTACAGGGCGGTGTTCCCGCCCACGACCACCGCGCTGTTCCAGAAGCGGGAGTAGTTCGACGGCGTCAGATTCGACGAGGTCTGCACGACGACCTGCTGGGCGGCGCCGCCCCCGACGCTGCTGAACAGCAGGAACTTGTTGTGGTTGATGCCGCCGCTCCCGGTGGAGAGGCACGACCGGCCCGCCGCGCACAGCTTCACGTACGAGGTGCTCGCGATATCCGTGCCCAGCGCCGCCTTGAGCGTGTTGTACGGGGCCGGATCGATGCCGGTGGTGCTGACACTGGACTCGTCCAGCACCACCTGGACCCGTACCGCCCGGTCCTGGTGCGCCGTCACCAGATCCTGCGCGACCGTCTTGTCCCAGAGATGGTACAGGGCCATCCGGATGGTGGAGCCCTCGTCGGCCGCCGCGATCAGCGCGCGGATCCGGTCCCTGATGGCGTTCTGCGCCGCCGCGTCCCCTGTCGGCTCGTTGAAGACCGTACCCATGGGTGGCGCGTCGGCGGCGGCGGCCACCGTGGCCGGTCCCGCCACCCCCATGCCGGCGGCGGCCAGGACCAGCGCCGCCCCCAGTGCGGCCAGCCGGCCACGCGTCCCTGCGAACACCCGGAATCTCATGAATCCCATGTCTCCCCCTGAGACATTCCGGCACTCCGGTGATGGAGGTGCCGTTCGTCGCGGGACCTTACAGTCGTGCTGTCGAGTCGGTCCACACCCGCCCTGCCCTCAGGACCGGCGCGCGGTCGCGCGGCGCCGGGCGGAGAACGGAGCCCACCTGTGAAGATCCTCATCAGTGCCGACATGGAGGGTGCCACCGGGGTGACCTGGCCCGGCGACGTCCTGCCGGGGACCCCGCAGTGGGAGCGGTGCCGCCCCTTCTTCACCTCGGACGTGAACGCGGCGGTGCTCGGGTTTTTCGACGGCGGCGCCGACGAGGTCCTCATCAACGAGGCGCACTGGTCCATGCGGAATCTGCTGCTGGAGCGGCTGGACGAGCGCGCCGAAATGCTCACGGGGCGTCACAAGTCGCTCTCCATGGTCGAGGGCGTGCAGCGCGGCGACGTCGACGCCATCGCCTTCGTCGGCTATCACACGGGTGCGGGTACGGAGGGCGTGCTGGCCCACACCTATCTGCCCAACACCCTCACCGGGGTCTGGCTGAACGGCGCCCGCGCCAGCGAGGGCCTGCTCAACGCGCATGTCGTCGCCGAGTACGGCGTCCCCGTCATCCTGGTCACCGGGGACGACCTGACCTGTGAGGACGCCATCGGCTACGCGCCCGAGGCGCACAAGGTCGCCGTGAAGGACCACGTCTCGCGGTACGCGGCCGTCTGCCGCACCCCCGCCCGTACCGCCGCGGACATCCGCGCCGCCGCCCGGGAGTCGACGGCACTCGCGGTGCGCCACGCGCCGGTCGAGGGCGGTCCGTTCACCGTGGAGGTGGAGTGCGACGCCGCCCATCTCTCGGCCGCCGCCACGGTCGTACCGGGCGTCGCGCCGAGCGGTGAACGGCGCGTCACGTACACCAGCGGGACGATGTACGAGGCCATTCGCACGTTCAAAGCGGTCACGACGATCGTGTCGTCGGCCGTGGAGGAGCAGTATGGCTGACATGAACGCCAGCGAGACCAGCGACAACAGCGAGACCAGTGACAACAGCGAGACCGGGGAGAACGGTTGCACGCCCGGCGGCTCCGGTGCCGCCCTGGACGCGGCCGTCCTCGACGAGGTGGTCACCTTCACCTCCGAGCTGATCCGGATCGACACCACCAACCGGGGCGGCGGGGACTGCCGGGAACGGCCGGCGGCCGAGTACGTCGCGGAGCGCCTCGCCGCGGCCGGACTCGAACCCGTCCTCCTGGAGCGCACCCCCGGGCGCACCAACGTCGTGGCGAGGATCGAGGGCACGGACCCGTCCGCCGAGGCCCTCCTCGTCCACGGCCACCTCGACGTCGTACCCGCCGAGCCCGCCGACTGGACCGTCCACCCCTTCTCCGGCGAGGTCCGTGACGGCGTGGTGTGGGGCCGGGGCGCCGTCGACATGAAGAACATGGACGCGATGGTCCTGGCCGTCGTCCGGGCCTGGGCCCGGGGCGGGGTCCGCCCCCGCCGCGACATCGTCATCGCGTACACCGCCGACGAGGAGGCCAGCGCCGAGGACGGCTCGGGCTTCCTCGCCGACCATCACCCCGGCCTGTTCGAGGGGTGCACCGAAGGCATCAGCGAATCCGGGGCCTTCACCTTCCACGCGGGCCCCGGCATGGCGCTCTACCCGATCGGCGCGGGGGAGCGCGGCACCGGCTGGCTCAAGCTGACCGCGCGCGGCAGGGCGGGACACGGCTCCAAGGTGAACCGGGCCAACGCCGTGAGCCGGCTCGCCGCCGCCGTCGCCCGGATCGGTGACCACCCGTGGCCGGTCAGGCTCACCCCGACCGTACGGGCGGCGCTCGCCGAGATCGCGGTGCTGCACGGCATAGAGACCGACGTGTACGCCACCGACCTCGATGTGGACGGCCTGCTGGGGAAGCTCGGCCCGGCCGCCGCGCTGGTCGAGCCGACCGTGCGCAACAGCGCCAACCCGACGGTCCTGGAGGCCGGTTACAAGGTCAATGTGATCCCCGGGCAGGCCACGGCGTACATCGACGGGCGGATGGTGCCCGGCGGCGAGGAGGAGTTCCGCGCCACCATGGACGTGCTGACGGGGCCCGACGTGGAATGGGAGTTCCACCACCGGGAGGTAGCCCTCCAGGCCCCCGTCGACTCACCGACCTTCGCCAAGCTGCGCGCCGCCGTCGAACGCTTCGACCCGGCCGGGCACGTCGTGCCGTACTGCATGTCGGGCGGCACCGACGCGAAGCAGTTCTCCCGCCTCGGCATCACCGGCTATGGTTTCTCCCCGCTCCGGCTGCCCCCCGGCTTCGACTACCAGGCGCTCTTCCACGGCGTGGACGAACGGGTGCCCGTGTCGGCGCTGCACTTCGGTGTCCGGGTGCTCGACCATTATCTGAAGTCCGCCTGAGTCCACACCAGTTGGTCCGCGTACACCCGTGCACCGCCCGAACAGGCCCGGCCGTCGCCGGGCCGGGGAGCGAGGAACGTCCGTGATACTGCCCATGGGGCCCTACGGGACCTGGCCGTCCCCCATCGACGCCACACTGGCGGCCTCGCACGACGGGCGTCCCGATTACGTGGGGACGGTCGGCGACGAGGTGTGGTGGACCGAGCCGCGCCCGGCGGAGGGCGGCCGGCGCGCCCTCGTGCGCCGCCGCGCCGACGGCCGCGAGGAGTCGCTGCTGCCGGCGCCCTGGGACGTCCGCAGCCGGGTGATCGAGTACGGCGGCGTGCCCTGGGCGGCGGCCGACCGCCCCGCCGGCGGCCCGCTCGCCGTCTTCGTCCACCTCCCCGACCAGCGGCTGTACGCGTACGAGCCGGACGGCACGGCGCGCCCGCGCCCGCTCACCCCGGTGTCGGCCACCGGCGGCGGGCTGCGCTGGGCAGACCCGGTGATCCACCTGGACCGGGGTGAAGTCTGGTGCGTCATGGAGGAGTTCACCGGCGAGCGGCCCACCGATGTGCGCCGGGCGATCGTGGCCGTACCGCTGGACGGCACGGCCGCCGAGGACCGTACGGCCGTCACCGAACTCTCCGACGACCGGAACCGCTTCGTCACCGGACCGCGGCTCTCGCCCGACGGGCGCTCCGTCACCTGGATCGCCTGGGACCATCCGCGGATGCCGTGGGAGGGCACGGTGGTGATGCTGGGCCGGGTCGCCGCCCCCGGCGCGCCCGCCCGCACGGCCCCCTTCACCGGGGTCCGGCCGCTCGTGGGGGACACCGACGAGGCGGTCGCGCAGGCCGACTGGGCGCCGGACGGCTCGCTGCTCTTCGTCTCCGACCTCAGCGGCTGGTGGGAGGTGCGGCGCAGCCGTCCCGAGGGGACCGGTGGCGGCGCCGTCGCGAGCACGGCGCTCTGCCCCGGCCGCCGGGAGGAGTTCGGCGGCCCGCTGTGGAAGATCGGCCTCCGGTGGTTCCAGCCGCTGGCGAACGGGCTGATCGCCGTCGTCCACGGCCGGGGCTCCACCGCCCTCGGCATCCTCGACCCCGCGACCGGCGAACTCGTCGACGCCGCCGGGCCCTGGACCGAATGGGCGCCCACCCTCGCGGTCCGCGGCGACCGCGTCATCGGCGTCGCCGCCAGCCCGCGCAGCGGGTACGAGGTCGTGGAGGTGGACACCGCCACCGGGGAGGCCCGGGTCATCGGCTCGGCGCACCACGACCCGGTGGACCCCGCGTACTACCCCGAGCCGCAGATCCGTACCTTCACCGGGCCCGACAACCGCGAGATCCACGCCCATGTCTACCCGCCGCACCACCCGGGACGCGGCGCCCCCGGCGACGAACTGCCGCCCTACGTGGTGTGGGCCCACGGCGGGCCCACCGGGCACGCGCCGCTCGTCCTCGACCTGGAGATCGCCTACTTCACCTCGCGCGGCATCGGCGTCGCCGAGGTCAACTACGGCGGCTCCACCGGCTACGGGCGCGCCTACCGCGAACGGCTGCGCGAGCAGTGGGGCGTGGTCGACGTCGAGGACTGCGCGGCCGTCGCCGAGGCACTGGCCGCCGAGGGCACCGCCGACCGCGCCAGGATCGCCGTACGCGGCGGCAGCGCGGGCGGCTGGACCGCGGCGGCCTCCCTCACCGGCACGGACGTCTACGCCTGCGGCACGATCATCTACCCGGTCCTCGACCTGGTGGGCTGGGCCACCGACGAGACCCACGACTTCGAGTCCCAGTACCTCCACTCGCTGATCGGACCGTTCGCCGAGGTCCCCGGCCGCTACCACGACCGCTCGCCCCTCCAGCATGTCGACCGGATCACCGTCCCGTTCCTGCTGCTCCAGGGGCTCGACGACGTGATCTGCCCGCCCGCCCAGAGCGCGCGCTTCCTGGAGCGGACGGCCGGCCGCGGCATCCCGCACGCGTACATCGCCTTCGAGGGCGAGGGGCACGGCTTCCGCAGGGCCGACACGATGGTCCGCGCGCTGGAGGCCGAACTCTCCCTGTACGCCCAGACCTTCGGCGTCACCCGTACCGATGTCCCGCGCCTGGAGCTGACGACATGACACCCCTGCCCACCTCCCGGACGGCGCCACTGACCCGGCCCGCGCGGCTGCGGCAGGGGGACCGCGTCGCCGTCGTCTCGCCCAGCGGCCCCGTCCCCGCCGACCGGCTCGACGCCGGACTCGCCGTCCTGCGCGGCTGGGACCTCGACCCCGTCGTGGCGCCCCACGCGCTGGACGTCCACCCCCGCCTCGGCTATCTGGCGGGTACGGACGCGGACCGCGCCCGCGATCTCCAGGAGGCGTGGTGCGATCCGTCCGTCTCCGCCGTCCTCTGCGCCCGGGGCGGCTACGGGGCCCAGCGCATGGCCGACCTGCTCGACTGGGACGCGATACGGGCCGCGGGCCCCAAGGTCTTCGTCGGCTACAGCGACATCACCGCGCTGCACGAGGCGTTCGCCGTGCGGGCGGGACTGGTCACGCTGCACGGCCCGATGACCGCCGCGCTCACCTTCCTCAAGGATCCCAGGACCCAGGAGTCCCTGCGCGCCACGCTGTTCGAGCCCGAGTCGGTCCGCACCCTCGGCCTGGAGACGGCCCGCGCGCTGGTCCCCGGGCGGGCCCGCGGCATCACCCTGGGCGGCTGCGTCAGCCTGCTCGCCGCCGACCTCGGCACCCCGTACGCCCGCCCCTCCGCCGCCGGCGGGCTGCTGATGATCGAGGACGTCGGAGAGGAGCCGTACCGCATCGACCGCATCCTCACCCAACTGCTCCGCTCCGGCTGGCTGGACGGCGTCGCCGGCGTCGGCCTCGGCTCCTGGGCGGAGTGCGGCCCGTACGAGGAGGTCCGGGCGGTGCTGGCCGACCGGCTCGGTGGGCTCGGCGTGCCGGTGGTCGAGGAACTGGGCTTCGGGCACGGCGAGACGGCCCTGACGGTGCCGCTGGGCGTGCCCGGGGTGCTGGACGCGGAGAGCGCCACGCTGACCCTGGACGTGCCCGCGCTGACCTGACGGGGCGGCCCGGCCGGGTGCTCCGGGACCGGCCGGGTGCCATGAGTCCGGCCGGGTGCCGTGGGCCCGGCGGGTGCCGTGGGCCCGGCGGGTGCTGTGGGCCCGGCGGGGCCCACGGCACCCGGTCGTAAGCTGGCGCGATGCCCGCAACGCCCACCACCCCGCTCGCCGAGGGCCCCCGCACATATCTGCGCCCGTTCCGCCCCGAGGACGCCGACGAGTTCACCGCCCACACCCGCGCGAGCGCGGAGCTGCACCGGCCCTGGCTCTTCCCGCCGGACGAGCCCGCCGCGTACACCGCGTACGCGCGCCGGCTCATCGAGGATCCGACGCGGGCCGGTCACCTCGTCTGCGCGCGCGAGGACGACCGCATCGCCGGGTTCATCAACATCAACAACATCGTCCTCGGCGCGTTCCGGTGCGGGGCGCTCGGCTACGGCGTCTTCGCGCACGCGGCCGGGCGCGGCCTGATGAGCGAGGGGCTCGGGCTGGTCCTCGGCCACGCCTTCGGCCCGCTCGGGCTGCACCGCCTGGAGGCCAACATCCAGCCCGCCAACACCGGTTCCGTCACGCTCGTACGGCGCGCCGGGTTCCGGCTGGAGGGCTACTCGCCGGACTTCCTCCTCATCGACGGCCGGTGGCGCGACCACGAGCGCTGGGCGATCACCGCGGGGCCGTCCTGGACCCCTTCCGGTTGATCTTCATCGTGTCCATGTCGGTCACGGTGGACCGCAGCGCGCCGTGACCGCAGCCCAGCGCCCGCAGCGCCGACTCGGCACGGTCCTCGGCGAGCGCGCCCGCCATCTCCTCGCCGTCCGCCGCGTCCGAGACCACCTCGTAGCGGTAGCTGAAGTGCTTCAGCGTCGCGTCGTACGTGAGCGAGCCCTCCGGCGTGAACCGCATCTGCTCCAGTCCGTGCCCGGCCAGCTCCGCGAGGAGCCGCGCCCGGCTCTCCTCCGTCAGCCCCTCCCACGTCCCGCGCACGATCACCCGGTACGTGTGCTGAGTACTCATCCCGCCGCTCACTTCCTGCCGTTACGTGCCGGCCCACACCGCCTTGAGGAGCGCAGCGTACGGCAGCGGGACCGGCCCGCGCGCGGAATATTCGGACCGGCCGGGGGCCTGTCCGGAGCGGCCCGTCAGGCGCCCGGGACCACCTTGCGGTCCGCGTACTCGAAGACCGAGCCGTCGGGGTGGACGGCGATCAGATTGCGCCCCGCCGGGGTCGGCACCGGGCCCGCGACGACGCGGGCGCCGCCGCCGGTGAGCACCGTGAGCGTCTCCTCGACGTCCTTGACGGCGATGGTCGCCGTCACCTTGCGCAGGACGTCGATCTCCGAGGCGGGACCGCTCATCAGGAGGAAGCAGCCGACGGCGGCCACGGAGACCCCGCCGCGCTCGAAGCGGAGCGCGGGGCTTCCGGTGAGGCGCTCGTAGAACGCCACCGATGTCTCCAGATCGTCGACGCAGATGCGCAGCGTGGTACCCATGATTTCCATGCCCACCAGGTTAGTTGGTGTCAGGCCCGGCCCAGGATCTCGCCATGGGGCACCATGAACCAGGCGTCGTCCGCCGCGCCCCACTCCCGCCATCCCGCGGCGATCTCCGCGAGCCGCTCGCGCGTCGCGTGTCCGCCGTCGACCGCGAGCGCCGCGTAGGCCGAGGCGACCGTACGGTCCGCCCACAGCCCGCTCCACCACGCGCGCTCCTCCGGGGTGGCGTAGCACCAGGTCGCGGCGGTCGCGGTGACCTCGGTGAACCCGGCGCGCCGCGCCCAGGACAGCAGTCGGCGGCCCGCGTCCGGCTCCCCGCCGTTGGCCCGCGCCACCCTGCGGTACAGCTCCCGCCAGTCGTCCAGTACCGGTACGGCGGGGAACCAGGCGAAGGCGGCGTAGTCCGAGTCCCGTGCCGCCACCGCCCCGCCGGGACGGCAGACCCGGCGCATCTCGCCCAGGGCCCGGACGGGGTCGCCGACGTGCTGGAGGACCTGGTGGGCATGGACGACATCGAAGGAGTCGTCGGGAAAGTCCAGGGAGTGGACATCGGCGACCGCGAAGCGGACATTGGTCGCGCCCGCGGCCTCCGCGGTCGCCCGCGCCGTGTCGAGAACGCCCTCGGAGGCGTCGACGGCCGTCACCGTGCCCGGCGCGACGAGCGCGGCCAGATCGGCGGTGATGGTCCCGGGCCCGCACCCGACGTCCAGCACGTCCTGTCCGGCCCGCAGTTCGGGCAGGAGGTAGGCGGCGGAGTTGGCGGCCGTGCGCCAGGTGTGCGAACGGAGCACGGACTCGTGGTGCCCGTGCGTGTAGACGGCGGTCTCCTTCGGCATGGCCGGACTCCCTCTCGTGAAGTGGTCAGGCCACGCTACGCCTCCGTGTCGGAATATGAGATACGTGTCTTATGATGCGGACATGGTCCGGTCGGTGACGGGGCCGGAGCCGGGCGGTCGTACGGTGAGCCCGTCGATCACCGCGGTCGGCGGCGCGCCCTCCGACAGCAGCAGCGCGGTGATCGCGTCGGCGGGTCCCTCGGTGAAGTGCACGGCCCCGAGCGGGAGTTCCACCACCGTCGGCGACGTGCCGGGCGCCAGGCCGAGCAGGGTGCCCAGCCAGGCGGCCGAGGCGACCGGGTCCGGGGTCTCGACCAGGAGTCCCGCTAGATCGTGCGGCCCCCGGTTCACCCGCCCCGGCGCGCTGTACCGGGTCAGGATCGTGTGGCGGTCCGGCGTGTACGTCACGAAGAACGGCGCCCACGGCGGCACGTCCCGAAGGATCGCCTCGCGGAACGAGACGGGCGACCCCTCCGGCGCGAAGCCCAGCACCTCCACCGAGTGCCCCTGGGTACGCAGCCGTTCGGCGGTGGCGTCGGCATCGGTCACGTGGACGCAGAAGGTGAGCGCGCCGCCGCCCCGGGCGACGAGTTCGTCGTAGCGCGGCTGCCACGTCCGCATGGCCCTGCCGTACGGGGAGTCCAGGAAGGCCACGCGGTCGACGACGCTCGACAGTTCGATGTAGCGGGTGTCGAGCCGCCATGCGCCGTTGCGGTACCCCCGGTACTCTGGATTGGCGTGGGCGGGCAGCCCGGTCCGCGTGTAGGCCAGGGAGGCCGCCTCCACGTCCGGTACGCAGTGCACGAGGTGGTCGAACTCCGGCTGTTCGGGCAGGGGTGACTCCGGGCTCACGGCGCCTCCGTTGTAGGTTAGGTGAGCCTAACCGCCTCCCGAGCCTTCCAGTCCTCCCGAGCCTCCCAGTCCTCCCGGGTCAGTTCGTAGGCGACATCGCCGTGCTCCGACCCCTCGATCGTCTCCGGCCACTCCTCGAAGAAGGTGCGGACGTACCGCAGCCCCGCCTTCTCCAGCACCCGCCGCGACCCGGTGTTCACGGTCATGGTCTGCGCGGTCACCCGTTCCGCGCCGAGCGCGGTGAACGCCGTACGGACCAGGGCGCGCGCCCCCTCGGTGGCGTATCCCCGGCCCCACGCCGCGCGGCGCAGCCGGTAGCCCAACTCCACGACGTGCCAGTCCGGTTCGCCGCCGGGCTCCGGGGCCGGGCGCGGCGCCAGGCAGAACCAGCCGAGCCAGGCGCCCGTGGTCCGCTCCTCGGCCGCCCGGAATCCCGGGGCCAGCAGCCTCGGCAGGGTCGTGCCCCGGACTGTGCCGGCGGAGACGGGCCGACCGCCGTCGATGAACCGCCGGACGCCCGGGTCGTTGTCGAGCGCGACGACCCGGGCCACCTCGTCCTCGCCGTCGGTGAAGGGGCGCAGCCGCAGCCGCCGGGTCTCCAGGAAAGGTTCCATGTCCACGACCGGAATCCTCGGCCGCGCGCCCGGGGCTGTCCAGCGGATATCCCCGCCGGGAGCGGCTACAGCAGCGCCTGCGGCCGGTAGACCGTCAGCGCCTCGATCGCCTTGTCCAGCGTCAGCTCCCGTGGGGCCGGGGCCACTTCACCGTCGTACGCGAGCCGCGTCCCCGGCGCGATGTCCTTGATCCGTACGCGGCGCATCCGGACCGCGGCATGGACGGGCGAGCGGCTCAGCGGTCCGGCCAGGGCGGCGGCGAGCAGGCGGGCGCCCGGGGCCCGGCCGCCGTGCACGATGCGCAGGTCCAGCAGGCCGTCGGCGAGGTTCTGCCGGTGGCCGGGGGTGGGGCCCATCTGCTGGTAGATACCGTTGCCCGCGAACAGCAGCCACAGCGACCGCCGCCGGCCCTCGAACTCCGCGTCGATCTGGTGCTCGGCCCGCAGCACCCGCGCGGCGGCCAGCACCCCGGCGGGCCAGCCGCCGATCCGGGGCGCCCACTGCTCGCGCACCCGGACCAGCTCCGGATAGACGCCCAGGCTGAAGGTGTTGACGAAGTGCCCGGGCGTGCCGTCCCCGTCCGGACCGGGGGTGAAGCGCCCCAGGTCGACCCGTACGGCGTCGCCCGCCGTCAGCGCCCGGCAGGTGTCGTGGACGCTCTCGATGCCCAGGTCGTACGCGAAGTGGTTGAACGTACCGCCGGGGAAGACCGCCAGCGGCAGCGTGTGGCGTACGGCCACCGACACGGCGCGGTTTATCGTTCCGTCGCCGCCGAGGACACCCAGCGCCCGGCAGTCGCCCGCCGCCTTCTCCAACTCCGTGTCCACCTCCTCCGGCGCGCAGACCACCAACCGCGCGAACGGCAGCGCGTCACGCACCAGCGATGCCGTGTCCGCCGAGCCCGAGGCGCTGTTGACGACCACGGTCAGCCCCCGGCCGCCGGGCAGCGCGGGCGCCTGGGTGTGCGGCCGTCCCGGCGCGGGCAGTTGCGAGCGCGTCGGCACCATCCCCCGTACCGCGTACGCCGCCCCCACCCCGAGCGCCGCGCCCACCAGGACATCGCTCGGATAGTGCACGCCGGTGTAGACCCGGGACAGCGCGACGGCCGCCGCCACGGGCGCCACCGCGGCGCCCCACCCCTTCGACTCCAGCGCGACCCCGGTGGCGAACGCCGCCGCCGAGGCCGCGTGGCCCGACGGGAACGAGGACGTGAACGGCTGCCGCTTGAGCCGCCGTATCACCGGGACGACATCGAGCAGCGGACGCTCCCTGCGCACCGCGCGCTTGCCCACGGTGTTGATGGCCGCCGACGCGAGGGCCAGCGACGCCACGCCCCGCAGGGCCGCCCGGCGCGAGCGCGCGCTGCCGCCCAGCGCGGCCATCCCCGCCGCCGCCCCGAACCACAGCAGCCCGTGATTGGCGCTGCGGCTCAGCCTGGGCAGTACGGGGTCCGCGCCCGGCCAGTGCCGGCCGGCGACCGCGCGGAAGGCCCGGTTGTCCCACTGTTCGAGCAGCGCGGTGATCCGGGCGCGGCTGAGGACGGCGGAGGCGGCTGCGGTGTTCGGCATGGCACGCGGATACCCCGGCGGGGGCGGATCAAGCGGACGGTCCGGTACGGCGAACGGTCCCCCCGAGGGGGACGGGGCGGCGGAACCCGAGAAGCGCACAGGGACAAACCTCCGTATAAAGGGCTCAAGATACCGGGCGTACGGGACGGGCCGGCCCCCGGGCGGCCCCGGAGGTGGCGCATATGCGGCGGACGGCTCCCGAGGGCCGTGGCCCCGTACGCTACGGCCCGCCCGCCCCCGAGGCGGGACTGCCCGTCCTGCCCGAACTGGCCGAGGAGTGCGCGGCGGCCGCCCGCCGGACCGCGCCGGAACCGCCCGGCGGCGGCGCGGTCCTCCGGGAGGCCGCCTGCGGCTACTGGTCCCGCCGCGGGCTGCCCGGCGGCCTCGACGACGTGGCCGCCGCCCCCGGCGCGCAGCCGCTGCTCCTCGCGCTGCTCGCCGCGTACGGCGGGGACGTGCTGATGCCCCGGCCGTGTCCCGCCTGGTGGACGCCGCAGGCCCGGCTGCTGGGCCGGCCCGCCTATCACGTGCCGGCCCCGGCCGACGCGGGCGGCGTGCCCGACGCGTACGCCCTGCTGGAGACGGTCCGGCGGATCCGGTGGGAAGGGGGTGTTCCGCGCGTGCTGCTGCTCTGCCCCGCCGACGACCCGACCGCCACCGTCGCCCCGCCCGAACTGGTCGGCGCGGCGTGCGAGGCGGCGGTCGCCGAGGGGCTGCACATCATCAGCGACGAGACCTGGAGCGAGACCCTGCACCGGCCGCACGAGACGGTGCTGCTCAGCCCGGCCCGGATGTGGCCCGACGAGGTCACCGTCGTCAGCGACGCGGTCGGCTCGCTCCTCCCCGCCGCCTGGCCGCTGGCCGTCGCCCGCTACCCGGCCACGCCGGCCGGGGCCGCGCTGCGCGCCAGGACCCTCGACTTCCTCACCGCGCTCGGCGCCCTCGTCGCGGGCCCGGTCGCCGCGGCCGCCGCCCACGCGCTGGACGAGCCGGGGGCGGTCACGGCGCGGGCGCGGGACGCCGCCACGCTCTACGGGCGGATCGCCGGGGCCGCCGAGCACGCGGTGCTCGGCTCCGGGGCCCTCGCGCGCACCCCGCGGGCGGGCCGCCACCTCTACGCCGACCTCGGGCCGCTGCGCGCCCGGCTGGCCGCGCTCGGCGTCACGGACTCCCTGGAACTGGAGAACCATCTCGGCGCGCGGCTGGGCATGGACACCCCGGGGGGCCACCGGTTCGGCGACGAACTGGGCGCCCTGCGCGTCCGGCTGCCGACCGGTCCGCTGCTCGGGGCGACCCCGGAGCAGCGCCTGGAGTCGCTCTCCGCCGCGGCGCCCCTGGAACTGCCCCATGTGGCCCGCGCGCTCGCGGCGTTCGCCTCGGTCTTCGACGAACTGCGCTGACACGGCGACGCACCGCGCCACCCGCGCCGAAGAGGCCGCCGCCTCGGGCCCTGGTGCTCAGGCACTCACGCCCTCACGCTCCCCGGCCCTCCGGACCCCGGTCGGCCGCGGCCCCCGTGACCCTCGCGGTCCCGTCGGCCTTGTCCGTCCCGTCGGCCCCGTCGGCCCCGGCGTCTCCCCGGCGCCGTCGCAGTCTGCGCCACAGCGCCGGAGCGCCGCTGACCACCACCGTCAGCAGCACCGCCGCGAGCACGCCCTCCCACGGCTCGGCGAAGAGCGAGCCGCCCGCCACCCCGATGAGCTGGTACGTCGCGGCCCACGCCAGACACGCGGGTATGTCGCCCCGGGCGAACCGGCGCAGCGGCCACTCGCCGAGCAGACAGGCCAGCATCACCGGGATCCGGCCGGCGGGCACCAGGCGCGACAGCACCAGCACCGTCACCCCGTGCTCCCGCAGCCTGTCCTGCGCCTGTTCCAGCCGGTCGGGCGGGGCGCTCCTGCGCAGCGCCGCCAGCCAGCGCGAACCGTTCTTCGAACCGACCCCGCGCCGGCCGAGCCAGTACAGCGCGACATCGCCGAGGAAGGCCGCACAGGACGCCACGAGGAAGAGCCAGACATTGGAGAGCGGCGAGCTCTGATGGAACGCCACCACCGCCGCCGTGCTCACCACCGCGCCCGTCGGCACCACCGGCACCAGCGCGCCCAGCGCCACCAGCAGAAAGACCGACGGATAGCCGGCGGCCTGCTGGGTCGACTCCGGGGGCAGCACCGCGAACTGGGCCAGCAGCCGGTCGATCACCGCGCGACCTCCGGCCGCGCGCTCTCGCCGTGCCTCAGCAGATGCACCGACACCTGCGGAGCGAGCCGCGCCGCCTTCCGTACGAACTCGTCGCCCGGCGCGTAGAACTCGTGCGGTCTGACCCCGTCGAGCCCGATCGGCCAGTACGTGCCGTAGTGCACCGGCACCGCCGCGCTCGGCGCCAGCCGCGCCAGTGCCTGCGCCGCGCGCCCCGCGTCGAGGTGCTCGGGCCCCAGGTGCGGCCCCCAGCCGCCGACCGGCAGCAGCGCCACGTCCACCGGGCCCACGGACGCGGCCATGGTGTCGAAGAGCCCCGTGTCGCCCGCGAAGTACGTCCGTGACTCGCCGGTGATCACATAGCCGAGCGCGGGGGAGCGGTGCGGCCCGACCGGCAGCCTGCGCCCGTCGTGCAGCGCGGGCACCGCCCGTACCCGGACCGGCCCGACCGCCACCTCGTCGCCCGCGTCCACCTCCGTGATCCGCAGCCCCGCCGGATTGCGCCGCGCGTCGAGCCGCCGGAGCCCCGGCACCGAACGCTCCGCGCCACGCGGCACGATCAGCCGGGTGCCGGGCGCGAGCCTGGCCAGCGACCGCAGATGGAGATGATCGGAGTGCAGATGCGAGACGAGCACCGCGTCGGCGACGCCCGCCTCGGGCGGCGGTACGGGGCCCAGACGCCGGCGCAGGTGCGCGAGACGGCGCACGAAGACCGGGTCCGTCAGGATCCGTACCCCGGAATCCTCGACCGTGCAGGTGGCATGGCCCCACCAGGTGATGACAGTTCCCAACCCGACCTCAGCTCCGTCCGCCCCGGCGCGCACGGGGGCGCGTGGTGTCCCGCTCCCCGCCCGGGGCCGCTCCTCGGACTCAGCGTACGGCCGCCACCCGTCCGGGCGAACGAGGTGCGCTCGAACGCGCGCCTCCGACCGCCCCGTACGCGCCTGCCTCGCGAAGGCGTGCGCGGGTTAGGGTCGGCGGAACGAAGGCGGGTCCGGGGGGACGGGCCCGGAGTGCGCGGGGAGCGGGGGAGCGGCATGGGCGAGGTACGCGTGACGGCGATCGCCAGCCTGACACCGCTGGAGCAGCTGGACCGCGACCCCTTCCTGGTGGACACCCACGGACAGCACCTGATGTGCGCGCGCTGGGCCGAGGACAAGGGCTACATCGTCACCCGCCAGCTCTACTTCTACCGGCTGCGCCCCGACCACCGCGGTCTGTGGACCGACGTCGAGGACGGGCTGGTCGACCTCTTCGTCGCCGCCAACGACCGTGTGCTCGAACGGGCGTTCACCTCGGTCGCCGCCTTCGCCGCGGAGTGCGAGCGCCGGGGCGTACGGCTGGAGACGGCCGGCCTGGACGAGCCGTGCTACGACGCCGAACGGAAGGCGGAGGTCCACCGCAGGCTCTCGATACCCGCGAAGGGACGCCGCGCGCCGCTGTGACCCCGACCCCGCCCCGGTTCCGGCGGGGACCGCGCGCGCCTGTGCGAGGCTGGGGGCCGAGCCCGTGAGCCGTACGGGTCCGGACGTGAGGTGACGGGTAGTGGTGACGGGGCGATGGCGTACGACGAGCAGAGCCCTGCTGCGGGTGATCATCGTATGGGCGGTCTCCACCGTGACGATGCTGGCGCTCGCCGGCATCCTGCCCGACTTCCAGCTCCAGTCCGACGACGGGGACAGCCCCACCCGGATCGCGGTCACCGCGGCCTGGGGCGCGGGCGCGTTCGGCCTGCTCGGCGCGCTGGTCTGGCCGGTGCTCGTCCGCGCGCTGCTGCTGGTCCCGGCGCTCGTCCTCGGCCTGCTGGTGTTCTTCCTCAACGGATCGCTGCTGCTGATCGCGCTGCGGCTCATCCCCGACGGCCGGGGCGCCGCCGATCCGCGGACCGCGGTGGTGGTCGCCGCCGTGATGTCCGCGGTCGCTTCCGCGACGTCCACCGCGCTCGCGGTCGGTGACGACGAGGCGTACCGGCGCAGGCTCTCGCGGCTCGCCGACCGCCGCCGGCGCAGACGGGGCCGGCCGGGCGACGAGGGCCGCGCGGACGAGCAGCCCGGCACGGTCTTCCTCCAACTCGACGGGGTCGGCCACCAGGTGCTGCTGGACGCGGTCGCCGCCGGGGTGGTGCCGCACATCGCGAGCTGGCTGGGAGAGCGGCCCACCCACCGGCTGACGCCGTGGCGCA
The DNA here is from genome assembly GCF_042673865.1 of Streptomyces sp. NPDC056987. Classification (NCBI taxonomy): domain Bacteria; kingdom Bacillati; phylum Actinomycetota; class Actinomycetes; order Kitasatosporales; family Streptomycetaceae; genus Streptomyces; species Streptomyces sp. NPDC056987. Next base: position 460,694 of record NZ_JBHURV010000001.1, read on the forward strand.
CCGACTGGTCCAGCCAGACCGGCGCCAGTCAGCTCGGCATCCTGCACGGCTCCAACCACGATGTCCCCGCCTTCCGCTGGTACGAGAAGGACAGCGGCCGGATCATGGTGAGCAACCGGCCCGCGAGCGCCGCCGAACTCCAGCGCCGGGCCATCGCGCGCACCGGCGACGGCGGGCTGCTCACCCTCGACGGCGCCAGCCGCGGCAACCTCTTCAGCGGCGGCGCCGACCAGCTCGCGCTGGTGCTCTCCATCGCCGCCCGGCGCGGCCGGGCCAACCGGTCCCGGGCCGGCTACTTCGCGTACTTCTCCGACCCGGCCAACGCCGTCCGTACGGTCGTCTCCTTCGTCGCCGACGTCTGCCGCGAGATAGGCCAGTCGACCCGGGCCCGGCTGCGCGGGGACCGGCCCCGGGTGGGCCGGGGCGGGCTCTACCCGTTCATCCGGGCCTTCGCGACCGTCGTCGAACGGGACGTCGTGGTCGCGGCGGTGCTCGGCGACATGCTGGCGGGACGGACCGCCGTCTACGCCGACCTGGTCGCCTACGACGAGGTCGCGCACCACTCCGGGCCGCACAGCCGGGACGCCGCGCGGGTGCTGGCCCAGCTCGACCGGTCGGTCGGCATGATCGCCAGGGCCGCCGAACACGCGCCCCGTACATACCGGATCGTGCTCCTCTCCGACCACGGCCAGAGCCCCGGCGAGACCTTCGAGGGCGCGTACGGGCTCACCCTCAAGGATCTCGTCAGGGCCGGGTGCGGACTGCCCGTCTCCCGCCGGGCGGGGCGGACCAGGAGCGGCGCGGAGGCGCGCGACGCCGCCCGGCACGCCGTGCTCGGCGCGCTGCACCGTCCCGAGCGCGCCGAGGACGACGCGGCGGAGCCTCCCGCGAGCTCCTCGGAGCCGGTGGTGCTCGCCTCCGGGAACCTCGCGCTGATCTCCTTCCCCGACGTGCCGGAGCGGATGAGCCGGGAGGCGATCGACCGGCGCCACCCGGCGCTGCTGCGGACCCTCGCCAGCCATCCGGGCATCGGTTTCCTGCTGGTACGGAGCGAGGAGCACGGCTCCGTGGTGCTGGGCCGCGGCGGGGCGGAGGTCCCCGTCGGCGCGCTGGCCGACGACGGGCCGCTCGCGGGGCTGGGCCCCGGCGCGGCCGACGCCGTGCGGCGCACCGACGGTTTCCCGCACGTGGCCGACATCATGGTCAACTCGATGTACGACCCGGAGACGGGGCGGGTGCACGCCTTCGAGGAGCAGATCGGCTCGCACGGCGGGCTCGGCGGCGAACAGGCGCGGCCCTTCCTGCTGTCGCCGCTGGTGCTCAGCGCGCCGGTGCCCGACCACGCCGAACTCGTCGGCGCCGAGCAGGTGCACGCGGTGTTCCGGCGATGGCTCCGGGAGGGCGGCGGGCCGCAGGTGCCCCTGGCGGCGGTGACGGCGGCCGGCGCGGAGGCCGGGGTGGACGCCGACAACGGTGCCGACACCGGTGCGGGTGCGGGTGCCGGTGCCGGTGTCCCCGCGGACGCCGGCGCGGGTGCCGGGACCGCCGCCGAGGCCGGCGCGGGTGCCGAGGCAGGGGCCGGGGCCGGGGCGAATACGTTCTCTGCCGGGGCACGCACGGCCGAGAACGAGCGGGACCCGGCTTAGCGCGCGTACCCCGTGCGAGCGGTTTCCGCCGGTAGCAGGACCGGGTGCGGCCGTGCCTGGGCAGGGGTGGCATGTCCCAGGAGGTCATGCCCATGCGCTGTGCCCCGCCTCTCACTTCCCGCGCCGCGGCCGCTCGTGCCGCCGCCGTGCGCCGGGCCGTGGTGGTGGCGCTGCTGGTGCTGATCGCCTTCCTGGGCCTCGCGGCCGCGTCCTGCGCCACGGCGGCGCGGGCCGTCGAACCCGTGCCGCCCGCCTCCGGCACCCCGGCCCCGGCCGGGGAAGGACAGGGCGACGGGCAGCAGGACACCGCCGAGACCGATCAGCACACCGACCCCGCCAGGACCGAGCGTCCCGCGCGGGCCCGGATGGAGCCCTCGGTGCTCGCCGCGCCGGGTGCCATGAGGCCGTCGCCGTACCCGGACCGCCGTCTCCCCGTGGGCCCCCCGCGCGCGGCGGGCCCGACGCGCTGTGCGGTGCTGCGCTGCTGACAGGACGTGCACCCGCGCGTTCCAGGGACCCCTCCGGTCCCGCCCCCTCCAGCAGCAGCATCACCCCCTACAGCGTGAGGACACAGCCATGCCCATCGACGCCTTCGCCGCGCTCAACGCCATGATCCGCGCAGAGGCCGCGCGCGCCGACACACCGAAGCCCCGCCGCCGGTCCCCGGAGCCGAGTCCGTCCGACGGTCCGGCCTCCGCCTCCACACCCGCCGCGGCTCCCGTGTCCGTGTCCGCCGCCGAGCGCGGCCGGGCCGCGGAACGGGCCTCCGTGGAGGAGGAACCCGCGGAGAGCGGTACGGCGGCGAGCTGATCGCCGCACACTCCCGGTCGCGCCCGCCCGTACGCGGGTGCGACCGGACCGACCGTGAGTGAACGGATCGACCGTGACCGGACCGTACCGGCCGGGACCGCCCCGTAACCGGTCAGGCGCGGCCCCGGGAGAGGCTCTCGCGCTCGATCAGCCGGGGCAGCGGGACCTGTACGGTACGGGCCGCGCCGCCGTCGAGGAGCGCGGCGAGCTCCCGCGCCGCGATCCGGCCGAACGCGACGGAGTCGCGGGAGAGGGCCGTCAGCCACGGCCGTACCAGCCGGCAGAGCGCCGAGTCCTCCCAGGAGATGACCGAGACATCGCCGGGCACCGCGAGCCCGAGCCCGGCCGTGACCGCCGCCCCGGCCGCCGCCATCACGTCGTTGTCGTAGATCAGGGCGGTCGGCGGGCGGTCCTCCTCCAGCACCCGGCGGGTCACCGCCGCGCCCTGCGTGTCCGAGTAGTCGGTGGTGAGTGAACGCACCTCGGGGAGGCCGTACCGCTCCGCCTCGGCCCGCAGCGAACGGATCCGCCGCTCGGTGTGGGCGAGCGAGGACAGCCCCGCGATATGGACGATCCTGCGGTGCCCCAGCTCGTGCAGCCGGCCCACGACGGCGGCCATCGCGCCCGCGTCGTCCGCCCGGACCCGGGAGAGCGCCGGGTGCGACCGGGTGTCGCCGTCCGGCAGTTCGCCGATGACGACGGCGGGCAGCGCCAGCTCGTCCAGGAGCCCGGGGCGGGGGTCGTCGGTCCTCGGGTCGACGACCAGGACACCGTCCACCCGGTGCTCGGCCCACCACCGGCGGTAGACCGCGCACTCGGCTTCCACGTCTTCCACGACCTGGAAGAGCAGGCCGAGTTGACGGTCTGACAGGATCTCCTGGATGCCGGAGATCAGTTGCAGGAAGAACGAGTCCACGCCGAGGGACGCCGCCGGGCGGGCCAGCACCAGCCCCACGGTGGCCGAGCCCTCGCCGGAGAGCGCGCGGGCGGCGGTGCTGGGGCGCCAGCCGAGCTGTTCCGCGACCCGGCGGACCCGGGCGCGGGTGATCTCCGAGACGCCGGGGCGGTCGTTGAGGGCGAAGGACACGGCGCTCTCCGAGACTCCGGCGCGCTGGGCGATGTCCTTCATCGTCGGACGGCGCGCGGGGGTCCGGCGGACCGGCGCGGGCTCCACCGTGGGGGGCCGGGTCTCTCCGGCCGACGGCTGGTTGGCTGCCACCTCGGATCCCCTTTTCCTGCCGTATCGGACGAGCCATCGTGACTCCGGACTAATGCGCTTGAGTCAGAGCATCCTAAAGCGCATTAGTACCTTGCCGCAACTAAACCGTAATACCCCTCTGACCTGCGGTGAAACCAGCTTCGGCCGTGTTTGTGGCGAGAATGTGTTGACTTTCACCCGCGCACCTTGCAAGGTCTGCTGGACATAAGGAGTCGGGGCGCCGAAGCTCCGGCTCGCCCACCGCACGCCTGGTCCGAGCAGAAGGAGCCGTTCACCGTGCGCATCTCCCGAAGAGCAGTCGCCCTCGCCGCTGTTCTCGCCACTGTCCTGCCTCTCAGCGCCTGTGGCGGAGGATCCGACGACGAGTCCTCCGACGCCTCGGGCGCCATCAAGGGCAAGATCACCTTCCAGACCTGGAACCTCCAGGCCAACTTCAAGGACTACTTCAACGGAGTCATCAAGGACTTCGAGAAGGAGTACCCGGACACGGAGGTGAAGTGGGTCGACCGGCCGGCCGAGGGCTACGCGGACAAGCTCAGCGCGGATGCCGCGGGCGGCACACTGCCCGACGTCGTCAACATCTCCCCCGACCTGGTGGCCCCGCTGGCCAAGGCCGGCCTCGCCCTTGACCTCGACAAGGACAAGACGGCCGCCGGCTTCGCCAAGGACTATCTGCCGGATGCCTGGAAGAGCCACCAGATACCGGGCATGGAGGGCACGTACGGCTTCCCCTGGTACCTAAACACCGGCCCCACCTTCTACAACAAGCGCCTGTTCAGCGAGGCCGGGCTCGACCCCGAGAAGCCCCCGACCACCTATGACCAGGTCTTCAAGGACGGGCTGAAGCTCGCCGAGCAGAGCAACGGCAAGATCGCCACCCTCGCCCAGGTGCCCACGATCGAGGACTTCGGCCGCTACGGCGTGCAGCTCATGAACGACAAGGGCACCGGCTTCGCCTTCAACGACGCCAAGGGCGTCGAACTGCTCACCAAGTACAAGGAGCTGTTCGAGGCCAAGGCGCTCGACTCCCAGGCGCTGACCGCGACCCCCGAGGCCTCCGGCACCAAGTTCCTCACCGAGTCCGTGGCCATGAACCCGGGTAACGCGCTCGACCTGGAGAACTTCAAGACGAAGGCCCCGAACCTCTACAAGAACATCGGGATCACGGACCAGATCAGCAACACCGGCAAGGTCAACATGTACGTCATGGGCATGATGGTCAACTCCAAGACCAAGCAGAAGCCCGCCGCCATCGCCTTCGCCCACTTCGTGACCGACGCGACCCGCCAGATGTCCTTCGCCAAGCAGGTCGCCATCTTCCCGAGCACCAAGGGCTCGCTGGACGACCCGTACTTCACCAAGGAGGACGGCACCGACGAGACGCGCGTACGGATCGCCGCCGCCAAGTCCCTGAAGAAGGCCGAGAACTACACGCCCGTCCTGTTCAGCGAGCAGATGAAGACCGAGCTGCGCAACCAGGTCGCCAAGGCGCTCCAGGGCAAGCAGAGCCCGCAGGCCGCGCTCGACCAGGCCGTCGAGGCTTGTGACCGTCTGCTCAAGCAGAGCTGAGAGCTGAGCCCCGCACCATGACAAGCTCCACCGCCCCCCGGGCGCTTCCCCCGGAATCCGCCGCGGCGGGGCCCACGCTCCGGAGCTCCGGCTCCGGCGGCCGTGGGCCCCGCGGCGGGCCCGTCCGCGGGATCCGGCGTCAACACTCCCTCAGTCCCTGGCTGTTCGCCGCCCCGGGACTGCTGATTGTCGGCGCCTTCAGTCTCTATCCGTTCTTCAGCACCGTCATCAACTCCTTCACCGACCGCCGCACCCTGATCGCCGGCAGCTTCGTAGGCCTGGACAACTTCCGGGAGCTGATCCACGACGAGATGTTCTGGATCGGGCTGCGCAACAGCACGCTGTACGTCCTCTGCGTCGTCCCGGCCCTGGTCCTGCTGCCGCTGCTGCTCGCGATGCTGGTCCAGCGGCAGATTCCCGGCATCACCTTCTTCCGCTCGGCCTTCTACACCCCCGTCGTCGCCTCGATCGTGGTGGTCGGCCTCATCTGGGTCTGGCTGCTCGACGACCGCGGACTGGTCAACTCGGTGCTGGAGGCCGTCGGCGTCGGCCGGATCGGCTTCCTCAGCGACCAGTGGCTGCTGCTGTTCAGCGCGATGGCCGTCACGGTCTGGAAGGGCCTCGGCTACTACATGATCATCTACCTGGCCGCGCTGGCCAACGTACCGCGCGAGCTGCACGAGGCCGCGGCCGTCGACGGCGCCGGGGCCATCCGCCGCTTCGTCACCGTCACCGTGCCCGCCGTACGTTCCACCATGGTCCTCGTCGCGGCGCTCTCCTCGGTCGCCGCCTTCAAGGTCTTCTCCGAGGTCTATCTGATGGCGGGCCCGAGCGGCGGACCGGCCGGCCAGGACACCACCCTCGTCATGCTCGTCCAGCGGGTCGGTACCGGGCTGAGCGGCCGGGTCGGCTACGCCTCCGCGATCTCCGTGGTCGTCTTCGTCGTCACGGTCGCCCTGATGCTCCTGGTGCTGCGCGCCGACCGCAAGGAGGACGCGTGACCATCCTGAAGGCCACCGACGCCGAGGGCCGGCGCATCGCACCCTGGCAGCTCGCCCTCCGCTACGCGCTGCTGCTCATCATGCTGGCCGTGATGATCGGTCCGTTCCTCTGGCAGCTCTCCACCTCGCTCAAGGGCCCGACCGAGGACATCTACAGCTACCCGCCGACCTTCCTCCCGGACGACGTGACCCTCCACAACTACGGCCGGGTCGCCGAGATCATCCCGGTGTGGGAGTACGCGTTCAACTCGCTCAAGGTCGCCCTCGCCAACGTTGTCACCAACTGCGTCGGCGCCGCCCTGGCCGGCTACGCGCTCGCCCGGCTGCGCTACCGGGGCCGGACCGCCGCGACCCTGGGGTTCATCCTCGCGATGCTCGTCCCCGTCGAGGGCATCATCATCGCCCAGTTCACCACCATGCGGGACCTCGGCCTGAACAACACCCTCATCGGCGTGCTGCTGCCGGGATGCATCGGCGCGATGAACGTGCTGCTGATGCGCAACGCGTTCCTCAACCTGCCGCACGAGGTGGAGGAGGCGGCCTTCGTCGACGGCGCCAACGTCTGGCAGCGCTTCCTGCGGATCTCCCTGCCCGCCGTCAAGGGCACCCTCGCCGTCGTCGCGATCTTCGCCTTCATGGGCGCCTGGGACGACTTCCTCTGGCCGCTCATCGTCCTCAGCGACCCGGAGAACTTCACCCTGACCGTCGGACTCAACTACCTCCACGGCACTTTCGCCCAGGACCCCCGGCTGGTTGCCGCGGGGACGATCATCGCCGTGGCCCCGCTCATCGTGCTCTTCGCCTGCCTCCAGCGTTACTTCTTCCGGGGCGTCGGCGAAGGCGCCGTGAAGGGCTGACGCCACGCACTCGGAGCACCCGGCACACCACGGGCATTCCGCGCACCACCGCACGCTCCGCACAGAAGCAGGACAACGTTGCCCCCCATGAGCACTCCCGCACCGCGCTTCGGCGTCAACTACACGCCCAGCCAGGGCTGGTTCCACCACTGGCTGGACTTCGACCTGGACGACGTACGCGCCGACCTGGACTCGATCGCGGGGCTCGGCCTCGACCACATCCGGGTCTTCCCGCTCTGGCCGCTCTTCCAGCCCAACCGCACCCTGATCAGACCGCGCGCCGTCGAGCAGCTCGTCCAGCTCGCCGACGCCGCGGCCGAACGCGGCCTGGACGTCAACGTCGACGGGCTCCAGGGCCATCTGTCGAGCTTCGACTTCCTGCCCGCCTGGACCCGGACCTGGCACCGGCGGAACCTTTTCACTGACAACGATGTCGTCTCCGGGCAGGCCGCCTACCTCCGTACGCTCGCCGCCGCCCTCGCCGACCGGCCGAACTTCATCGGCATGACCATCGGCAACGAGATCAACCAGTTCTCCGGGCCGCCGCACCCCGACCCCGACCCCATCACCCCGGAACAGGCCGGAAGCTGGCTGCGTACGCTCCTGGCGGCCTGCGAGGAGGGCGCCCCCGGCAAGCTCCATCTGCACGCCGAGTACGACGCGGCCTGGTACCAGGACGGACACCCCTTCACCCCCGCGCACGCGGCCAGGATCGGCGCCGTCACCGCGGTGCACTCCTGGGTGTTCAACGGCACCGCGCAGCGCCACGGCCGGACCGGCACCGCCACCGAGCACCACGCCGCGTACATGATCGAGCTGTCCAAGGCGTGGGCCCTGGAACCGCGCCGGCCGGTCTGGCTCCAGGAGGTCGGCGCCCCCGCGCCGCTCATCCCGGCCGAGCACGCCGCCGCGTTCACCGACGCCACGGTGGCCGCCGCGCTGGACTGCGCCGACGTCTGGGGTGTCACCTGGTGGTGCTCGCACGACGTGTCGCGCTCCCTGGCCGACTTCCCGGAACTGGAGTACGGACTCGGCCTGCTGACCAACGACCGGAAGGTCAAACCGGCCGGGGAGGCCCTCGCCCGTACGGTCGCCGAGTGGCGGGAGCGGGCCTACGCGCCCGCGCCGCGCACCCTCGCCCTCGCCGTCGACACCGGAGACACCGGCGAAGCGGCTGACATCACTGACGCCGCGCCCGCCCGCGCCACCTGCGCTCCCGGCGGCGCGTTCTTCGAGGCGTTCGCCCGGCTGACTGAGGCGGGCGCCCGGCCCACCGCCGTCCTCGCGAGCCGGGCCGGGGACCGCGCCCATCTCGCCGCCCGCGGCATCACGGAGGTCGTCCACCCCGACGACGTCCGCTGACGGACCGCCGCCGGCCCTCCCGGCGGCGCGGCCACACTGGACACCGCACCCACGGAACCCACGGCACCCACCGCACCCACGCACCTCAGGAGCACCCCGCATGCACGACGACCGCACCCTGGTCGAAGGCCGTCTCAAGCGCGTCCTCGACGAACGCATCAGGCCCGCCGTATACCCCGAGTCGATCCCGCTCGACATCGCCGTCTGGCACGCGCCGGGAGAGCCCGTCCCCGTCGAGGAGGGCATCGCCGGGCCCACCGAGCCGGTCGCGGTGGGCGACCGCTGGGGCGCGCCCTGGGGCACGAGCTGGTTCCGGGTCTCCGGGACCGTCCCCGAGAAGTGGGCGGGCCGTACCGTCGAGGCGATCCTCGACCTCGGCTTCGACGAGAACATGCCCGGATTCCAGTGCGAGGGCCTGGTCTACCGCCCCGACGGCACCCCCGTGAAGGGCCTCAACCCGCGCAACCAGTGGGTACGGATCGGGGCGCCCGCCGCCGGCGGCGAAGAGGTGCTGCTGCACATCGAGGCCGCGTCCAACCCGGTCATCCTCGACTACCACCCCTTCCTGCCCACGAAGCTCGGCGACAAGGAGACCGCGGGCGGCGAACCGCAGTACACCCTCGCCCGGATGGACCTCGCCGTCTTCGACGAGACGGTCTGGCAGCTCATCCAGGACCTGGAGGTGCTCGGCGAGCTGATGGCCGAGCTGCCCGTGGAGGGCGCCCGCCGCTGGGAGATTCTGCGCGCGATCAGCCGCGCGCTCGACGCGGTCGACCTCCAGGACGTGAACGGCACGGCCGCCGCCGCCCGTGAGCAGCTCGCCGAGGTGCTCGCCACCCCCGCGCCGGCCACCTCCCACCGGCTCAGCGCGGTCGGCCACGCCCACATCGACTCGGCCTGGCTGTGGCCGCTGCGCGAGACGGTCCGCAAGGTCGCCCGGACGACGGCCAACATGACCGCCCTGCTGGAGGACGAGCCCGAGTTCGTCTTCGCGATGTCCCAGGCGCAGCAGTTCGCCTGGATCAAGGAGCACCGCCCCGAGGTCTACGCCAAGGTCAAGAAGGCCGTCGCCGAGGGCCGGTTCGTGCCGGCCGGCGGCATGTGGGTCGAGTCCGACACCAACATGCCCGGATCCGAGGCGATGGCCCGCCAGTTCGTGCACGGCAAGCGCTTCTTCCTCGACGAGTTCGGGGTCGAGAACGACGAGGCGTGGCTGCCCGACACCTTCGGCTTCGCCGCCGGGCTGCCGCAGATCATCAAGGCCGCCGGATCCAAGTGGCTGCTCACGCAGAAGATCTCGTGGTCCACGATCAACAAGTTCCCGCACCACACCTTCCGCTGGGAGGGCATCGACGGCACCCGGATCTTCACCCACTTCCCGCCCGTCGACACGTACAACTGCTCCATGACGGGCGAGCAGGTCGCCCACGCCGCGAAGAACTTCAAGGAGAAGGGCGTCGCACGCCACTCGCTCGCGCCCACCGGCTGGGGCGACGGAGGCGGCGGCACCACCCGCGAGATGATCGCCAAGGCGGCCCGGCTGCGCAGCCTCGAAGGCTCCGCGACGGTCGAGTGGGAGACCCCTTCCGCCTTCTTCGCCAAGGCCGAGGCCGAGTACCCGAACCCGCCCGTCTGGGTCGGCGAGCTCTACCTGGAGCTGCACCGCGCCACCCTCACCAGCCAGGCCAAGACCAAGCAGGGCAACCGGCGCAGCGAGCACCTGCTGAGGGAGGCCGAGCTGTGGGCCGCCACCGCCGCCGTCAGGACCGGCGCGGCCTACCCGTACGAACTGCTCGACCGGGTCTGGAAGACGGTGCTGCTCCACCAGTTCCACGACATCCTGCCCGGCTCGTCCATCGCCTGGGTGCACCGCGAGGCCGAGAAGACCTACGCGAAGGTCGCGGCCGAGCTGAGCGGCGTCATCGGGACCGCGCAGCGCGCCCTCGCCGGTGACCCGGCCGGCGGCACGCCCCTGGTCTTCAACGCGGCGCCGCACGCGCGCGGCGGGGTCGCGGCGGGCGCGGCGGGACCGGCCGGCGGCGGCGCGGGCGCGCAGCTCACGGCGCGTGAGGGCGGCGGCTTCGTGCTCAGCAACGGCCTGCTGGAGGTCGAGGTCGACGGCCGAGGCCTGGTGGTCTCGGCGTACGACATCAGCGCGGAGCGGGAGACGGTCGCCCCGGGCGAGGCGGCCAACCTGCTCCAGATCCACCCCGACTTCCCCAACCAGTGGGACGCTTGGGACGTCGACGCGTTCTACCGGAACACCGTCACCGATCTGACGGACCTCGACGAGCTGACCGCCGTCGAGGGCGACGGCACCGCGGGCGCCGTCGGCGTGCGGGTCGTGCGGTCCTTCGGCGCGTCGAAGGTCACCCAGCTCCTGACCCTCGCGCCGGGCGCCAAGCGGCTCGACATCGACACCGAGGTCGACTGGCACGAGACGGAGAAGTTCCTCAAGGCAGCCTTCCCGCTGGACATCCACGCGGAGCGGTACGCCTCGGAGACCCAGTTCGGCCATGTGTACCGGGCCACCCACACCAACACCAGCTGGGAGGCGGCCAAGTTCGAGGCGTGCAACCACCGCTTCGTCCACCTGGAGGAGCCGGGCTGGGGCGTCGCCCTCGTCAACGACTCGACGTACGGACACGACGTGACCCGTACGGTCCGCGCCTCGGACGCCGGTACGACCACCACCGTCCGGGTCTCGCTGCTGCGCGCGCCGCGCTTCCCCGACCCGGAGACCGACCAGGGCGTCCACCGCTTCCGGCACGCGCTGGCCCCCGGCGCCGCGATCGGTGACGCCGTACGGGAGGGCTACCGCGTCAACCTGCCCGAGCGCCGGCTCACCGGATCGGGGGAGGTCGCGCCGCTGGTCACCGTCGACAACGACGCGGTCGTCGTCAGCGCGGTCAAGCTCGCCGACGACGCGAGCGGCGACCTCGTCGTACGGCTCTACGAGGCGACCGGCGGCCGGGCCAAGGCGCGGGTCGCCCTGGGCTTCGACGCCACCGGACTCGCCGTCACCGACCTGCTGGAGCGGCCGTCGGCCGAGCTGGCCGGCGGCGCGGGCGGACCCGAGCTGGCGGACGGCGCGGTCCTGCTCTCGCTGCGCCCGTTCCAACTGGTGACGCTGCGGCTGACCCGGGGCTGACCCGCAGGAGCGGGCGGCGGACCCCTGCCCGGTCCGCCGCCCGCCTTCGGGCCGGGTGACCACCGCCCGCCCGGCGGCGGTCACCCGCGGTGCTCCGGCCCACCGCCCAGTGCCTGCGCGGAGACCAGATCCAGGAACGACCGCTCGTTGCCCGCTAACCCCGCGGCCATGAGCGCCTCGTCGGCCTCGGCCATCGGGGCCGCCAGCAGCGGGACGGCCAGGGACGCCCGCGCCGGGTCGTCCAGAACGGCGCGTACGGCCGCCAGCAGCCGCAGATAGGCACGGGCGGCGGTGCGCTCGTCCGGGGCGGCGGGGGTGCGGGACGTGGTGATGGCCATCGAGGCTTCCTCCCCATGGATCCGTGGGTCCACGGTCCCCGGACTCCGGGAACCGTCAGGACCCCCCAGTCTGATCCATGGGTCTGACAACGGGGCGTGACACCGCGCCCCGGCCGCCCGTTCCGCGGCCTACACCTCGGCGGCCTACTCCTGCTCCTACTCCTCGACGAGCATCCCCGCGCGCAGCCGCGTGATGATGCGGTTGAGCAGCCGGGACACATGCATCTGCGACACGCCCAGCTCCGTACCGATCTGCGACTGCGTCATCTCCTGGCCGAACCGCATCGTCACGATGGAGCGTTCCCGCTCGTCGAGCTGTTCCAGCAGCGGCGCCAGGGCGTGCAGGTTCTCGACCTTCTCCATCGCCGGGTCCGTCTCGCCCAGCACATCGGCGAAGGTCCGGCCGCCGCCGGTGCCGCCGTCCTCGTTCGTGGGCATGTCCAGCGAACCGGCCGTGTAGCCGTTGGTCGCGACCAGGCCCTCGATGACCTCCTCCTCGGTGAGGCCGAGGAGTTCGGAGAGTTCCCTGACGGTCGGGTCCCGGTCCAGGACCGTCGCCAGGTGCTCCTTGGCCTTGGCCAGCTCGACGCGCAGCTCCTGGAGGCGGCGCGGAACATGGACGGCCCAGCTCGTGTCGCGGAAGAAACGCTTGATCTCACCGACGATGTACGGCACCGCGAAGGAGGTGAACTCGACCTCGCGGGAGAGGTCGAACCGGTCGATCGCCTTGATCAGGCCGATCGTGCCCACCTGGAGGACGTCCTCCAGGTCACCGCCGCCCCGGTTGCGGAAGCGGCTCGCCGCGAACCGCACCAGCGACTGGTTCATCTCGATCAGCGTATTGCGGGCGTACTGATATTCGGGCGTGCCCTCCTCCAGGACCTGGAGCTGGTCGAAGAAGAGCTTCGACAGCGCCCGCGCGTCCTTCGGAGCGATCTTGGTGGGGTCCTCGATACGGGGCAGCTCACCGGTCGTCCCGCTCGCCACCGTTCCGACCGCCAGGACGCCCGCCAGCTGCTCCGCCTCGACAGCACTCACAGTTCTGGTCGTCATGACACTCACCCTCCAACGCAGCGGACCGTACAGGTTCGGCTAGTGCCCCGGCTTCCGATTCTTATGCACCGTCCTGTCAAGAGTTTTTGAACACCCTTGGAAACGCGCCACGTTTTACGGAGTGAGCGACGCCAGATAGGTGACCGTCGACGGGTCCGCCGGGACGAACGTCTCGATGGCCAGTTCGGCGACGGTCACGTCCATCGGCGTGTTGAACGTGGAGATGGACGAGACGAAGGAGAGCGTCCGCCCGTCGTGCTCGATCACCATCGGCAGCGCGAGGAGCGGCCCGGACGGCCCTTCCTCTGCCACAGCCACCGTCTCCCCGGACGGCTTCCCGGACCGCTCCGGCGGCGGATACGCGGCGACCTCCTCGTACAGCGCCCGCAGCGCGGGGGAGCGGTGCAGCGCGAGCTGACGGCCCATCTGGTCCAGGAGATGCCCGCGCCACTGCGGCAGATTGCGGATCCGGGAGGCGATCCCCTCCGGGTGGAGGGTGAGCCGCATGGCGTTCAGCGGCGGCGTGAGCAGCCGCTCCGGCACCCCCTCCAGCAGCATCGCGACGCCCCGGTTCGCGGCCACCACCGTGTACGTCCCGTCCACGACCAGCGCCGGATACGGCTCGTACCCGCGCAGCAGCCGCGTCAGCCCCTCGCGGAGCGCGCCCATGGCCGGGTCGTCCAGCGCGGTCTCCGTGAAGCGGGGCGCGTAGCCGGCCGCCAGCAGCAGGGCGTTGCGCTCCCGCACCGGGACGTCGAGACGGTCGGCGAGCCGCAGCACCATCTCCTCGCTCGGGCGGGCGCGGCCCGTCTCGACGAAGCTGATGTGGCGGGCCGAGGAGTCGGCGCGCAGCGCCAGTTCGAGCTGGCTGAGCCGCCGCCGGGTCCGCCAGCCGCGCAGCAGCGGGCCGAACGCGCCACCGGGGAAGGAGGGAACCGTCGTACCGTCTGCCGCCATCGCGCGCGCCGCCATAGGAGGACCGTAGTACAGCCCCGTATCGTCGGCCGCGTCGCCCGACCCTTCCCCTTCCTCTGCCCTTCCTCTGCCCTTCCCTTCCCCTTTCCTTCCCCCCATTTCTTTCCCCGAGGAGCCCGCCATGGCCGCCGAGCCGCTGTCGCAGGACGAGATCGAGAACCGGCTGCGGGAGCTGCCCGGCTGGACCCTGGAGGACGGGCGCATCACCCGTACGTACCGGCTCGCCTCGCACCGTGCCGCCGCCGCGCTGGTCGCCCATGTCGCGGCGGTCCAGGACGAGCTGAACCACCACTCCGACCTGACCCTCGGCTACAACACGGTCGTCCTCGCCGTGCACACGCACGACGCCGGCGGCGCCGTCACCGCCAGGGACTTCGCGCTCGCGCACCGCGTCGAGGAGCTGGCCCCCGCGCACGGCGTCCGCTGACGGTGCGCCCAACTACCCTGGGGCCATGGACGTACTCGCCGGGCTTCTCGACGGACCGCGTGCCCGGGGGGCCTTTCTGCTGCGCATGGTGATGGAGCCGCCCTGGGCCGTCCGGATCGAGGACCGCGCGCCGCTCTGTCTGATGTGTGTCACCAGCGGCGAGGCGTGGATCGTCCCGGACGGCGGCGGCGACCCCGTGGTGCTGCGCGCCGGTGACATCGCCATCAGCCGTGGCCCCGACCCGTACACCGCCGGCGACCGGCCGGACGCGGTGCCCTGCGCGGTGATCGGCCCCGGCGGGGTCTGCCGGACCCTGGAGGGCGAACCGCTCGCGGAGTCCATGCGGCTGGGCGTACGGACCTGGGGCAACGCCCCCGACGGCGGTACGACGATGCTCGTCGGCACCTACCGGATGGACGGCGAGGTGAGCCGTCGGCTGCTGGACGCGCTGCCGCCGCTGGTGCGACTGCCCGCCGACGCGTGGAGCTGCCCGCTGACGCCCGTTCTGGAGGAGGAGATCTCCCGGGACGACCCGGGCCAGAGCGTGGTGCTCGACCGGGTCCTCGACCTGCTGCTGATAGCCGCGCTCCGGGAGTGGTTCTCCCGCCCGGGGGCCGAGGCGCCCGGCTGGTACGGCGCGATGGCCGACCCGGTGGTCGGCAAGGCCCTGCGGCTGATCCAGGACGAGCCGGCCAGGCCCTGGACGGTCGCCTCCCTCGCGGGTGCGTGCGGCATCTCCCGCGCCGGGCTGGCCCGGCGCTTCACCGAACTGGTCGGGGAGCCCCCGATGGCCTATCTCACCGGCTGGCGGCTGGCCACGGCCGCGGATCTGCTGCGCGGCACGGACGCCACGGTCGAGTCGGTGGCCAGGAAGGTCGGCTACAGCGGCTCGTTCGCGCTGAGCGCCGCCTTCAAGCGGGTCCGGGGCGTCAGCCCGCAGGAGTTCCGCAAGAACGTGACGCCGGCCGTCTCCCGGACGCTCGTCTCGGGCTGACCGCCCGCCGCGTCGGTACGCCCGTACGGCCGCGCGACCGGGCACGGCCCGGCCGGACGGCGTACGGACGGCACCGCGTGCTCAGTTGACGTCCGCCGGGTGGCTGCCGAGGCGCTTGCCCTCGTCCAGCGCCGCGAACGCGGCCAGGTCGTCGGCGTCCAGCTCGAAGCCGAACACGTCGATGTTCTCCTGGATCCGGGACGGGGTCACGGACTTGGGGATCACCACGTTCCCCAGCTGGAGGTGCCAGCGCAGCACGACCTGGGCCGGGGTCCGCCCGTGCTTGCGCGCGACCGCCACCACCGTCGGGACCTCCAGCAGCCCCTTGCCCTGGCCCAGCGGTGACCACGCCTCGGTCGCGATGGACCGCTCCGCGTGGAAGGCACGGGACTCGGCCTGCTGGAGCTGCGGGTGCAGCTCGATCTGGTTGAGCACCGGAACCACGGAGGTCTCGCCGAGCAGCCGCTCCAGGTGCTCGGGGAGGAAGTTCGAGACACCGATGGACCGGGCGCGCCCGTCGGCGAGGATCTTCTCGAACGCCTTGTACGTGTCGACGTACTTGTCGGCGGCCGGGGTCGGCCAGTGGATCAGATACAGGTCGACGTGGTCGAGGCCGAGCTTGCCCAGGGACACGTCGAACGCGCGCAGCGTCGAGTCGTAGCCCTGGTCGCCGTTCCACAGCTTCGTGGTGACGAAGAGTTCCTCACGGGCGATGCCCGAGGCGGCGAGGGCCTTGCCGGTGCCCTCCTCGTTGCCGTAGATCGCCGCGGTGTCGATGCTGCGGTAGCCGGCCTCCAGGGCGGTCGCCACGGCCTGCGTCGCCTCGCTGTCCGGAACCTGCCAGACGCCGAAGCCCAGCTGGGGCATCTCGATGCCGTTGTTGAGAGTGAGGGTGGGGACCTTGCTCACGGGCGGTCGATCCTAACGTCGTCGGTTACTGCTCGGTCGTCCAACGATTTCGGAGCCGGGCGGATTCCCGTCCGCCTGTCCGCTCCGTCTCCTGAGGACAGGTGTTCAACGGTAGAGTGCCGCGACCTCGGCCGCGTAGGCGGCCTCGATCGCCTTCCGCTTGAGTTTCAGCGACGGGGTCAGCAGCCCGCGCGCCTCGCTGAAGGGGTGCGCCAGGATCCGGAACGTACGGATCGACTCGGCCTGCGAGACGGCCGTGTTCGCGGCCACCACCGCACGCCGGATCTCCGCCTCCAGGTCCGGGTCCCGCACCAGCTCGGCGGCCTTGAGCGGCGGTTTGCGCCGGACGGCCAGCCAGTGGTCGACGGCCTCCTGGTCCACCGTCACCAGCGCCGCGACGTAGGGCCGGTCGTTGCCGACCACGATGCACTGCGCGACCAGCGCGTGGGCCCGTACCCGCTCCTCCAGCACCACCGGCGAGACGCTCTTGCCGCCGGAGGTGACCAGGATCTCCTTCTTCCGTCCGGTGATGGTCAGGTAGCCGTCCTCGTCCAGCGCCCCCAGGTCCCCGGTGGCCAGCCACCCCTCGTTGAGGACGGCGTCGGTGGCCTTCGGGTCGTTGAGGTAGCCCGTGAAGATCTGGTCGCCGCGCAGCCACACCTCGCCGTCGTCCGCGATGTGCACGGAGGTGCCGGGGATCGGCTGCCCGACCGTTCCGTACCGGGTGCGCTCGGGCGGGTTGGCGGTGGCCGCCGCGCAGGACTCGGTGAGCCCGTACCCCTCGTAGATCCGGACGCCCGCGCCCGCGAAGAACAGCCCGAGCCGCCGGTCCATCGCCGACCCGCCCGACATGGCGTGCCGGACGCGCCCGCCCATCGCCTCGCGGATCCGCCCGTACACCGCCCGTTCGAAGAACTGGTGCTGCATCCGCAGCCCGGCGGAGGGGCCGGGGCCGAGGTCGAAGGCCCGCTGCTCCACCGCCTCCGCGTACCGCACCGCCACCTCCACCGCCTTGTCGAAGGCGGCGGCCCTGTCCTCCGTCTCCGCCTTGCGGCGCGCCGCGTGGTAGACCTTCTCGAAGATGTACGGCACGGCCAGGATGAACGACGGCCGGAACGCCGCCAGATCGGGCAGCAGCGCACTTGCCTGGAGCACCGGCTGGTGGCCGAGCTTGACCCGGCCGCGGATCGCCGCGATCTCGATCATGCGGCCGAAGACGTGCGAGAGCGGCAGGAAGAGCAGCGTCGATGCCTCGTCGCCCGACCGGGTGTGGAAGACCGGCTCCCACCGTGCCAGCACGGTGTCCGCCTCGAACATGAAGTTGGCGTGGGTGATCACACAGCCCTTGGGGCGGCCCGTGGTGCCCGACGTGTAGATCACCGTGGCCACGGAGTCGGGGGTGACGGCCGTACGGTGCCGGTGCACCACCTCGTCCTCGATCCCCGCGCCCGCCGCGTACAGCTCGTCCAGCGCGCCCGCGTCGAGCTGCCAGAGCCGCCTCAGCCGCGGCAGCCGGCCGATGACCGAACCGACGGTCATCGCGTGGTCCTCGTCCTCGACCACACAGGCCGAGACCTCCGCGTCGTGCAGCATCCAGTAGATCTGCTCGGCGGAGGAGGTCGGATAGACGGGGACGGGCCGGGCGCCGACGGACCAGAGCGCGAAGTCGAAGAGCGTCCACTCGTAGCGGGTACGGGACATGATCGCGACCCGGTCCCCGAACCGCACACCCTGCGCCAGCAGCCCCTTCGCCAGCGCGAGCACCTCGTCACGGAAGTCCGCCGAGGTCACGTCGTGCCAGTGGCCCGCCGCGTCCTTGCGGCCGAGGGCGACCCGGCCGGGATCGTCCAGGGCATGGTCGTACACAGCGTCCGCGAGCCCACCGACGTGGGGGGTCGCCGGCAGAGGGGGGACGGTGAACTCGCGCAATGACCTGGCTCCTTGTGACGCTCCGCACAGCGCGGTGACGGTACCCCACTGGCGGGACCGGGGGGTGGCCGCGGGAGCAACCGGCACAAAAGGGTGTCACCGCAGGTCAGAGCGGTGAAGGTCGCACTGCCATGGCGGGCTGGGGCCCTGTTCTGACCCCGGAGTAAGGAGACAACGCGGGAATCTCCACCGAATCCGTACGCCGTGCTCACCGGCGCTCTACCGGTGCGGGATTCCTGGTACGTACCTGAACGTACGCGCGTCAGTCCCCGGCGGGCGGCCGGTGCAGCCGGTCGCCGCCCGCCAGGATCGCCGCGGCCAGTGCGTCCGCGGCCGCCCGGGTCGCCCCGCCGCCCGGCCCCGGCCGGCCGGAGCGGCCGCCGTCCAGCAGGACGAACTCCACCTCGCCCAGCTCGGGCAGGCCCGCCCTGGCCGGGACCGGCACCAGGCCCGGCGGGACCAGCCCGCGGGTGTGGGCCATCACGCCGAGCCCCGCGCGGGCCGCCGCTATGAGCCCGCTCAGGCTGGCGCTCGTACACGCGACGCGCCAGTGCCTGCCGTGCGCCTCCAGCACCTCCAGCGCCCGGGCGCGGGTGATGCCCGGCGGCGGGAAGACGATCAGCGGCACCGGACGGTCCGGGTCGAGCCGGAACCGCGGCGCCCCGATCCACACCAGGGTGGACCGCCAGACCGGCCGGCCGTGGGTGTCGCCGGGACGCCGCTTGGCCAGCACCAGATCGAGCCCGCCGGCCGCGAGCTGCTCGTGCAGGGTGCCCGACAGCCCGACCGTCAGCTCCAGATCGACCTCGGGGTGGTCGCGCCGGAAGGCCTCCAGGATCTCCGGCAGCCGGGTCAGCACGAAGTCCTCCGACGCGCCGAACCGCAGCCGCCCGCGCAGCCGGGTCCCGGTGAAGAACGCCGCCGCCCGGTCGTGCGCCGCGAGGATCGTCCCGGCGAAGCCGAGCATGGCCTCCCCGTCCTCCGTCAGCTCCACGCTGTGCGTGTCGCGGGTGAACAGCGGCCGCCCCGTCGCCTCCTCCAGGCGGCGGACGTGCTGGCTCACGGTGGACTGGCGCACCCCCAGCCGGCGGGCCGCCTGCGTGAAGCTGAGCGTCTGAGCGACGGCCAGGAAGGTGCGGAGCTGTCCGGGGTCGTACATGGGTCCAGCGTACGGGCTCATCGCGAACCGTGATGACAGTCAGAGCGGTATACGGGATTCCCGATCAAGCGGAAGGGGCGCACGATGGGGAGGCACGATCTGTACCGACCCGCGAGACCGCCGTAGTGGAGCACATGAACCGCCGCACCGTCCCGAGCATCCTGTCCCGGCTGCCGGTCGACCCGTACGTCCTGGCCCTTCTCGCGACCGTCGGCCTCGCCGCGCTCCTCCCGGTCTCCGGCACCGCCGCGACCTTCGCGGGCGGCGCCTCGACCGGCGCGGTGGGCCTGCTGTTCTTCCTCTACGGCGCGCGGCTCTCCACCCGCGAGGTGGCCGACGGGCTACGGCACTGGCGGCTCCATGTGACCGTCCTCGCCTGTACGTTCGTCCTCTTCCCGCTGCTGGGACTGGCGGCCCGGGGGCTGGTGCCGTTCGTCCTCACCCCGCAGCTCTACAGCGGGCTGCTCTTCCTCTGCCTGGTGCCGTCGACGGTCCAGTCGTCCATCGCCTTCACGTCCATCGCCCGGGGCAACGTGCCCGCGGCGATCTGCGCGGGGTCCTTCTCCAGCCTCGTCGGCATCGTCGTCACCCCGCTCCTGGCCGCGCTGCTGATCGGCGGCGGCACGGCCGGCTTCTCCGCCGACTCCCTGTTCAAGATCGTCGCCCAGCTCCTGCTGCCGTTCCTGGCGGGCCAACTGCTGCGCCGCTGGGTGGCCGGCTTCCTCACCCGGCACAGGAAGGTGCTGGGCCTGGTGGACCGGGGCTCGGTGCTGCTGGTCGTCTACACCGCGTTCAGCGAGGGCATGGTGACGGGCATCTGGCACCAGGTGACCCCGGCGCGGCTCGGGGCGTTGCTGGCCGTGGAGGCGGTGCTGCTCGCGGCGATGCTGGCGGCGAGCTGGTACGGCGCGAAGCGGCTCGGCTTCGTACGGGAGGACCGCGTCGCCATACAGTTCGCCGGCTCGAAGAAGAGCCTGGCGGCGGGGCTGCCGATGGCGACCGTACTCTTCGGGGCGCACGCGAGCCTGGCGGTGCTGCCGCTGATGCTCTTCCACCAGATGCAGCTCATGGTCTGCGCGGTCCTGGCCAAGCGCCGCGCCGATGATCCGGAGTCACCGTCCGGGGAGCCGCTCCCCGCGGGGACCACGGCCCCGGACGAGGCCGTCCCGGCGGGAACGCGCTGACAGCCCGGGCCGCGGTTTCACGGTGCCGGTCCATCGGCCCGCCTCCCCGCCACGGCGGCGAACCGAGCCCCCAAAAGAAAGGGGAACCCGGCCGACGCAGGGGGCGCTCCCCGCCGGCCGGGTCCCTTCCCGTGCGGCGGGGGAGGGTCGCACCCCGGTGCGGTCATACGCCGGTGTGCAGTGCGATCCGTTCGTCTCCCGCGTACACGTTCATGGAGGGGCCGCGGAGGAAGCCGACGAGGGTGAGCCCTGTCTCGGCGGCCAGGTCCACGGCGAGCGACGACGGTGCGGAGACCGCCGCCAGTACGGGGATGCCCGCCATGACGGCTTTCTGCGCCAGTTCGAAGGAGGCGCGTCCGGAGACCAGGAGGATGGCCCGGGAGAGCGGCAGGAGGTCCTGGCGCAGGGCGCGGCCGACGAGTTTGTCGACGGCGTTGTGGCGGCCGACGTCCTCACGGATGTCGAGCAGTTCGCCGTCCTCGGAGAAGAGGGCCGCGGCGTGGAGCCCCCCGGTCCGGTCGAAGACCGCCTGCGCCGCCCGCAGCCGGTCGGGGAGGCCGGCGAGCAGGGCGGGTTCGACCCGGACCGGGGGAGTGTCGCGTATCGGGAAGCGGGCGGTCGTGCGGACGGCGTCGAGGCTGGCCTTGCCGCACAGCCCGCACGAGGAGGTGGTGTAGACGTTGCGTTCGAGGGTGATGTCGGGGACGGGGACGCCGGGGGCGAGCTGGACGTCGACGACGTTGTAGGTGTTGCTGCCGTCGGCCTGCGCGCCCGCGCAGTAGACGATGGACCGGACGTCGGAGGCGGCGGCGAGGACGCCTTCGCTGACGAGGAAGCCGGCCGCGAGCGCGAAGTCGTCGCCGGGGGTGCGCATGGTGATGGCGAGAGGTTTGCCGTTGAGGCGGATCTCCAGGGGTTCCTCGGCGACCAGGGTGTCGGGGCGGGTGGTGACGATCCCGTCCCGGATCCGGATGGTGCGGCGGCGCTCGGTGACCCGTCCCATGGTGATCAGTCCTACTCGTTGCTCGTGGAGATGTCGGCCCGTTCAGCGCTGCTGTACGTGCTGGAAGCCGAAGCGGCCTTTGATGCAGAGGTTGCCGTGGGTCACGGGGTTGTCGTGCGGTGACGTGACCTTCACGATCTCATTGTCCTGTACGTGGAGCGTCAGGTTGCAGCCGACGCCGCAGTAGGCGCAGATCGTAGTGGTCTCGGTCTGTGCCGTCTCGTTCCAGGTACCCGCGGCGCGCATGTCGAACTCGGATTTGAAGCTGAGGGCTCCGGTGGGGCAGACCTCGATGCAGTTGCCGCAGTAGACGCAGGCGGAATCGGTGAGCGGCGCGTCGTGCTCGGTGGAGATCCGGGCGTCGAAGCCGCGGCCGGCGACGGAGATCGCGAAGGTGTTCTGCCATTGTTCGCCGCACGCGTCGACGCACTTGTAGCACTGGATGCACTTGTCGTAGTCGCGGACGTAGAGATCGTTGTCGATCTTGGGTTCCTCGTCGAGCCGGGCCGCGTCAGGGCCGAAGCGGGCCGGCTTCGCCTCGTACTCCTTGATCCACTCGGCGGCCCTCGGCGTGGTCGAGAGGTCCGTCGCCGAGGCGAGGAGTTCGAGGACGATCTTTCTGCTGTGCCGGGCGCGCTCGCTGTCCGTGACGACGGTCATGCCCGGTTCGGCGCGGCGGGAGCAGGCGGGGGCGAGCGTCCGGGCGCCCTCGACCTCGACCACGCAGACGCGGCACGCGTTCTTCGGGGTGAGGGTGTCGCCTTCGCAGAGGGTCGGGATGTCCTTGCCCGCGGCGCGGCAGGCGTCGAGGATCGTGGCGCCCTCGGGGACTCTGGTCTCCTGGCCGTCGAGGGTGAACTCGACCAGCCGGCGCGGCGGCTGGAGCGGTATCGCGGTCACAGGGCTCCCTCGGTCTTGTGGGCGGAGTCGTAGACACCCAGTCGGTCGATGGCGGATTCGACGGCGTTCCAGGCGGTCTGCCCGAGTCCGCAGATGGAGGCGTCCTTCATGGCCCGGCCGACCTCGCGCAGCAGCGCGATGTCGCCGGCCGCGGCGGCGCCCGTACGGTCGGCGATCCGGTGCAGGGCCTCCTCCTGACGGACGGTGCCGACCCGGCAGGGCACGCACTGCCCGCAGGACTCGTCGCGGAAGAACTCGGCGATGCGCAGCAGCATGCGGGGCAGTTCGACGGTGTCGTCGAGGACGAGGACGACGCCGGAGCCGAGTGTCGTGCCGGCGGCGCGGGTGCCTTCGAAGGTGAGCGGGATGTCGCGTTCGTCGGGGCGTACGAAGCCGCCGGCGGCGCCGCCGAGCAGGATGGCGCGTACGGTGTCCGGCGCGTCGGCGAGGTCGAGGAGTTCGCCGAGGGTGGCGCCGAAGGGGAGTTCGTAGATGCCGGGGCGGCCGACGTTCCCGGAGACGCAGAAGAGTTTGGGGCCGGTGGATCCGGCGGTGCCGGTCGCCGCGTACGCCTGGGCGCCGCCGGTGAGGATGGGCAGTACGTTGATCAGGGTCTCGACGTTGTTCTCGGCGGTCGGCTTGCCGAACAGGCCCTGTTCCACGGGGAACGGCGGTTTGGAGCGTGGCTCGCCGCGGTAGCCCTCGATGGAGTTGAACAGGGCGGTCTCCTCGCCGCAGATGTACGCCCCGGCGCCGCGGCGGATCTCGATGTCGAACGCGTAGCCCTGGCCGAGGATGTCGTCGCCGAGCAGTCCGCGGGCGCGCGCCCGGTCGATGGCGTGCTGGAGCAGGCGCAGGGCGCGCGGGTACTCGCCGCGCAGGTAGAGGAAGCCGCGGTGCGCGCCGACCGCGTATCCGGCGATGGTCATCGCCTCGACGAGGGAGTACGGGTCGCCCTCCATGACCACCCGGTCCTTGAAGGTGCCGGGTTCGGATTCGTCGGCGTTGCAGACCAGGTAGTGCGGGTGGGCGGGCTGGGCGGCGGTGGCCTGCCACTTGCGCCCGGTGGGGAACGCGGCGCCGCCCCGGCCGACCAGACCGGAGTCGGTCACCTCGCGGATCACTCCGGCGGGCCCGAGGTCGAAGGCCCGGCGCAGCGCGGTGTAGCCGCCGTGGGCGCGGTAGTCGTCGAGGCTGTACGGGTCGACGACGCCGACGCGGCGCAGCAGGGTGAGTCCGGGCTGCCCGGCCTGCGGGACGGCGCTCGCGGCGCCGGGTTCGGCGGGGGCCGCGAGGGGTTCGGCCGCGGCGCGCACCACGGCGTCGGCGGTGGCGGGCGCGACGACGGCGGTGGCGTACGGGCGGGCCGGCGGGTCCTGCGCGGCGGCGGTCCCGGCCGGGGCGCCCGCCTGGACGAGGAGCGCGGCGGGGGCCCGTTCGCACAGACCGAGACAGGGACTGGGCTGCCAGACGAGCCCTCCGGCGGCGGTGTCCCCGGCGCCTGGGCCCGCGGTGTCCGTGCCCCCGGCGGCCGTGGCCCCGGCCGCGGTGCCGACGTCCGCCGTGCCGCCCCCCGCGGTCGCGCCGCCCGCCGAGTCCGAGGCCGCGGTGCCGTCCCCGGCCGTGCCGCTGCCCGCCGATATGCCCGTGCCGCCCCCCGCGGTCGCGCCGCCCGCCGAGTCCGAGGCCGCGGTGCCGTCCCCGGCCGTGCCGCCGTCCGCCGGTATGCCCGTGCCGCCGCCCGCCGGGGCTCCCACCGGGGTGCCCGCCGGGCCGAGGCGTCGTTCCAGTTCGGCGCGGAGGCCGGTGGCGCCGCGGCTCGCGCAGGCCAGGTCGGTGCAGACGTGCAGCACCTTCGCGGGGCGCGGCCGGACGGCGAACATCGCGTAGAACGTGGCGACGCCGTACGCCTCCGCCGGGGGTACGGTCAGCCGCCGGCAGAGGTAGTCCAGGGCGCCCTCGCTGATCCAGCCGACCCGGTCGTTGACCGCGTGCAGCCCCGGCAGCAGCAGATCGCGCCGCTCGCGCGCCTCCCGGCCGCCGCGGGCCCAGCGCAGATCCGTGTCCGTACGGTCGTCCGCGCCCTCCCAGGCGGAGCCGGGCGGGCCGAGGAGGGCGTCGACCGCCGCCCGTTCCTCGTCGGTCGGTTTGCTGTCACCGAAGCGCAGATCCACCTGTTCAGCTCCTTGTCGGGAGGGGCAGCTTCTCGATCCGGATCGCGGACGCCTTGAACTCGGCGGTGCCCGCGATCGGGCAGTTGGCCTCGATGGTGAGCTGGTTGGTGTCCACCTCGTCCGGGAAGTGCATGGTCATGAAGGCCAGCCCCGGGCGCAGCCCCGGGTCGATCCAGACCGGTGCCTGGACGGTGCCGCGCCGGGAGCTGATCCGTACCTCCTCGCCGACCGTCACCCCGTACCGCTCGGCGTCCTCCGGGCACAGCTCGACGTACTCGCCCCGGCGCAGCGGGGAGGCGAAACTCCCGCTCTGCACACCGGTGTTGTACGAGTCGAGCCGGCGTCCCGTGGTGAGCCTGATCGGGTAGCGGTCGTCGGTCAGGTCGACCGGCGGGTCGTGCCGGACGAGGCCGAAGGGGGCCCGCCTGCCGCGCCGTTCCGGGTCGTTCTCCCACAACCGGCCGTGCAGGAAGGTGGGTTCGAGCCGTTCGGTGTCGGGGCACGGCCACTGGATGCCCTGGTGCTCCGCCAGCCGTTCGTAGGTCATGCCGTAGTGGTCGGGGGAGACCGACCGCAGCTCGTTCCAGACCGACTCGGCGTCCGCGTACTTCCAGGCGTGGCCGAGGCGGCCCGCGAGGTCGCAGATGATGTCGATGTCCTCGCGTGCCTCGCCGGGCGGTTCCACGGCCTTGCGGACGCGCTGCACCCGGCGTTCGCTGTTGGTGGTGGTCCCGTCGGTCTCGGCCCACGCGGCGGTGGCGGGCAGTACCACGTCGGCGAGTTCGGCGGTCTTCGTGAGGAAGATGTCCTGCACCACGAGGCAGTCGAGCCGTCGCATCCGCTCCACGGCCTGTTCGCTGTCGGCCTCCGACTGGGCCGGGTTCTCGCCGATGCAGTAGACCGCCCTGAGGGCGCCGGTCTCCATCGCCTCGAACATGTCGGTCAGGTTGAGCCCGTAGCGCGGCTGGATGACGGTGTCCCACGCGGTCTCGAACTTCCGCCGTACGTCCGGCTCCAGGATGTCCTGGAAGCCCGGCAGCCGGTTCGGGATGGCGCCCATGTCGCCACCGCCCTGCACGTTGTTCTGGCCGCGCAGCGGCTGCACCCCGGAGCCGTACCGTCCGACGTGCCCGGTGAGCAGCGCGAGGTTGATCAGCGCGCGTACGTTGTCGGTGCCGTTGTGGTGCTCGGTGATGCCCAGGGTCCAGCAGAGCTGGGCGCGTTCGGCGCGGGCGTAGGCGTGGGCGAGGTCCCTGATCGCCTCGGCGGGCACCCCGGTCACCTGTTCCGCCGCCGAGAGGGTCCAGGGCTCGACCTCGGCCGCGTACGCCTCGAACCCGGACGTGGCGCGCTCGATGAACGACGCGTTGTGCAGCCCCGCGTGGATGATCTCGCGGCCGACGGCGTGGGCCATCGGGATGTCCGTGCCGACGTTCAGCCCCAGCCAGCTCTCGGCCCACTCGGCGGTGGAGGTGCGGCGCGGGTCGACGGCGTACATCCGCGCGCCGTTCCTGATGCCGCGCAGGACGTGCTGGAAGAAGATCGGGTGCGCGAAGCGGGCGTTGGAGCCCCACATCACGATCAGGTCCGTGTGGTCGACCTCGCCGTACGAGGAGGTGCCGCCGCCGGAGCCGAAGACGGCGGAGAGCCCGGCGACGCTCGGCGCGTGGCAGGTCCGGTTGCAGGAGTCCACGTTGTTGGTGCCCATCACCACGCGTGCGAACTTCTGCGCCACGTAGTTCATCTCGTTGGTGGCGCGGGCGCAGGAGAACATCCCGAACGCGCCGCGCGCGGCGCCGAGTCCCTCGGCCGCCCGGTCCAGCGCCTCGTCCCAGGACGCCGGGCGCAGGGGGCCGCCCTTGGTGTCCCGCACCATCGGATGCGTGATGCGGGCGTATGTCTTCGGCGTTCGGTCTCGCTTCTTCACGCTGCGCTCTCCTCGGAGTGAGGGCCGGCGGTCGCACACAAGGTCATTGCATACAGTATTCTGTAGGCGGGTGCGCAACGGAAGCCCTGTGGAAGGGATTCGGCCACGCACCCGCCGGATCAGGCGGCGGCGCCGCGGGCCAGCAGGTCGGAGATCGCGCCCACCGTGCGGAGCGTCGGGACGTCCACGCCGGTGATCTCCGCGAGCTCCACGACGGCGGCGAGCAGGACGTCCAGCTCCAGGGGTTTGCCCTTCTCCAGGTCCTGGAGCGTGGAGGTCCGGTGGTCGCCGACCCGTTCCGCACCCGCGAGGCGCCGCTCGACGGAGATGGCGGGGTGGCAGCCCAGCGCCGCCGCGACCCGCAGGGACTCCACCATCATCAGCTCGATGACCTCGCGGGTGGAGCGGTGCAGGCACATCTCCCGCATGGTGGCGCGGGTCAGCGCGCTGATCGGGTTGAAGGAGATGTTGCCGAGGAGCTTGATCCAGATGTCCTCGCGCAGTTCGGGCTCGACCGGGCACTTGAGGCCGCCCGTCCGCATGGCCTCGCTGAATTCCAGACAGCGCGCCGAGACCGAGCGGTCCGGCTCGCCGATCGAGAACCGGGTCCCTTCGAGATGCCGGACCACGCCGGGACCCGCCAGCTCCGTCGCCGCGTACACCACGCACCCGATCGCACGCTCGGGCGGCAGGACCGCGCTGACGGAGCCGGCGGGGTCGACGCTCTCGACCCGCCGGCCGTCGTACGGGCCCCCGTGGCCGTGGAAGTACCACCAGGGGATGCCGTTCTGGGCGGCGACGACCGCCGTGCGCTCCCGGAGCAGCGGCGCCACCAGCGGCCCGCACGCCGCGTAGGAGTTCGCCTTCAGGCCCAGGAACACGTAGTCGACCGGACCTATGCCGTCCGGCCGGTCGGTGGCGTGCACCCGTGCGGTGAAATCCCCGCGCGGGCTGCGCACCCGGACTCCGTACTGCCTCATGGCCGCCAGATGCGGTCCACGGGCGATGAGATGGACATCGGCGCCGGCCCGGTGCAGGGCGGCTCCGACATAGGCGCCGATGGCTCCGGCGCCGACGACTGCGACTTTCACGGTGAGGCTCTCCGTTCGGTTGAGGGGACCGAGGGAAGGCGTGTGCCTGCCGACTGCACGGTCGGCGATATATTGTCTACAGTATGGAGTTCTGGCCGACAAGGCTCCTGTGCGGTATGCGGTCGGCAAACTCGCCCGCTGAAAGATCTTCCCAACAGGGCATCCGGGTTCCTAGAGTCCGGACATGACCCCACCACTCGCACCCGCCGGCTGGAGCCGCTGGCTGGTGCCCCCCGCCGCGCTGTCGGTGCACCTCTCGATCGGCCAGGCCTACGCCTGGAGCGTGTTCAAGCCCCCGCTCGAATCCGCGCTCGGTCTCTCCGGCACCCAGAGCGCCCTCCCGTTCCAACTGGGCATCGTGATGCTCGGTCTGTCGGCCGCCTTCGGGGGCACCCTCGTCGAACGCAACGGGCCGCGCTGGGCGATGACCGTCGCCCTGTGCTGCTTCTCGTCCGGCTTCCTGATCGCCGCGCTCGGCGCCGCCACCGAACAGTTCTGGCTGATCGTCCTCGGCTACGGGTTCGTCGGGGGGATCGGCCTCGGCATCGGCTACATCTCCCCGGTCTCCACCCTGATCAAGTGGTTCCCCGACCGGCCCGGCATGGCCACCGGCATCGCCATCATGGGCTTCGGCGGCGGCGCGCTCATCGCCTCGCCGTGGTCCGCGCAGATGCTGAAGTCGTACGGCACGGGTTCGGAGGGCATCGCGTACGCCTTCCTGACGCACGGCCTGGTGTACGCCGCGTTCATGACGCTCGGCGTGCTGCTGGTCCGCGTGCCCCCGCCCGGCTACCGGCAGAAGGCGCCGGAGGGCGCGGACGGGAAGGCGCCTCAGGCGGCAGCGGGCTCCTTGATCTCCACCGCGCAGGTCTCCGCGAAGTCCGCCGTGCGTACCCCGCAGTTCTGGTGCCTGTGGCTCGTCCTGTGCATGAACGTGACCGCGGGGATCGGGATCCTGGAGAAGGCCGCCCCGATGATCACCGACTTCTTCGCGGAGACGTCGACGCCCGTCTCGGTCTCGGCCGCCGCCGGGTTCGTCGCGCTGCTCTCCGCGGCCAACATGGCGGGCCGGATCGGTTGGTCCTCCACCTCGGACCTGATCGGCCGGAAGAACATCTACCGCGTCTACCTCGGCGTCGGCGCGGTCATGTACCTGCTCATCGCGCAGTTCGGCGACTCCTCCAAGCCGCTCTTCGTCGTCTGCGCGCTGGTGATCCTCTCCTTCTACGGAGGCGGCTTCGCCACCATCCCGGCCTATCTCAAGGACCTGTTCGGCACGTACCAGGTGGGCGCGATCCACGGCCGCCTGCTCACCGCGTGGTCCACCGCCGGCGTCCTCGGCCCGCTCATCGTCAACTGGGTCGCCGACAGCCAGGAGGAGGCGGGCAAGAGCGGCGCCGGGCTCTACGGGCTCTCCTTCACGATCATGATCGGTCTGCTCGTCGTCGGCTTCGTCGCCAACGAACTCGTCAGGCCCGTCCACCCCCGTCACCACGTTCCCGCACCGAGGGAGGCAGCCGATGACCAGCTCGCAGGCGAACAGCGCCAGCACTCCTGAATCCGGCCGTACCGGTCTGATCGTCTTCGCCTGGCTTTGGGTGGGGATCCCCCTCGCGTACGGTGTGTACGAGCTGGTCCTGAAGGCCGCCCAGCTTTTCACCGGATGAGGCGGAGTCTCCAAGCCGCGCGGTGGAATCCTGTTGATTCCCCTGCACCCCTACCGGCGAGTCGCTGACGAGACTGGAGCATTCCTGTACGTCGACGAAGAGGGGGTCCGGGACATGACCGGAACTCGTATCGCCGCGCTGGGGCACTATCAGCCCGCCAAAGTGCTCACCAACCACGACCTGGCGGCGATGGTCGACACCAGTGACGAATGGATCACGAGCCGGGTCGGGATCAAGACCCGGCACGTGGCGGGTCCCGAGGAGCCGGTGGACGAGCTGGCCGCGTACGCGGGCGCCAAGGCGCTCGCCGCGGCCGGTCTCGACCCGGCCGACATCGACATGGTGCTGGTCGCCACCTCCACGGCGATCGACCGGTCACCGAACACCGCCGCGCGGGTCGCCGCCCGGCTCTCCATGGAGGCGCCGGCCGTCATGGACCTGAACGTGGTGTGCGCGGGCTTCACCCACGCCCTCGCCACCGCCGACCACGCCGTACGGGCGGGCTCCGCCTCGCGGGTGCTGGTCATCGGCGCGGACAAGATGGCCGCGATCGCCGACTGGACGGACCGTACGACCTGCGTCCTGGTCGGCGACGGCGCGGGCGCGGCCGTCGTCGTGGCGACCGGCGACGACGAGGAGCCGGGGATCGGCCCGGTGCTCTGGGGGTCGGTGCCTGAGATGGGGCACGCCGTACGGATCGAGGGCACCCCGCCGGTCTTCGCGCAGGAGGGCCAGTCCGTCTACCGCTGGGCGACCACCCAGCTCCCGCCGATCGCCCGCAAGGTCTGCGAGCGGGCCGGTGTCACGCCCGAGGACCTGGCGGCCGTCGTGCTGCACCAGGCGAACCTGCGGATCATCGAGCCGGTCGCCCAGAAGATCGGCGCGGTCAACGCGGTCATCGCCCGGGATGTCGTGGAATCGGGCAACACGTCCGCCGCCTCGATCCCGATGGCGCTCTCCAAGCTCGTGGCGCGCGGCGAGGTCGCGTCCGGGGCTCCCGCGCTGCTCTTCGGCTTCGGCGGCAACCTCTCCTACGCGGGTCAGGTCATCCGCTGCCCATGAACCCGGCGGATCTCGGTAGACTGTAGACGATAGCCAATGTGGTGATGCCCTCACATGTACGGTGCGGGCACTCCGCCGGCGGCTGTCGCCAACCGTCACCGTCATCGACACTGCCGGCCAGGAGGGGGACCGCGATGCTGTCCGCGAAGTTGGCGCAAGGATCCGTGCCCAGGCTCGAAAGACCGGGTCCACTGCGGGAGCGCGTCTACGAGGCCCTGCTCGAACTGATCACGACCCGGGCGCTCCAGCCGGGCCAGCATCTCGTCGAGAGCGAACTCGCGGGCCATCTCGGGGTGTCGAGGCAGCCGGTGCGCGAGGCGCTCCAGCGCCTCAACACCGAGGGCTGGGTCGATCTGCGCCCGGCGCAGGGCGCGTTCGTCCACGAACCGACCGAGGAGGAGGCCGACCAGCTCCTCTCGGTCCGTACGCTGCTGGAGGCGGACGCCGCCCGGCTCGCCGCCGCCAACTCCGGCACGGCGGGGATCGCCGCGCTGGAGGAGCTGTGCGCCCAGGGGGAGCGCGCCGTGGCCGACGACGACGTGGACCTGGCGGTCGCCACCAACGCCGCCTTCCACGCCAAGGTGATGGAACTGGCGGGCAACCTCGTCCTGGCCGAACTGGCCGCGCAGGTGGACCGCCGGGTCCGCTGGTACTACACACCGGTCGCCCGGCAGCGCGGCCATCAGTCCTGGATCGAGCACCGCGAGCTGATCGCGGCGATCTCGGCACGGGACGAAGGGCGCGCCACCGAGATCATGAAGGCCCACACGGAGCACACGCGCACCACGTACCACCAGCGCGCACGGGACTGACCGGGAGCTGCCCAAGAAGGCGCCGGACGGGTCACGCCGTGCGGCAGAGGGCATGGTCGATCAGGTCGCGCAGGGCGTCCTCCTGGCGGGCCGCTGTCTGCGGATCCGCCGGGCGGCTGTGTGCGGAGACGGTGATGGCGCGTCGACCATCGGTCGTGGTGGCGGCCCGGATGAGATAGCCGAAGCCGCTTCCACCGTGCCCGAGGTAACCACCGCCGCAGGACAGAGGGGTGAAGAACAGACCCAGGCCGTCCCGGGTGCCCGTGGGGTGGCCGCTGTCCTGCGGCACCGGGACGGCGGTTCGCATGGCGGCGAGAGCGGCGGGCGTCAGCAGCCGTCCGCCGACCAGGGCTGTGAAGAAGTGATTGAGCTCGCGGGCCGTGCCGGTCATCGAGCCGTCGGCCCCGCTGTCGAAGGGACGGTAGGGGATCGTGGTGTCGACCATTGGCCCGTCCTCGGCGAACTGCTGGTAGTTGGCCGCGTGTGGGCGCGGGAGGAAGGGCCAGGTGCCGGGGGTGTCCGTGTGGCGCAGCCCGAGAGGTCGCAGGATGCGGTCGTGGACCTGCTGTTCCCAGGAGTGGCCGGTGACCTTCTGGATGATCATTCCGGCGAGCACGTAGTTCGTGTTGGAGTATGCCCAGTCTGTTCCCGGCGGGAAGGCGGGCTTGTGGCGCATGGCCATGGCGACCAGCTGTTCGGGCCGGTAGGCGTGCCACCGGTTGGTGTAGTACGTCTGGGCGCTTGGGTCGGGGAACACGTCGGCCGTGTAGTCGTACAGGCCGCTGGTGTGCTGCAGCAGATCGCGGATCGTGATGGTCCGGCCGTCGTTGTCGGCACCGGACACGACCCCGGGCAGCAGTTGCTCCACCGTCCGGTCGAGCGTCAGCCGCTTCTCGTCGACCAGTTGCAGGACGACGGTGGCGACGAACGTCTTGGTGATACTGCCCAGACGCAGATAGCCGTCCTTCGGAACCGGGCGGCGACCGACCAGGTCACTGACGCCGGATCGGGCCGTGACGGTCCCGTCCGGGGTCTCCAGGCGGACCGACACCCCCGTGACCCCGGCAGCGTGCAGCATGTCGGCATCACGCTGAATGGACAGGTCCACGGCGGAAGGGCGTGGCGTGGCCGCCGAAGCTCCAGCGGTTGGCACGGCCGACACGGCTAACGTCAGGACAGCGGCTGACACCCATGAACGGCGAAAAATCATGGACCGAGGCTAGGCGCGACAGGTGCTGCCACCCATCCGGGCCACCCCCGGACACACCGGGGTGCTAACGGGATGGACACCACCCCGGCAGTAGGAACCCGGACCGTGCATGAGACAGACCTGAATCGGCACTCACGAGAGCACGAGAGCGCTCATGCCTGCGCGTATCCACCGTCGGCGAAGAACTCGGCACCGTTGACGTAGCTCGACGCGTCCGAGGCGAGGAACGTCGTCACGGCGGCGATCTCCTCGGGCTCGGCGAGCCGGCCGAGGGGTACAGCGCCTTCGGCCTGCTTGAGCATCTCGGGTGTGACCAGCTCAAGCAGACCGGAGGTGCGCGTACCGCCCGGGGACACGACGTTGACCCGGAAGCCGTGTGCACGCGCGCTGAGGGCCCAGCCGCGGGCGAGCGTGCGGATTGCGGCCTTCGACGCCGCGTAGATCTCAAGTCCCGGGTTGGGGCGTGTCGCAGCGGTCGAACCCGTCAGGATGACCGAAGCGTTGGTGCTGAGCAGCGGCAGCGCCTGCTGGAAAGTGAAGATCGTTCCCTTGACGTTGGTGGCGAACACCGAGTCGATCAGATCTTCCGTCACCTCGCCGAACGGCGCCGCGGTGCCGACACCGGCGTTGGCGACCAGCACGTCGATGCGTCCGGCCCGGTCGCGCACGGTGCTGTAGAACGCATCGAGCTCCGAGGGCACCGAAGCATCGCAGACCACGCCGGTCACGCCAGGTCCGAGCTCGGCAACCGCGGCGTCGAGCGCGTCCTTGCGGCGACCGGTGATGAACACCGTGGCGCCCTCGTCGCGGAATGCGCGCGCGGTCGCGAACCCGATGCCGGTGCTGGCTCCGGTGATCACGGCGACCTTGTTCTCCAAGACGGCCATGCCGCCCTCCTTCAAGTTATGGACTGTTGCGTCCATAACCTTCCCCGATATGGACCGTGCGGTCAAGATTGCTTCGGTATCCGGGCTTCCCGGTGCGGCGCCGGAGTGGGCAGCAGTCGTGCCAGGGCGGACCGGGCTGTCGCGGCGAGCGTTCCGATGTCCATGCCGGTACGCCCGAGAGCGATGAGGCCGAGTTGCGCGACGAGGGCCGCGCGGGCGGTCTCGGAAGGGTCGATGCCGGGGTCGAGGTCGCCTTCGCTCCGGGCGCGCTCCAGCGCCGCGGTGAGGATGGTCGCGATCGCGTCGTAGCTGCGGCGAGCCTCGGCCGCGACGTCCGGGGTGCCGGTCGCAAGCTCGGCGTTGCTGTTGGCCAGCAGGCAACCCCGACGCGCGACTGCCCCGGTCGGATCGCCGGTCAGGCCGAGCACGAACTCGCGCACCACGTCGATCCCCCGCGCAGCGGAGGCCAGGCGCTCGCGCAGCATCAGCAGGTTCGCGTCGTCGTAGTCGCGCAGCACCCGCAGGAACAGGCTGCGTTTGTCTCCGAACGCGCCGTAGAGGCTGCCTTTGCCCAGCCCGCTCACGCGCAGCAGGTCGTCCATCGATGTCGCCGCGTAGCCCTTGTCCCAGAACTCGTCACGGATGGCGAGAAGTACACGATTTTCATCGAATTCACGAGGTCGAGGCATGCCTGCACCATACTAGTTCTGGACTGTATGGGCCATAACGGACTCCGGGGTGCCATGTGCCCGGCCCGGCTCGGGAAAAGACGCGCGTCCCGGTGGGCGAAGCCGGGGTTTTGGTCACTGTGGTGTTGCCGATGTCGCGTTTTGTTTGTTTTGACGTGTTTGTCCGATGGGTCGCTCGTCTTTGTCCTCGGTGTGGAGAAAGTTGGTACCGATTCCTGCGCAACTTCTTCCCACCGTGGGCAAGCGCTGCTACGTTCCCTCGAAAGCGCGACGTACAGGCTCACCGAAGGGCCCGGTCGCACACACCGACGTACACCGACACATACGGCCGAGAAGGCGGGGAGGGGCGCGTGAGACGCATGACGGCACGACCCGCAAACGCTCACCAGGCGCGACTGCTCCGGCTGCTCCGCGACGGTGGACCCAACTCCCGTGCCCAGCTCGGGGACCAGGTCGACCTCTCCCGCTCCAAGCTCGCGGTCGAGGTGGACCGGCTGCTGGAGACCGGCCTCGTCGTGGCCGACGGGCTCGCCGCCTCGCGCGGCGGCCGGCGTTCCCACAACATCCGGCTGGCGCCCGGCATGCGCTTCCTCGGTGTCGACATCGGCGCCACCTCCATCGACGTGGCCGTCACCAACGCCGAGCTGGAGGTCCTGGGCCATCTCAACCACCCGATGGACGTCCGCGAGGGCCCCGTCGCCGTCTTCGAGCAGGTCCTCGTCATGGCCGCCAAGCTCAAGGTCACCGGACTGGCCGAGGAGTTCGACGGCGCGGGGATAGGGGTGCCGGGCCCGGTGCGCTTCCCCGAGGGCGTGCCGGTCGCGCCGCCGATCATGCCCGGCTGGGACGGCTTCCCCGTACGGGAGGCGCTCAGCCAGGAACTGGGCTGCCCGGTCATGGTCGACAACGACGTGAACCTGATGGCGATGGGCGAGCAGCACGCGGGCGTCGCGCGCTCCGTCGGCGACTTCCTCTGCGTCAAGATCGGTACGGGCATCGGCTGCGGCATCGTCGTCGCCGGTGATGTCTACCGGGGCACGACCGGCAGCGCCGGCGACATCGGCCACATCCAGGTCGAGAAGGACGGCCGCCCCTGCGCCTGCGGCAACAAGGGCTGCCTGGAGGCGTACTTCAGCGGCGCCGCGCTCGCCCGGGACGCGGAGGACGCGGCCCGCACCGGCCGCTCACCCGAACTGGCCGCCCGGCTGGCCGAGTCGGGGGGACCGCTCACCGCCGTGGACGTCGCCGCCGCCGCGGCGGCGGGAGACCCGGCCGCCCTCGAACTCATCCGGACCGGCGGCAACCACGTCGGCCAGGTCATCGCCGGCCTCGTCAGCTTCTTCAACCCCGGTCTCGTGGTGATCGGCGGCGGGGTGACCGGCCTCGGCCACACCCTGCTGGCCAGCGTACGGACCCAGGTCTACCGGCAGTCCCTGCCGCTGGCCACCGGCAATCTCCCCATCGTCCTGGGCGAGTTGGGCCCGACCGCCGGGGTCACCGGCGCGGCCCGGCTCATCAGCGACCACCTGTTCTCACCGGCCTGACGCCGGTGCAGCACCACTGATCCGCCCCGCACCACCCGTACCACCACCGCACCACCCGTACCCACCGGGACCCAGGTCCCACCGGAAGTACCGCGCCACCCGCACCACCGTGCCACCGCGCGACCCGTACCACCCGTATCACCCGCACCACCGCGTGATCCGTACCCACCGGTACGAGCCGCACCACGTACGACACACCGCACACCGCACCTCGCGGGAGCGGTGAAACACACCGCATACCGCACCTCGCACACCGCACCTCGCACGAGCCGCAACACTCGCACGAGCCGCGCCGTATCCGTACCCCGCACCCTGCCCGTGGGCCGCCGTGTCCCGCAGGCGGGCCGCTATCCGCCGAGGGGATTCGCCATGGCACCACCTCCACCACCGACCCCGCTGCTCACCATGTCCGGCATCACCAAGACGTTCCCAGGCGTCCGCGCCCTCGACGGTGTGGACCTGGAGGTCGAGGCCGGTGAGGTGCACTGTCTGCTCGGCCAGAACGGCGCCGGCAAGTCCACCCTCATCAAGACGCTCGCCGGAGCCCACCAGCCCGACGGCGGTGTGATCACCTGGCAGGGCGAGACGGTCACCCTCAAGTCGCCCATCGCCGCGATGCGGCTCGGCATCGCCACCATCTACCAGGAACTCGACCTGGTGGAAGGGCTGTCGGTCGCCGAGAACATCTTCCTCGGGCACGAGCCGACCACCGCCGGGTTCGTGGTCAGGGGCCGTGAGGCGCGGACCAGGGCGACCGCGCTGCTGGCCCGTCTCGGCCACCCCGAGATCCAGGCCACCCGCGCCGTCGGTTCGCTCTCCGCCGCCCAGCAGCAGATCGTCTCGATGGCCCGCGCCCTCTCCCACGACGTACGGCTCATCGTGATGGACGAGCCGTCCGCGGCCCTCGACCCCGACGAGGTCGACAACCTCTTCCGCATCGTCGACACCCTCACCGCCGACGGTGTCGCCGTCATCTACATCTCCCACCGGCTGGAGGAGATCCGGCGCATCGGCGACCGGGTCACCGTCATCAAGGACGGGCGCACCGTCGCCGTCGCGCTGCCGGCCAAGGAGACCCCGACCCGCGAGGTCGTCGCGCTGATGACCGGGCGGAACGTCGAGTACGTCTTCCCCGAGCGGCCCGGGGACTCCGGTACGGAGAGCGGCGCCGCGCGCCCCGAACCCGTACTGCGCGTCGAAGGGCTCGCCAGGGAAGGGGAGTTCGCCCCGGTCGACCTCGAACTGCGGCCCGGCGAGATCGTCGGGCTCGCCGGACTCGTCGGCTCCGGGCGCTCCGAGATCCTGGAGACGATCTACGGGGCGCGCAAGCCGAGCGCGGGCCGGGTCCTGGTCGACGGGGTGCCGCTGCGACCCGGCAGTGTGCGCGCCGCCGTCCGCGCGGGGCTGGGCCTCGCGCCCGAGGAGCGCAAGGCCCAGGGCCTGCTGCTGCTCGAATCCGTCACCCGCAACGTGTCGGTGTCCTCGCTGGGCCGCTTCTCCCGGGGCGGCTGGCTCGACCACACCGCCGAGCGCACCGCCGCGCAGACCGCCACCAGGGAACTCTCGCTGCGTCCCGACAACCCGGACGCCCGTATCCGTACCCTCTCCGGCGGCAACCAGCAGAAGGCGGTCCTCGCGCGCTGGCTGCTGCGGGGCTGCCGGGTGCTGCTGCTCGACGAACCGACCCGCGGTGTCGACGTGGGCGCCCGCGCCGAGCTCTACGCCGTGATCCGCCGGCTGGCCGACGAAGGCCTGGCCGTACTGCTCGTCTCCAGTGAGGTCCCCGAGGTCCTGGGCCTCGCGGACCGGGTGCTCGTGCTCCGGGAGGGCCAGGTCGTCCACCGGGCGCCGGCCCAGGAGCTGGACGAGCACCGTGTACTCGATCTTGTGATGGAAGGGAGTCCGACGCCATGACACAGCCCGCCTCCGAGGAACGGCGGGGCGGGCCCGAAGACGCCCCCGCGTCCGGGCCTCCCACTTCGCTCGCCAAGCCGGCCGCATCGGCCGCGCCGGCCGACACCGGGCACACCACCAAGGCCGCCCAGGCCGCCAAGTCGCCCCAGGGTGGCGGCGGTTGGCGCGACCTCGGGATGCGTCTCGATGTCCGTAACCTCTCCCTGCTCGGGGTGCTCGCCGCGCTGATCGTGGTCGGCGGCATCACCAAGCCGGACCAGTTCCTCGACACCAGCAACCTCCAGCTGGTGCTGACCCAGGCGTCGGTCATCGGTGTGGTCACCGTCGGCATGACCTTCGTGATCACCAGCGGGGGCATCGACCTGTCGGTCGGCGCGATCGTCGCCCTCGCCTCGGTGTGGGCCACGACCCTGGCCACCCAGGAGTACGGATTCGCCGGGATCCTCTTCACCGCGGTCCTCGTCGGACTCGGCTGCGGCCTGGTGAACGGGGTGCTGATCGCGTACGGCGGGATGGTGCCGTTCATCGCGACCCTCGCGATGCTCGCCTCCGCCCGGGGGCTCGCGCTCCAGATCACCGACGGCAAGACCCAGATCGTCACCGTGACCTCGGTCCTCGACCTCGGTGTCCCCGACTCGTACCTCCTGGGGATACCGCCGCTCGTCCTGGTCTTCGCCCTGGTCACCGTCATCGGCTGGCTGATCCTGAACCGTACGACCTTCGGCCGGCGCACCGTCGCCGTCGGCGGCAACGCCGAGGCCGCCCGGCTCGCCGGGATCGACGTCCGCAGGCAGCGGCTCTACCTCTACCTCCTGTCCGGGCTGTGCTGCGGGATCGCGGCCTTCCTGCTGATCATCCTGGCGGGCTCGGGACAGAACACCAACGGAAACCTCTACGAGCTGGACGCCATCGCCGCGGCGATCATCGGCGGCACACTGCTCAGCGGGGGCCGTGGCACCATCGTCGGCTCCGTCCTCGGGGTCCTCGTCTTCACCACGATCACCAACATCTTCGCTCTGAACAACCTCCAGAGCGACGTCCAGCAGATCGCCAAGGGCGCCATCATCGTCGCCGCCGTACTGGTCCAGCGCCGCACCGCGCGCAACGGCGAGGCCTGACCTCCCGCCTCGCACCCGCCCCCTGTCGTACCGCCCTATCCGAAGGGTTGAACCGCCATGCCAGAAACCAGCCGCAGAGGACTGCTGTTCGGCACCGCCGCGATCTCCGCCGGTGCCCTCC
Source organism: Streptomyces sp. NPDC056987 (assembly GCF_042673865.1). NCBI lineage: Bacteria > Bacillati > Actinomycetota > Actinomycetes > Kitasatosporales > Streptomycetaceae > Streptomyces > Streptomyces sp. NPDC056987. The sequence continues at coordinate 499,396 of NZ_JBHURV010000001.1, forward strand.
TCACCGCCTGTACCAGCAACGAGCCCGCCGCGAGCAAGGAGACGGCCGCCGACACCGCGCCCGCCGCCGACGACAAGCCGGGCAAGCCCCTCACCATCGGTTTCGCCGGGCCCCAGGCCGACCACGGCTGGCTCAACGCGATCAACGAGCAGGCCAAGTCGCGCGCCAAGAAGTACTCGGAGATCACGCTCGACATCACCGAGGGCTCCAACGACATCGCCGCGCAGATCGGCCAGGTCGAGACGCTCATCAACAAGAAGGTCGACGTCCTGGTGATCCTGCCGGCCGACGGCAAGGCGCTCACCCAGGTCGGCCTGAAGGCCATGCGCGCCGGGATCCCGGTCATCAACCTCGACCGGATCTTCTCCAACCCGCAGGCGTACCGCGCCTACATCGGCGGCGACAACTACGGCATGGGCGTCAGCGCCGGCAACTACATCGGCCAGCGGCTCAAGGACAAGCCGAACGCCAAGGTCATCGAGCTGGCCGGGGTCGACGGCCTGGAGCTGACCCAGCAGCGCACCCAGGGGTTCGACGACGCGCTGAAGAACTACCCGAACATCAAGAAGGTCGCCCGTCAGGCGGCCGAGTTCACCGTCGAGTCCGGCCAGGCGAAGATGGCGCAGCTCCTCCAGGCGCAGTCCTCCTTCGACGCGCTGTGGAACCACGACGACGACCAGGGCGTGGGCGCGCTGCGCGCCATCCAGCAGGCGGGCCGCAAGGACTTCCTGATGGTCGGCGGCGCCGGGGCCAAGTCGGCGATGGACGCGATCAAGGCCGACAACAGCGTGCTCAAGGCCACCGTTCTCTACCCGCCGACGATGGCCGCCTCCGCCATCGACCTGGCCCGCGCCCTGGGCAACGCCAAGGGCATCAGCGGGATGGCGGAGCTGGAGATCCCCGCCTCGGTCACCCTCTACTCGGCCGTGGTCGACAAGGACAACGTCGACCAGTACCTGCCCACCGGCTTCAACTAGTCCAGGGCCTGGAGCGGACCCGCCCGTGCCGGAAGGGGCACGGGCGGCGCTGGGCAACCCCCCACCGAGCGAGAGACGAGGAGTACTCCGTATGACCTCCAGTGAAGCGGCGGAGCAAGCAGCCGGTGCACCGCCGACACTCGGCGTCGGCATGGTCGGATACGCGTTCATGGGAGCCGCCCACTCGCAGGGGTGGCGGACCGCGGGACACGTCTTCGACCTGCCGATGCGGCCCGTGCTCGCCGCGATCTGCGGCCGGGACCGGGACGGTGTCCGGGCCGCCGCCGAGAGACACGGCTGGGCCGCCGCCGAAACGGAGTGGCGGGAGCTGATCGCGCGCGACGATGTGCAGGTGGTCGACATCTGCACGCCCGGGGACAGCCACGCGGAGATCGCGATCGCCGCGCTGGAGGCGGGCAAGCACGTCCTGTGCGAGAAGCCCCTCGCCAACTCGGTGGCCGAGGCCGAGGCGATGGTCAGGGCGGCGCGGGCCGCGCGCTCCCGCGGCCAGCTCGCCATGGTCGGCTTCAACTACCGCCGGGTGCCGGCCGTCTCGTACGCCCGGCAGCTCATCGAGGAGGGCCGGCTCGGCACCCTGCGCCATGTGCGGATCACCTACCTCCAGGACTGGCTGGCCGATCCGGCGGCCCCGCTGACCTGGCGGCTCAAGCGCGAGCACGCCGGGTCGGGGGCGCTGGGCGACCTGGGCGCGCACATCGTCGATCTGGCGCAGTTCCTGACGGGGGAGCCCCTGGTGGGGGTCTCGGCGCTCACCGAGACCTTCGTCAAGGAGCGGCCCGTGCTCAGCGGCGCCACCGCCGGCCTGTCCGGGGCGGGCGGTGCGGAGACCGGCGCCGTGACGGTCGACGACGCCGCGGTGTTCACCGGGCGGCTGGCCTCGGGCGCGCTGGCCTCCTTCGAGGCGAGCCGGATGGCCTCGGGGCGCAAGAACGCGCTCCACCTGGAGATCAACGGCGAACTCGGCTCGCTCGCCTTCGATCTGGAGCGGCTGAACGAGCTGTCGTTCCACGACCACACCGAGCCCGCGCCCTCGTCCGGCTTCCGCCGGATCCTGGTCACGGAGCCGGAGCATCCCTATCTGGAGGCGTGGTGGCCGCCGGGCCACGGGCTGGGGTACGAGCACACGTTCGTGCACGAGGTGCGCGATCTGGTCGAGGCGGTGGCCGCCGGGCGCGATCCGGTGCCGTCCTTCGAGGACGGGCTCCAGGTGCAGCGGGTGCTCGCCGCGGTGGAGGACAGCGCCGCGAAGAACGCGGTGTACACGCCCGTACCGCAGGGGCACGACGCGTCGCCGGCCGGGGAGCCCGCGGCGGCAGCGGCGCAGCAGCTTTCCTAGAGACTCCGGTAATTCTTAGAAGGAGGTCCGAATGCCACGTCCGTTCACGCTCTTCACCGGCCAGTGGGCCGATCTGCCCCTGGAGGAGGTGTGCCGGCTCGCCCGTGACTTCGGTTACGACGGGCTCGAACTCGCCTGCTGGGGTGATCACTTCGAGGTGGACAAGGCCCTCGCCGACCCCGGCTATCTGGCCGGGCGCCATCAGCTCCTCGACAAGTACGGGCTGAAGTGCTGGGCGATCTCCAACCATCTCGTCGGCCAGGCCGTCTGCGACAACCCGATCGACGAGCGCCACCAGGGCATCCTGCCGTCCCGGATCTGGGGCGACGGCGAGCCCGAGGGCGTCAGGCGGCGCGCCGCCGCCGAGATCCAGGACACCGCCCGGGCGGCGGCCGCCTTCGGCGTGGACACGGTCGTCGGCTTCACCGGCTCCTCGATCTGGCACCTCGTCGCGATGTTCCCGCCCGTACCGCCCGGCATGATCGAGCGGGGGTACGAGGACTTCGCGGAGCGGTGGAACCCGATCCTGGACGTCTTCGACGCCGAGGGGGTCCGCTTCGCGCACGAGGTCCACCCGAGTGAGATCGCGTACGACTACTGGACCACGCACGAGGCGCTGAAGGCGGTGGACCACCGTCCCGCGTTCGGGCTGAACTTCGACCCGAGCCACTTCGTCTGGCAGGACCTCGACCCGGTCAACTTCCTCTACGACTTCCGTGACCGGATCTACCACGTCGACTGCAAGGAGGCGCGCAAGCGTCTCGACGGCCGCAACGGGCGCCTCGGCTCCCATCTGCCCTGGGGCGACCCGCGGCGCGGCTGGGACTTCGTCTCGGCGGGACACGGCGACGTGCCCTGGGAGGACGTCTTCCGGATGCTGCGGTCGATCGGCTACGAGGGCCCTGTCTCCGTCGAGTGGGAGGACGCGGGCATGGACCGGCTGGCCGGGGCACCCGAGGCCCTCGCCGGTCTCAAGCGCTTCGACTTCGACCCGCCGAGCGCGTCGTTCGACGCCGCGTTCGGGGGCGGGGAGTAGGCGGAGCAGGCGGAACACGGGGAGCAGGGCCTTCCGGACCGTGGGGTTAGGCGGTACGGGGCCCCGGGCCCCAAGTACACAGCCCTGCGCTACGGGCCCCCGGGCCCTCGCGCAAGCAGCCCGGCGGCGTTCCGCGCCGCCGGGCGGTCCGGCCTCTCCGGGGGCCGCTTTGTCCAGAAACTGGAAAAAGTTCAACTTCACTCGTGCGCAAGGTCTTTCCGTACGGGACGAACACGGCTACCGTCCATGACGATTGAGTTGTACAGAACAACGCAAGGCGAACACGACACAGCACAACGGTGGTCACCGATGTGACGGCGCACGTCGGTGACACGGCCACCTCCACGGGGACCCGGGTGCGGGACGAGCACCCCCCTGGGGAGGCGAGGGCGCGAGGGACCGCGCGCCCTCCCGGCACCCCGCAGGTACGAACAGCCCACTGTGGAGGACTTTCGTGCACAGAAAACGCCCCCGAGCCGGCAGACACCCCCGAGCCAGAAATCTCCTCGCACTCCTGACGGGCGCCCTGCTCGCCGGATCGAGCCTGAGCGCCGTACCCGTCTCCGCCGCGGAGCCCGCCGCCCCGGCCGCCTCGGCCGCGGAGGAGAGCTTCCAGCAGGTGACCCTCGCCAAGGGCGCCGACGAGGTCGGCGAGCCCATGTCGCTCGCCGTGCTCCCGGACCGCCGCGTCCTGCACACCTCGCGCGACGGCACCCTGCGCATCACCGACGCCGGCGGCGACACCATGGTCTCCGGCACCCTCGACGTCTACAGCCACGACGAGGAAGGCCTCCAGGGCGTCGGGGTGGACCCCGGATTCGCCGAGAACCGGGCGATCTACCTCTACTACGCACCCAAGCTCGACACCCCCGCCGGTGACGCCCCCGAGAACGGGACGCCCGCAGACTTCGCGCCCTTCGACGGCATCAACCGGCTCTCCCGCTTCACCCTCAACGAGGACGGCACGCTCGACAAGGCGAGCGAGAAGAAGGTCCTCGACGTCGCCGCCACCCGCGGCACCTGCTGCCACGTCGGCGGCGACATCGCCTTCGACGCCGACGGCAACCTGTACCTGTCGACCGGCGACGACACCAACCCGTTCGCCTCCGACGGCTACACCCCGATCGACGAACGGACCGACCGCAACCCGGCGTTCGACGCCCAGCGCAGCGCGGGCAACACCAACGACCTGCGCGGAAAGCTGCTGCGGATCAAGGTCGCCGAGGACGGCTCGTACACCGTCCCCGAGGGCAACCTCTTCGCCCCCGGCACCGACAAGACGCGCCCCGAGATCTACGCCATGGGGTTCCGCAACCCCTTCCGGATCTCCGTCGACCAGCAGACCGGCATCGTGTACGTGGGTGACTACGGCCCCGACGCGGGGGCCGCCTCCCCGACCCGGGGCCCGTCCGGCATGGTCGAGTTCGCGCGGGTCACCGGCCCCGGCAACTACGGCTGGCCGTACTGCGTCGGCAAGAACGAGCCGTTCATCGACTACGACTTCGCCACCAAGGAGTCCGGCGCCGCCTTCGACTGCGCCGCGCCGAAGAACACCTCGCGGAACAACACCGGGCTCACCGATCTGCCGCCCGCCCAGCCCGCGTGGATCGACTACGACGGCGGCAGCGTGCCCGAGTTCGGCACCGGCTCCGAGTCCCCGATGGCCGGTCCCGTCTACCGCTACGACGCTGACCTCGACTCCCCGGTGAAGTTCCCCGAGGAGTACGACGGCGACTTCTTCGCCACCGAGTTCGGCCGCCAGTGGATCAAGCGGATCGAGCAGGGCGAGGACGGCACGGTCGAGAAGATCAACCCGTTCCCCTGGACCGGCACCCAGGTCATGGACTCGGCCTTCGGCCCGGACGGCGCGCTCTACGTGCTCGACTACGGCCTCTCCTGGTTCGGCGGTGACGAGCACTCCGCGCTCTACCGCATCGAGAACTCCACCGGCGGCAAGTCACCGATCGCCGTGGCCAAGGCGAGCAGGACCTCCGGGACCAGCCCGCTGAAGGTCACCTTCTCCTCGGCCGGCACGGAGGACCCCGACGGCGACGAGCTGAGCTACGCCTGGGACTTCGGCGACGGGGCCACCTCCACCGACGCCAACCCCGTCCACACGTACCGGAAGAACGGCACGTACACCGCGCGGCTCACCGTCACGGACCCGACGGAGCGCACCGCCACCGCGTCCGTGCGCGTGGTCGTCGGCAACACCGCGCCCAAGGTGACCCTCGAACTCCCGGCGGACGGCCACCTCTTCAACTTCGGGGACGAGATCCCCTTCAAGGTGAAGGTCACCGACCCGGAGGACGGGACGATCGACTGCTCCAAGGTCACCGTCCGCTACATCCTGGGCCATGACAACCACGGCCACCCGATCACCTCGGCCAACGGCTGCGAAGGCACCATCACCGCGCCCGCCGACACCGAGCACGACCCCAACGCCAACATCTTCGGTGTGATCGACGCCGAGTACACCGACGGCGGAGGCGGCGGCCAGGCCGCGCTCACCAGCCACGACCAGGCGCAGCTCCAGCCGCGCCACCGGCAGGCCGAGCACTTCAACAACTCCTCGGGTGTCTCGGTCATCGAGAAGGCCGCGGCCAACGGCGGCAAGACCGTCGGTGACATCGACAACGGCGACTGGATCTCCTTCAAGCCGTACAACCTGACCGGTTCGAAGACGCTCACCGCCCGGATCTCCTCCGGCGGCGCCGGCGGCTTCCTGGAGGTACGGACGGGCTCCGCCAAGGGCAACCTGCTCGGCTCCGCGCCGATCCCGGTCACCGGCGGCTGGGAGACCTTCCAGGACATCGACGTACCGCTGCGCTCCGTTCCGAAGAAGACCACCGAACTCTTCCTGGTCTTCAAGGGCGGCTCGGGCGCGCTCTACGACCTGGACGACTTCCAGCTCTCCACCGCGGTCCCCGGCAAGACCGAGAAGCGGGTCCTGGTCTTCTCCAAGACCGGCGGATTCCGCCACGACTCGATCCCCGAGGGCGTCGCCGCCCTGAAGGAACTGGGGAAGACGACCGGGATCACCGTCGACTCCACCGAGGAGGCCGGGCAGTTCACCACCAACAACCTCGCCCGGTACGACGCGGTGGTCTTCCTCTCCACCACCGGTGACGTGCTCGACGCCGACCAGCAGAAGGCGTTCGAGAACTATGTGGCCACCGGCGGCGGCTACATGGGCGTGCACGCCGCGGCGGACACCGAGTACGACTGGAAGTTCTACGGCGGCCTCGTCGGCGCCTACTTCGACTCGCACCCGGCGATCCAGCCCGCCACCGTACGGGTCGAGGACAAGGGCCACCCGGCCACCGCCCACCTCGACGACGAGTGGCAGCGCACCGACGAGTGGTACAACTACCGCACCAACCCGCGCGGTCAGGCCCGCGTCCTCGCCACCCTGGACGAAACCACCTACCAGGGCGGCAAGATGAAGGGCGACCACCCGATCGCCTGGTGCCAGACCTACGAGGGCGGCCGGTCCTTCTACACCGGGGGCGGCCACACGAAGGAGTCCTACGCGGAGGCGCCCTTCCGGCAGCACCTGCTCGGCGGACTGCGGTACGCGGCCGGCCAGGTCAAGGCCGACTGCAAGCCGAAGACCGGCTACCGCTCCCTCTTCAACGGCAAGACCCTCGAAGGCTGGAAGCAGGCGGGTCCCGGGAAGTTCGACATCGTCGACGGCGAACTGCGCTCCGAGGGCGGCATGGGGCTGCTCTGGTACCAGGCCAAGGAGTTCGGTGCCTACTCCCTGAAGCTGGACTGGAAGATGGCCGGGGACGACAACTCCGGTGTCTTCGTGGGCTTCCCGGCCTCCGAGGACCCCTGGTCCGCGGTGAACAATGGGTACGAGGTGCAGATCGACGCCACCGACACCCCCGACCGCACCACCGGCTCCGTCTACGGCTTCAAGTCGGCCGACGTCAAGGCCAGGGACCGGGTGCTGCGCCCGCCGGGCCAGTGGAACAGCTACGAGATCAAGGTCCAGGGTGAGCGGCTCCAGATCTTCCTCAACGGAGTGAAGATCAACGACTTCACCAACACGGATCCGGCCCGCAGCCTGAAGAACGGGTACATAGGCCTCCAGAACCACGGGGCCGACGACCAGGTGTCGTTCCGCGACATCCAGATCAAGGAACTGCCCTCCTCCTGACGGGCGGAACCGCCGGCCGGCGGCGGGCGGGGAGGCGCCGTACCCCCCGCCCGCCGTCCACCACGCACCGCATGTGTCTTGCACCCCACGCACCGCATGTGTCTTGAACGCCACGCACCATCGACCGCACCACCGGCAGGGAGGCAGCCCGTGACCACGACCGGTACGGAATCAACAGCAGCGGGGACGGCCGGGGCCGCCGTACGCACCGGAGTCTGGTTCGTCGGGGCCCGCGGCTCCGTCGCCACCACGGCCGTCGCGGGATGCGCGGCCGTCACCGCCGGGCTCCATCCCCCGACGGGCATGGTCGCCGAGACCGCGCCCTTCGCCGGGGCCCACCTGCCCGCCCTGTCCTCGCTCGTCTTCGGCGGCCACGACACGGCGAGCTGCCCGCTGCCCAAGCGCGCGGAGGCGCTGACCGCCGCGGGCGTGCTGCCGCACGGGCTGCCCACCGCGATCCACGCCGAACTCGCCGCCGCCGACCGGGAGATACGGGCCGGTGGCCCCCTGCCCGGTGACACCAGGAGCGACGACGAGATCATCGACGGCTTCGCCGCCGACCTCACCGACTTCACCCGGCGCACCGGCGTCGCCCGCACCGTCGTCGTCAACGTCTCCTCCACCGAGGCCGAACCGGACCCCGACGACCCGCGGCTGCCCCCGAGTTCGCTCTACGCGGCGGCCGCGGTACGGGCGGGCTGCCCGTACGTCAACTTCACCCCCTCGACCGGGCTGCGCACCGAGGCCCTCACCGCCGCCGCGCGGGACCGCGGACTTCCCCACGCGGGCCGCGACGGCAAGACAGGCCAGACGCTGCTCCGTTCCGTGCTCGCCCCCATGTTCGTCCAGCGGGCCCTGACCGTAAGGGCCTGGTCCGGGACGAACCTGCTGGGCGGCGGGGACGGAGCGGCGCTGGCCGACCCGGCCGCCGCGGCGGCCAAGAACGCGGGCAAGGAACGCGTCCTCACCGACACCCTGGGCGCCGCGCCCGAGGGCGAGGTCCACATCGACGACGTCCCGGCCCTCGGCGACTGGAAGACGGCCTGGGACCACATCGCCTTCGACGGCTTCCTCGGCTCGCGGATGGTCCTCCAGACCATCTGGCAGGGGTGCGACTCGGCGCTGGCCGCGCCGCTCGTCCTCGACCTGGCCCGGCTGGTGGCCCGCGCCCACGAGGCAGGGCTGAGCGGGCCCCTGCCGGAACTCGGCTTCTACTTCAAGGACCCGGACGGCGGACCCGCCGCGCTCGCCGAACAGTTCGAGGCGCTGCTCGCCTTCGCCGGACGGCTGGGGGAGACCGGACGGCTGGGGGAGGCCGGATGAGTGCTCGCGGCAGCGGGGGAGCGGCGGCCGGATCCGCCCGGGAGACCCTGGGCGCCTGGGCCGAACTGCTCCGCGTCTCCGCCCTGTTCACCGTGGTCGGCGACGGGCTCGCGGGCGCGGCGGCGCTCGGGGCGCGGCCGGGCCGCGCCACCGCGCTCGCCGTGGGCGCCTCGCTCTGTCTGTACGAGGCGGGCATGGCGCTCAACGACTGGGCCGACCGGGACGAGGACGCGGTCGACCGCCCGCACCGTCCCATCCCGTCGGGCCGGATCTCCCCGCCCGCCGCCCTCGCGGCGGCCGGGGGCCTCACCGCCGCGGGCCTCGCCCTCGCCGCCCGCGCCGGACGCCCCTCGCTGGCGGTGGGCACGGCGCTGGCGGCCACCGTCTGGTCGTACGACCTGCGCCTCAAGCACACCCCGGCGGGCCCGGCGGCGATGGGCGCGGCCCGCTCCCTGGACCTGCTGCTCGGTGCCACGGCGACCGCGCACGCGGCCGGTTCCGCGCAGGGCGCCGCGCCTCCGGCAGGGACGCGGCGCGGGGTCCGGGCCGCGCTGCCGGCCGCCGCCGTCCTCGGCGTGCACACCGCCGCCGTCACCACCGTCTCCCGCCGCGAGACCCAGGGCGGCTCGACCGCACTGCCGCTCGCCGCGCTCGCGGTGACCGGGACCGTCGGGGCGCTGCTCGGCCGCCGCCCGCCCGAGGCCGGCCCCGGCACCCCCGGCCGGGGCGCCCGCCACGCGCTCGCCGCCACCCTCGCCGCCGTCTACGCGGCGACCGCCGGGCGGCCCCTGCTGCACGCCGCCCTCAACCCGTCCCCGGCCCTCACCCAGCGCGCCGTCGGCGGCGGGATCCGGGCCATGATCCCGCTCCAGGGCGCGCTCGCCGCACGGGGCGGCGCGGTCGGAGTGGCCCTCGGAGTCATGGGGCTGGTACCGCTGGCCCGCACCGTCGCACGGAAAGTGAGCCCCACATGAGCCCGCGTTACGGATACGGCACCAACGGGCTCACCGACCTGCGGCTGGACGACGCCCTCGGCCTCCTCGCCGACCTCGGCTACGAGGGGGTCGGACTCACCCTCGACCACATGCACCTCGACCCGGCGGCGCCCGAACTGGCCGAGCGCACCCGCCGCGTCGCCCGCCGCCTCACCGCACTCGGCCTCGACGTCACCGTCGAGACCGGCGCCCGCTACGTCCTCGACCCGCGCCGCAAGCACGGCCCCACCCTGCTCGACCCGGACCCCGCGGGCCGGGCCGCCAGGACCGGGCTGCTCGTCACGGCCGTCCAGGTCGCCGCCGACCTCGGCGCCCACGCCGTGCACTGCTTCAGCGGCGTCACCCCGGACGGCACGGACACCGACACCGCCTGGAAGCGGCTGGAGGAGGCGATGGGGCCCGTGCTCGACGCCGCCGAGGCCGCCGGGGTCCCGCTCGCCGTCGAGCCGGAACCCGGCCATCTCGTCGGGGACCTCGCCGGCTTCCACGAACTCAGACGCCGGCTCGGCGACCCCGGGCCGCTCGGCCTCACCCTCGACATCGGCCACTGCCAGTGCCTGGAACCCCGCTCGCCCGCCGACTGCGTACGGGAGGCCGGGCCCTGGCTGCGCCATGTGCAGATCGAGGACATGCGACGCGGTGTCCACGAGCACCTTCCGTTCGGGGACGGCGAGATCGACTTCCCGCCCGTCCTCGACGCGCTGGCCGCCACCGGCTACCAGGGCCTCACCGTCGTGGAGCTGCCCCGGCACTCCCACGCCGGGCCCGAACTCGCCCGTACGTCCCTGGACTTCCTCCGCGCCCTGGAGGTACGCGCATGACCCTCAGCCGCGCGGAACTGGCCGACCGGATCGCCCCGGACGCCCTGCCCTGGCTCGACGCGGCCCTGGCCGAGGCGGCCGCCCCGGCCGGGCACACCGCCCCGGACACGGCTGCCCCCTGGGAGCTGCGCTTCGCCGCCGCCGGGCGCCACTGCGGCCAGGACCACGCCGACGCCGTACGCACCCTGCTGCTCCAGGAGGCCGAGGCCGGCCTGGCCACCCTCACCCGGCTCTACCACCAGGGCACCGCCGCCGAGCGCCGCGCCGTACTGCTCGCCCTGCCGCCGCTCGGCACCGGGCTCGGCGCGCTGCCCCTGGTCGAGGACGCCCTGCGGACCAACGACACCCGGCTCGTCGCGGCGGCCGTCGGCCCGTATGCCGCCGCCCACCTCGGTGCGCACGGCTGGCGGCACGCCGTCCTCAAGTGCCTCTTCACGGAGGTGCCCCTCGACGCCGTCGCCGACCTGGCCGTACGCGCCCGCGGGGACGCCGAACTGGCCCGTATGCTCCGCGACTTCGCCGCCGAACGTACCGCCGCCGGCCGCCCCGTACCCGCCGACCTGCACCGCGCGCTCGAACTGACCGGCGAGGAGTCCTGATGCGTATCTTCGACCCCCACATCCACATGACGTCCCGCACCACGGACGACTACCGGGCGATGTACGCCGCCGGTGTGCGCGCCCTGGTCGAACCGTCCTTCTGGCTCGGCCAGCCCCGCACCTCGCCCGCCAGCTTCTACGACTACTTCGACGCCCTGCTCGGCTGGGAGCCCTTCCGCGCCGCCCAGTACGGCATCGCCCACCACTGCACCCTCGCCCTCAACCCCAAGGAGGCGGGCGACCCGCGCTTGACCCCGGTCCTGGACGAACTGCCCCGCTATCTCGTCAAGGACGGCGTCGTCGCCGTCGGCGAGATCGGCTACGACTCCATGACCCCGGCCGAGGACACCGCGCTCGCCGCCCAGCTCCAGCTCGCCGCCGACCACGGCCTGCCCGCGCTCGTGCACACCCCGCACCGCGACAAACTCGCCGGGCTGCGCCGCACCGTCGACGTCGTACGCGAATCCGCCCTGGCCCCGGACCGGGTCCTGCTCGACCACCTCAACGAGACCACCGTCAAGGTGGCCGCCGACAGCGGCAGCTGGCTGGGCTTCTCCATCTACCCGGACACCAAGATGGACGAGGACCGGATGGTCGCCGTGCTCAAGGAGCACGGCACGGAGAAGGTCCTCGTCAACTCGGCCGCCGACTGGGGCAACAGCGACCCCCTCAAGACCCGGAAGGTCGCCGACGCGATGCTCGCGGCCGGATTCGACGCCGACGACGTCGACCAGGTCCTGTGGCGCAACCCCGTCGCCTTCTACGGACTGAGCGGCCGGCTCCAGCTCGACGTGGCCGCACCGGACGCCCTCCACGAGGGCAACTCCGTGCTGCGCGGCGGGGAGTGAGCCGATGCGCTTCCGCCACCCCGACGGCTCCACCGTCCACCTCGCCTACTGCACCAACGTCCACCCCGCCGAGACCCTCGAAGGCGTCCTGGCCCAACTGCGCGACCACTGCGAGCCGGTACGCAAACGCCTCGGCCGGGACCGCCTCGGCATCGGCCTCTGGCTCGCCAGGGACGCCGCCCAGGCCCTGATCAACGACCCGGCGGTGCTGCGCGCACTGCGCGCCGAACTCGACCGGCGGGGCCTGGAGGTCGTCACCCTCAACGGCTTCCCCTACGAGGGCTTCGGCGCAGAAGAGGTCAAGTACCGCGTCTACAAACCCGACTGGGCCGATCCCGAGCGGCTGTCCTACACCGCCGACCTGGCCAGGCTGCTCGCCGCGCTGCTGCCCGACGACGTCACCGAGGGCTCCGTCTCCACCCTGCCCCTCGGCTGGCGCACCGACTGGGACGACGCCGCGGCCCACACCGCCCACGCCGCGCTCACCACCCTCTCCGGACGCCTCGACGCACTGGAAGAGCTGACCGGCAAGTCCATCAGGATCGCCCTGGAGCCCGAGCCCGGCTGCATCGTCGAGACCACCGCCGACGCGATCGCCCCGCTCACCGCGCTCGGCGGCGACCGCATCGGCATCTGCGTCGACACCTGCCACCTCGCCACCTCCTTCGAGGACCCGGCCACCGCCCTCGGCGCGCTGGAGGCGGCCCGTATCCCCGTGCCCAAGGCGCAGCTCTCCGCCGCCCTGCACGCCGAACACCCGCACCTCCCCGAGGTACGGGAGGCGCTGCGGGCCTTCGCCGAGCCCCGCTTCCTCCACCAGACCCGCACCAGCACCGCCGCCGGACTGCGCGGCACCGACGACCTGGACGAGGCGCTGGCCGGCCGCTCCCTGCCCGAAGGGGCGCCCTGGCGCGCCCACTTCCACGTACCGCTGCACGCCCCGCCCGCCCCGCCGCTCACCTCCACCCTCCCCGTCCTCCAGGACGCGCTCGCCCGCCTCGTCGGCGGCGCCGTGCCGCGCACCCGCCATCTGGAGGTCGAGACGTACACCTGGCAGGCGCTCCCGCCCGAGCTGCGGCCCCGCTCGCGCGGCCGGCTCGCCGAGGGCATCGCCGCCGAACTCACCCTGGCCAGGGACCTGCTGGTCGACCTCGGTCTCAAGGAGCTGCCATGAGCGACACCCCGGCCGGGCCCCCGGCCGACGCCCCGTCCGGCACCCGGCCCGGGGGCGGGGCCGCGCGCCCGACCCCGCTGCTGGTCCTGGACGTCGTCGGCCTCACCCCGCAACTGCTGCGCCACATGCCGAACCTGTCCAAGCTGGCCGGAGCGGGCGCGCGCGCCCCGCTGACCACCGTGCTGCCGGCCGTCACCTGCAGCGCCCAGTCCACCTTCCTCACCGGCACGCTCCCCGCCGAGCACGGCATCGTCGGCAACGGCTGGTACTTCCGGGAGCTGGGCGACGTCCTGCTCTGGCGCCAGCACAACGGCCTCGTCTCCGGCGACAAGCTCTGGGACGCGGCCCGCCGCGCCTACCCCGGCTACACCGTCGCCAACATCTGCTGGTGGTACGCGATGGGCGCGGACACCGACTACACCGTCACCCCGCGCCCCGTCTACTACGCCGACGGCCGCAAGGAGCCCGACTGCTACACCCGGCCGCCCGCGCTCCACGACGAACTCACCGAGCTTTTCGGCACGTTCCCCCTCTTCCACTTCTGGGGGCCCGGCGCCGACCTGGTCTCCTCCCAGTGGATCACCGACGCGACCCGGCACATCATGGCCACCCGCCGCCCCGATCTCGCCCTCTGCTACCTGCCGCACCTTGACTACGACCTCCAGCGCTTCGGCCCCGACGACCCCCGCTCGCACCGGGCCGCCGCCGAACTCGACGCGGCCATGGCCCCGCTGCTCGCCGACGCGGAGGCGGAGGGCCGTACCGTCGTGGCGCTCTCCGAGTACGGCATCACCCGGGTCTCCCGGGCCGTCGACATCAACCGCGCCCTGCGCCGGGCCGGGCTGCTGGAGGTCCACACCCAGGACGGCATGGAGTACCTGGACACCATGGCCTCCCGCGCCTTCGCCGTCTCCGACCACCAGCTCGCGCACGTCTACGTACGCCGCCCCGAGGACCTGGACGCGACCCGCGAGGCGCTGAAGGACCTCGACGGGATCGAGCAGCTCCTCGACGACGAGGGCAAGAAGGCACACGGGCTCGACCACCCCCGCTCCGGGGAGCTGGTGGCCGTCGCGGAACCCGACGCCTGGTTCACGTACTACTACTGGCTGGACGACGACCGGGCACCCGACTTCGCGCAGCTCGTGGAGATCCACCGGAAGCCCGGCTACGACCCCGTCGAGCTGTTCATGGACCCCCTCGATCCGTACGTACGCCTCAAGGCGGCCAAGGCGATCGCCCGCAAGAAGCTCGGGATGCGCTACCGGCTCGCGGTCGTGCCCCTCGACCCCTCGCCCATCCGCGGCAGCCACGGCCGGCTCCCCGCGAACGACGAGGAGGGCCCGCTCATCCTCTGCTCCACACCCCATGACCTCGGTGACCGTGTCGCGGCCACCGACGTGAAGAGCCTTCTCCTCCACCTTGCCGGACTGCACTGACTGACAGAAGGAGTTCCGCCATGAGCCGCAAGACCCCAGCAGACCCCGAACTCGCACACAAGCTCAGCCGGCGCGGCATGCTCGGTGTGGCCGCGGGGGCCACCGCGGCCGCGGTGGTCGGCGCCTCGGCCGTGGCCACCCCGGCCGCCGCCCACGGCTCGGGCCCCCGCCCCGGCCACGGCGGGCACGGCACGGGACAGCCCGTCCTGCCGCCGGGCCGGCTCGGCATCCAGCTGTACTCGCTGCGCGACAAGGTGTCCACGATCGGCTTCGCGAAGGTCTTCGACGAGCTGGAGCGGTTCGGCTACGACGAGATCGAGTTCGCCGGATACACCCAGGGCAGCGCCGGCGCCATCACCCTGCCGCAGCTGAAGAGACTGGCCAAGAACCACGGTCTCAAGCCGATCGGCAGCCATGTCAACTACGCCGACGACAGCAACCCCAACGCCTACAGCTTCGCCCAGAACCTCACCAAGGTCCTGGACGACGCCCAGGAACTCGGCCTGGACCACATAGGCACCGCGTCGGGCCCCTTCCGCTACGGATCGACCGTCGACGCCTGGAAGCGGGCCGCCGCCGACTTCAACGCCTACGGCGCGGCGGCCAAGCGGCGCGGCATGAAGTTCTACCAGCACAACCACGCGGAGGAGTTCTCCTTCGCCACCGACCAGCCGAACGTACGGCTTTACGACATCCTCCTCGCCGAGACCGACCCGAGCCTGGTCTACCTGGAGATGGACATCTACTGGGCGTACGCCGGCCAGTTCCGCTTCAGCAAGACGCCCGAGGGCAGGCCCGCGCCCTTCGACCCGCTGCGGTACGTCCTCAAGCAGCCCCACCGCTACCCGCTCTTCCACGTGAAGGACGGCATCGAGGACATCACGGCCCGCGACGGCTACCGCATGGTGGACGTCGGCGACGGCGACATCGACTACCAGCGCTTCATCTCGGCCGTCAACAAGACCCACGGCGGCCGGCGCGGCCACCACTGGCAGGTGGAGCACGACCAGCCGGTGGACTCGCTGCTGTTCGCCCAGAAGTCCTCGGCGCATCTGCACTCGCTGCGCGAGAAGCGGTAACTCCCGCACGTCGCAGGGGAGATACGACGGCGGCCCTCCGCGCGGCCGGTACAGCGCCGCGGGGAGGGCCGTCTGCTGATCCGTCGTGCTCTTCAGGGTTTCGTCGTGTTCCCTTGAATGTGCTGTATTTGCCGTGTTCCGCCGTGTTCCGTCGTGTCAGGCCGCGCCCGGGGGCTCAGCCGTTCAGGCGGTGGCCTCACCCGGCTGTGGCAGCCGGACCGGGCGCCGTCCGGGCCGCGGGCCGCCCGGTTGCCGCAGGACCAGCGAGAGTCCCGCGGCGACCAGCGAGACCACACCGGACGCCACATACGCGCCGACGTACCCCCACGAGGCGACCACGACCGCCCCCATCCCGCCGCCGAACAACCCGCTGACCAGCTTCGCGCTGTAGACCATGCCGTAGTTCGACGCGTTGTAGTTCTCCCCGAAGTAGTCCGGGACCAGCGCCGCGAACAGCGGATAGAACGCTCCGCCGCCGAAGCCGGACAGGAAGGCGAAGGCCAGGAACAGCGTCTGGTTGCGGATCTCGCCCGCCCACAGCACACCGAACTGCGCCACGGCCAGCACCAGACACACGTAGGTGAGGGTCGGCCGCCGGCCCAGCTTGTCGGAGAGCCAGCCGACCACACCCCGCCCGGTGCCGTTGATCACCGCCATCACGCCCATGGAGGACGCCGCGATCAGCGGACCGAACCCCATCTCCTTGGCGAACGGCACCTGGAACGAGATCCCGAAGATCGACACGCCCGCGCAGCACAGCATGCACAGCCACATCAGGGGCACGATCCCGGTCCGTAACGCCTCCCGCGGTGTGTACTGCCGCACCGCGGGCGGGTTCTTCGCCAGCGCCAGCGACGACTTGGCGTCCCCGGAGCGGCGCAGCGGATCGATCTCCTCGGGCCACCAGTTCTTCGGCGGATCCTTGAAGAACACCCCCGCCACCAGCGTCAGCACGAGCACGTACACCCCGACGAGGTCCAGGACCGTCCGGTAGTTCGAGGTGTCGAAGCCGTACGTGAAGAGGAAGACGAACGGCACCGCGCCATAGGCGAACGCGCCGTTGACCAGCCCCGTCTTGCCGCCCCTGCGCTCGGGGTACCACTTGCCGACCATGTTGACGCAGGTCGAGTAGATCAGTCCGGAGCCGAGCCCGCCCAGCAGGCCGAAACCGGCCAGCGCGAACCAGAAGTCCGGCGCGTGACCGAGACTGACGAACCCCAGCAGCGAGCAGAACGAGCCGATCAGCATGGCCGCCCTGCTGCTCAGGATGCCCTTCTCCCGCAGGCGTCCCGCGGGGAAGGAGACCGCGGCCTGGAAGAAGATCCAGACACTGAGCACCCAGAAGGTGTTCGTCGAGGTCCAGTGATGTGCCCTGGACAGCGTCTGCTCGGCCGCCCCGAAGGCGTACTCGAAGACACTGATGGCGAGCATGGCGAGCCAGGGCAGGGCCACCATCGTCCAGCGGGGGAGGCCGAGGATCTGCCGGTCGGACTCGCCGACCCGGTAGACCCGGCCATGGGCGTCGGTGATCTCGCGGTAGCCCGCGCCGGCGGTGGCCGACGCGGACGGACCGGAGAGTGGTTCAGTGGTCATATCAGGCGATCTCCCGGCCGATCGGGTTCGGGTTGGGCTGGATCTTCTTCACGTCGGGCCTGCCGGGTGCCTTCAGGAACACCGCGAGGACGGCGGAGGCGAGGCCGATGCTGCCGGCGATCACGAACGCGCCCTCGTAGTCCCAGGCCCCCACCACGAGGGCTCCCACACCGGAGCCGACCAGGCCCGATATGAGCTTGGAGCTGTAGACCATGCCGTAGTTCGAGGCATTGTTGTTCTCCCCGAAGTAGTCCGCCGTCATCGCCGCGAACAGCGGGAAGATCGCCCCGCCGCCGAAACCGGAGACCATCGAGCAGAACAGGAAGAACGGCATGCTGCCCATCGACCCGGAGATCAGCACACCGAACTGCGCGCTGCCGAGCACCAGACAGACGATGATCAGGGTGTTGCGGCGCCCGTACCGGTCGGATATCCAGCCGATGACACCGCGCCCCGTACCGTTCACGATCGCCTTGAGGGACATCGCCGTGGCCACTATCCCGCCCGCGAAGCCCATGTCCTTGCCGAAGGGCACCTGGAACGCTATGCCGAAGATGTTGATCCCCGCCGTGCAGAGCAGGCAGAACCACATCATCCACAGCACCGGTGTACGGGCCGCCTCGCGCGGTGTGTACTGCTTCACCGCCGGCGGGTTCTTCGCCAGCGCGCGCCGGACCCTCGGGTCGTCGGAGACCTTCAGCGGATCGGCGCCCCGCGGCCACCAGTACTTCGGCGGGTCCTTGAAGAACCAGCCGGCGACCGCCACGACGAGGCAGCAGACCACACCGACGAAGACCAGCACACCCTGGTAGTTGCTCAGGTCCATGTACGAGGTGAAGAGGAAGACGAACGGCACCGAGCCGTAGGCGAAACCGCCGTTGACGAGGCCGGTCTTGCCTCCCTTGCGCTCGGGATACCACTTGCCGACCATGTTGACGCAGGTCGCGTAGACCAGCCCGGCGCCGATCCCGCTGAACATGCCGAAGCCGAAGTACGCCACGATCACGTGCGGGGCGTACGCCAGGGACACATAGCCCAGCAACGTCCCCAGCGCGCCCAGCATCATGGCGTAGCGGGCGGGCAGCCTGCCGCTCTCCCTGAGCTGCCCG
Source organism: Streptomyces sp. NPDC056987 (assembly GCF_042673865.1). Taxonomy (NCBI): domain Bacteria; kingdom Bacillati; phylum Actinomycetota; class Actinomycetes; order Kitasatosporales; family Streptomycetaceae; genus Streptomyces; species Streptomyces sp. NPDC056987. The sequence goes on from NZ_JBHURV010000001.1 coordinate 517,911, forward strand.
GCCGGGAAGGCGACGGCCGCCTGGAAGAAGACCCAGACGCCCATAAGCCAGAAGATGTGCCCGCTGCTCCACAGATGGGCCTGGTGCAGCGTGTCCTCCGCGGAGGTGAACGCGTACTCCGACGAACTGATGCCGAGCATGCCCATCCACGGGAAGAGCACCATCGTCCATCGGGGCCGGCCCATGATGTCCCGGTCGCTCTCACCGATCCGGTACACGCGTCCGTTGCGGTCCGTCACCTCTTTGTAGGGGACGGAGCTGTCGAGTTGAGTGGTTGTCGTTTTCATGATGGTCTCTCGCACCCCTTGCATCGAAAGAACTGGCCAGCGCCCCCTGTCCAAAACCTTCGTGCCGTGCCCGGGTGAGGTCAGGTCATGAACCGCCTCCCAACAGCCCCGCCGCCCGCGCCCATCGGGCGGCGGCATACCCGGGGGCAACCCCCGGACCCCCGGCCGGTAACGACTGCTGTCGGTACGTCACAACAGCCCCGCCGCCCGCGCCCATCGATATTTCGCGCCGAGCACCGCGACCGGCTGTTCCGTGGTGTAGGGGTAGGCCACCACCCCGTGGTCGAAGAGGTACTGGCACGCCTCCTCGACCTCCACGTCGCCCGCGAGGGAGGCCACCACCGGTTTGTGGACGCCCCGCTCCCGGAACTCCGCCACGACCCGCGCCGTCAGTTCGGCGAAGACCATCGGCGGGGTGACGATCGTGTGCCAGTACCCGAGTACCAGCGCGTGGATCCGCGGGTCCTCCAGACCCAGCCGGATCGTCGCCTCGTACGTGGACGGCGGCTCGCCGCCGGTGATGTCCACCGGGTTGCCGGCCGCGCCGAACGGCGGGATGAACGCGCGGAACGCCTCGTCCAGATCCGGCGGGATCTCCATCAGGGAGAGCCCGTTGTCGACGATGGCGTCCGAGAGGAGCACCCCCGAGCCGCCCGCGCCCGTGATGATGACGACGTTGTCACCCTGCGGCGTGGGGAGCACGGGCAGCGCCCGCGCGTACTCCAGCATCTCGCTCAGCCCCGGTGCCCTGATGACCCCGGCCTGGCGCAGGATGTCGTCGTACACCGCGTCGTCCCCGGCGAGCGCGCCGGTGTGCGAGCCCGCCGCCTTCGCGCCGGCCGCCGTGCGTCCGGCCTTCAGGACGACCACCGGCTTCTTCGGTACGGTGGCCCGCGCCGCCGACACGAACGCGCGGCCGTCCTTGAGGTCCTCCAGGTGCATCGCGATGCACTCGGTGTGCGGGTCCTCGCCGAACCAGGTCAGCAGGTCGTCCTCGTCCAGGTCGGACTTGTTGCCGAGTCCGACGATCGCCGAGACGCCCGTCTTCGTGGACCGCGCGAAGCCGAGGATGGCCATCCCGATGCCACCGGACTGCGAGGTCAGCGCCACGCCGCCCTTGACGTCGTACGGGGTGCAGAAGGTGGCGCAGAGGTCCTGCCAGGTGGAGTAGTAGCCGTAGATGTTCGGCCCCAGCAGCCGGACCCCGTGCTCCTCCGCGATGGCCACGATCCTTTCCTGGAGCTCGTGTTCGCCGGTCTCGGCGAAGCCGGACGGGATCAGCACGGCGTTCGGGATGCCCTTGCGGCCGACCTCCTCCAGCGCGGCGGGCACGAACTTCGCGGGAATCGCGAAGACCGCCACATCGGGCTCACCCGGAACGTCCATCACGCTCTTGTACGCCTTGCGGCCGAGAATGTCATCGGCTTTGGGGTTCACCGGATGGATCTCGCCGGGAAAACCTCCGTCGATCAGGTTCCGCATGACCGAATTGCCGATCTTGCCCTGCTCGTTGGAGGCCCCGATCACCGCCACGGAGGTGGGCTTCATCAGCCGCCGCATCGAGGCGAGAATCTCCTCGCGGCCGTAACTCCGCCGCGCGGGCGGCCGTTCGGCGTCGAGCAGGATCCGTACGTCGGCGGCCATCACCCCGTTCGCCGACGCGAACACCGGGTTGAGGTCGACCTCGGCGATCTCCGGGAAGTCGGCGGCGAGCCGCGACACCTTGACGATCAGCCCGGCCAGCGCGTCCCGGTCGACGGGCGCCGCGCCGCGCACCCCGCGCAGGATCTCCGCCGCGCGGATCCCGTCGAGCATCGACAGCGCGTCGTCCGTGGAGGCGGGGGCGAGCCGGAAGGTGACGTCCTTGAGGACCTCCACCAGCACACCGCCGAGCCCGAACGCCACGATCTTGCCGAAGGTCGGGTCGGTGACGGTGCCGATCAGCACCTCGGTCCCCTCGGGCACCATCTGCTGGATCTGCACGCCCAGGATCCGCGCGTGAGGGTCGTACGCACGGGCGTTGGTGACGATCGCGGTGAACGCGCCCCGCACCTCGGCGGCGGAGGCCAGCCCGATCCGTACGCCGCCCGCGTCCGTCTTGTGCAGGATCTCCGGGGAGACGATCTTCATCGCCACCGGGAAGCCGATCCGGTCGGCCAGCGCCACCGCCTCGTCGGCGCTCTCGGCCAGCGCCTCGGCCGGCGTGGGGATGCCGTACGCGTCCGTGACGACCTTGCCCTCGGGCGCCGTGAGCGCGGTGCGGCCCTCGGCGAGCGCCGCGTCCAGCAGCGCCCGTACGGTCTTCCTGCTCTCTTCGTTGCTGTCCACCGCTAGATGACTCCGTCCGTCTTGAGAAGCCGCAGTTCCTCGTCGCCCAGGCCCAGTTCACCCACGTACACCTCCGCGTTGTGCTCACCGAGCAGCGGCGAGGTGAACACGTCCACGGGGGAGTCGGAGAGCTTCAGCGGGCTGCCGACCGTGGTGAACGAGCCGCGCTGGGGGTGGGGGACCTCGACGACCATCTCGTTGGCCGCGAGCGAGGCGTCCTCGATGATCTCCTTGGTGGAGAGGATCGGGCCGCACGGGATGTTGTGGGCGTTGAGCCGCTCCAGCACCTCCCACTTGGGCAGGGTCGCCGTCCACTCCTCTATGAGCTGGAACATCTTGCCGAGCTTCGGCAGCCGCGCCTCGGGCGTCGCCCACTCGGGATCGTCCGCCAGCTCGGGCCGGCCCATCAGCTCGGTGACCGGCCGCCACCCGACCGGCTGCACGATCACGTACACGTAGTCGTTGGGGCCGCCCGGCGCGCACTTGACGGCCCAGCCGGGCTGTCCGCCGCCGCTCGCGTTGCCGCTGCGGGGCACCTCGTCGCCGAAGTCCTCGTTCGGGTACTCGGCGAGCGGACCGTGGGCGAGCCGCTGCTGGTCGCGGAGTTTCACCCGGCAGAGGTTGAGCACGGCGTGCTGCATCGCCACGTTGACGCGCTGGCCGCGCCCGGTGTGCTCGCGCTGGAAGAGCGCGGCGAGTATCCCGGCGACCGCGTGGATGCCGGTGCCGGAGTCGCCGATCTGCGCGCCGGTGGCGAGCGGCGGGCCGTCCTCGAAGCCGGTCGTGGACATCGAGCCGCCCATGGCCTGCGCGACCACCTCGTACGCCTTGAAGTTGGTGTACGGGCCCTCCCCGAACCCCTTGATGGAGGCGTAGACGATCCGGGGGTTGATCTCCTGGATGCGCTCCCAGGTGAACCCCATCCGGTCCACGGCCCCCGGGCCGAAGTTCTCCACCATCACATCGGAGCGGCGGATGAGTTCCGTGAGGATCTCCTTGCCGCGCTCGGTCTTGGTGTTGAGGGTGATGGACCGCTTGTTGCAGTTGAGCATCGTGAAGTACAGCGAGTCGACGTCGGGCAGGTCGCGCAGCTGCTTGCGGGTGATGTCGCCGCTCGGCGCCTCCAGCTTCACCACGTCCGCGCCGAGCCAGCCGAGCAACTGAGTGGCCGAGGGGCCCGACTGGACATGCGTCATGTCCAGGACGCGTACGCCCGAGAGCGCCTTCTGGGGGGTGCCGGTGGGCGGGGTCTCAAGAGCCTGGGTCATGGGAGGGCTCCTTCACTTGTACATGGTCTGGTTCATGGTTCCGGGGGCGTACGCGTCGGGGTCGACCCAGACGTTGATCAGCGACGGCAGTCCGGACTCGCGGGCGCGCCGCAGCGCGGGCGCGATGTCCGCCGGGTCGCGGACCTCTTCGCCGTAACCGCCCAGCATCTGGGCGAACTTGTCGTAGTGGACGTCACCGAGGGTGTTGCCGACGCGCTCGCGCTCGTCGCCGTACTTGGCCTTCTGGCCGTAACGGATCTGGTTCATCGAGGAGTTGTTGCCGACGATGCCGACGAACGGCAGGTTGTAGCGCACCAGCGTCTCGAAGTCCCAGCCGGTCAGCGAGAAGGCGCCGTCGCCGAAGAGCGCCACGACCTCCTTGTCGGGCCGGGCCTGCTTGGCGGCGAGCACGAAGGGGACCCCGACGCCGAGGGTGCCGAGCGGGCCTGGATCCATCCAGTGGCCGGGCGACTTGGGCTGGACGACCTGCCCGGAGAAGGTGACGATGTCGCCGCCGTCCCCGATGTAGATCGAGTCCTCGGTGAGGAATTCGTTGATCTCGCTGACCAGCCGGTACGGGTGGATGGGCGAGGCGTCCGAGCGCAGTTGCGGCAGCCGCTTCTCGATGGCCGTCTGCTCGGCGGCGCGCAGCTCGTCCAGCCACGCCTTCCGCTTCACGGAACCTCCGTTGAGGCGCCCGCTCGCGGCCTGGGTGACGGAGGAGAGCACGAGCCCGGCGTCCCCGACGATGCCGAGGTCGATGTCCCGGTTCTTGCCGACCGTACGGTAGTCGAGGTCGATCTGGACGACGGTCGCGTCGGGCGAGAGCCGCTTGCCGTACCCCATGCGGAAGTCGAAGGGCGTCCCGACGATGATGATGAGGTCGGCGTTGGAGAAGGCGTAGCGCCGCGAGAGCTGGAAGTGGTGCGGGTCGCCGGGGGCCAGGGTGCCGCGTCCCGCCCCGTTCATGTACGCGGGGATGTTGAGCGTCCGCACCAGCTCGATCGCCGCGTCGGTGGCCCGGGTCGTCCAGACCTGGCTGCCGAGCAGGATGGCCGGCTTCTCGGCGTGTGTGAGCAGGTCGGCGAGTTTCTCGACGGCCTCGGGGTCGCCGGCCGAGCGGGTCGAGGCCCGGTACTGCCCGGCCGCGGGGACCCGGGCCTTCTCCACCGGCACCTTCGCGTCCAGCACATCGCGCGGGATCTCCAGGAAGGACGGTCCCGGGGCGCCGTGGTAGCACTCGCGGAACGCCATCGAGACCATGTCGGCCGCGCGGGCCGTGTCCGGCACGGTGGCGGCGAACTTGGTGATGGGGGTCATCATGTCGACGTGGGGGAGGTCCTGGAGCGAGCCCATCTTGTGCTGAGTGTGCGCCCCCTGACCGCCGATCAGCAGCATGGGCGACTCGGCGCGGAAGGCGTTGGCGACCCCGGTCACGGCGTCGGTGGTGCCGGGCCCGGCGGTGACCACCGCGCACCCCGGCTTTCCGGTGATACGGGCGTAGCCGTCCGCGGCGTGGGCGGCCACCTGCTCATGACGTACGTCGACGACATCGATGCCCTCGTCGACGCAGCCGTCGTAGATGTCGATGATGTGGCCGCCGCAGAGGGTGTAGATGACCTCGACACCCTCCGCTTTGAGTGCCTTGGCGACGAGATGACCACCGGAGATGAGTTCTTGGCTGTCGTCGGGCATGAGGAGGTCCCTGTCCCTTCGTAGTCCTTCGCCGGGGAGGGGCGAGCGCCCGCCCCGGTACATTGCATACAGTCGACGAATACTGTATGAAGCTTGTTATCCCGCATCCGGGCGGGTGGTGTCCAGGGGGCGTGCGCCACTTTTCGTCAACGGGAAAGCAAGGGGAGCAGCCATGGATCTGTACGAACACCAGGCAAGGGAACTCTTCGCGGAACACGGCATCGCGGTGCCGAAAGCCGAGGTGGCGGCCACGGCCAAGGACGCCGGGGCGGCCGCGCGGCGGCTCGGCGGGCGCGTGGTCGTCAAGGCGCAGGTGAAGACCGGAGGGCGCGGCAAGGCGGGCGGGGTGAAGCTCGCCGCCGATCCGGCGGCGGCCGAACTGACCGCACGCCAGATACTCGGCATGGACATCAAGGGGCACACCGTCCGGGCGCTGATGCTCGCCCAACCCGTCGCCATCGAGGCCGAGTTCTATGTGAGCTACGTCCTCGACCGGGCGGCCGGGACCTTCCTCGCCATCGCCTCGGCCGAGGGCGGCATGGAGATCGAGGAGGTCGCGGCGGTCCGGCCCGAGGCGGTGGCCCGGGTCCCCGTCGACCCGGCGGAAGGCGTCACCGAGGAGGTCGCCACCCGGATCGCCGCGGCGGCCGGGCTGCCCGACGGGGTCGTCCCCGTCCTGCGGGCGCTCTGGCAGGTGGTGGTCCGCGAGGACGCCCTGCTGGTCGAGGTGAACCCGTTGGTACGCACCACGGAAGGGCTCATTCTCGCCCTCGACGGCAAGGTCACCCTTGACGACAACGCCCTCTTCCGGCAGGCGCGGTGGGGCGAGACGGAGCCCGATCCCGGCGGCGACCCGCTGGAGGCGGAGGCGGCGGCCAAGGGGCTCAACTACGTGAAGCTCGACGGCGAGGTCGGCATCATCGGCAACGGCGCCGGCCTCGTCATGTCCACCCTCGACGTGGTGGCCGGCTGTGGCGCCCGCCCCGCCAACTTCCTCGACATCGGGGGCGGCGCGTCCGCCCAGGTGATGGCGGACGGGCTCTCCGTCATCCTCTCCGACCCGGCCGTGAAATCCGTCTTCGTCAATGTCTTCGGCGGCATCACGGCCTGCGACGCGGTCGCCGACGGCATCGTACGGGCCCTGGAATCAGTGACGTTGACCCGGCCGCTCGTGGTCCGCCTCGACGGCAACAGCGCGGCCCGCGGCCGGGCGATCCTCGCGGAGCGCGCGCACCCGCTCGTACAGCAGGCCACCACCATGGACGGGGCGGCCCGGCAGGCCGCCGCGCTCGCGAACGCGGGATGAGGAGAGGAACACCATGGCCATCTTCCTGACCAAGGAGAGCAAGGTACTCGTCCAGGGCATGACCGGCGCCGAGGGCATGCGGCACACCCGGCGGATGCTCGCCGCGGGCACCTCGGTCGTCGGCGGCGTCAACCCGCGCAAGGCCGGCGCCCGGATCGACCTCGACGGCGCCACCGTGCCCGTCTTCGGCTCCGTACGCGAGGGCATCGAGGCGACCGGCGCGGACGTCACCGTCGTCTTCGTGCCACCCCAGTTCGCCCGGGGGGCCGTGACCGAGGCGGTGGACGCCGGGATCGGGCTCGCCGTCGTCATCACCGAGGGCATCCCCGTCCACGACGCCGTCGCCTTCACCGCGTACGCCAAGCAGCATGCCACCCGGATCATCGGCCCCAACTGCCCCGGCCTCATCAGCCCCGGGCAGTCCAACGCCGGCATCATCCCGGCGGACATCGCCACCAAGCCGGGCCGGATCGGCCTCGTGTCGAAGTCCGGCACGCTCACCTACCAACTCATGTACGAGCTGAGGGAGATCGGCTTCTCCTCGGCGGTCGGCATCGGCGGCGACCCGGTCGTCGGCACCAGCCACATCGACTGCCTCGCCGCCTTCGAGGACGACCCCGACACCGAACTCGTCGTGCTCATCGGCGAGATCGGCGGCGATGCCGAGGAACGCGCCGCCGCCTACGCCGCCGAGCGGGTGAGCAAGCCGGTCATCGGCTACATCGCCGGGTTCACCGCGCCCGAGGGCAAGACCATGGGGCACGCGGGCGCGATCGTCTCGGGCTCCTCCGGTACGGCGGAGGGCAAGCGCAAGGCGCTGGAGGCGGCCGGGATCCGGGTCGGCTCCACCCCTTCGGAGACCGCGCGGCTGGTCCTGGACCACCTCGCGCCGTCACGCGGTGTCACCCATACTTGAGAGCGGGTGCGTGCCACCCGCACCACCGGCTCCCCGCACCGCCGGTCGGCGGTCCTGATCCGAGCCCGAACCGAGCCATGCACCTCCCGCCTCATCGGAGCGGAGACCCTCAATGGCACCCACCTCACTGATCCTCAAACCGGGCACCGCCTGGCCGGACGCCTGGGAGCGCAGCCTCGCCGCCGCGCCCGAGGCCTTCCAGGACGACCGGGTACGCAACCTCTGGGCCGCGTCCTGGCGGTCCGACGGGCGGGCCCTGCCCGCCACCAGCCCCGTCGACGGGAGCCCGATCGCGGGCCCGCCGCGGCTGGACGGCGACACCGCCCGGCAGGCGGTGCGCGCCGCGCTCGACGCGCACCGCGCCTGGCGCCACATCCCGCTGCCGGAGCGCGCCGCCCGGGTGAGCGCGACGCTCGACGCGCTCACCGCGCACCGCGAACTGCTCGCACTCCTCCTCGTCTGGGAGATCGGCAAGCCCTGGCGCCTCGCCCAGGCCGACGTCGACCGTGCGATCGACGGCGTGCGCTGGTACGTGGACGGAGCCGGGCCCATGCTGGCGGGCCGTACCCCGCTGCCGGGGCCGGTCTCCAACATCGCGAGCTGGAACTACCCGATGTCCGTCCTCGTCCACGCCCTGCTGGTGCAGGCGCTGGCCGGCAACGCGGTCATCGCCAAGACCCCCACCGACGGCGGCGTCGCCTGTCTCACCCTGGCCTGCGCGCTCGCCGCCCGTGAGGGCGTCCCCGTCACGCTGGTCAGCGGCAGCGGCGGCGAACTCTCCGAGGCGCTGGTGCGCGCGCCCGAGATCGGCTGCGTCTCCTTCGTCGGCGGCCGGGACACCGGCGCCGGGATCGCCACCGCGGTCGCCGACGTCGGCAAGCGCCATGTCCTCGAACAGGAGGGACTCAACACCTGGGGCGTCTGGAACTGCACCGACTTCTCCGCCCTGACCGCCGTGATCCCCAAGCTCTTCGACTACGGGAAGCAGCGCTGCACGGCGTATCCGCGCTTCGTCGTCCAGCGCTCCCTCTTCGCGGACTTCCTCGCCGCGTACCTCCCCGCCGTACGCTCGATCCGCCTGGGCCACCCCCTCGCCGTCGAGTCCCCGGACGACCGGCCGCCGGAGCTGGACTTCGGGCCGCTCATCAACGCGGCCAAGGCGAAGGAGCTGGCAGACCAGGTCACCGAGGCGATCGGCCGCGGCGCCGTACCGCTCCACCGGGGCGCTCTCGCGGACGCCCGCTTCCTCCCCGACCAGGACACCAGCGCGTATCTGGCCCCGGTCACCCTGCTCAATCCGCCCCCGTCCTCCCCCCTCCACCACGCGGAACCCTTCGGCCCGGTCGACACGATCGTCCTGGTCGACACGGAGGCGGAGCTGCTGGCCGCGATGAACGCCTCGAACGGCGCCCTCGTCGCGACCCTGTCCACCGACGACCCGGCGACGTATGCCCGGCTGGCACCCCAGATCCGGGCCTTCAAGACCGGCCACGGAAAACCCCGCTCCCGGGGCGACCGCGACGAGCTGTTCGGCGGCTTCGGCCACTCCTGGCGCGGCGCCTTCGTCGGCGGCGAGCTCCTGGTCCACGCGGTCACGGACGGCCCGCCGGGCGAACGCCTGCCGGGCAACTTCCCCGACTACCACCTCATGCCGTAACCCCGGCGTCACCGCGTGCGCACGGGATGACGCCCGGTGCGCGATCGGCCCCCCCCCCCCCCCACCCCCCCCCCCGCCCACCCGCGAGAAACCGGGTGGGTTTAAAAAAAAACAAACCCCCCACCAAACAAAACCCCCCGGTGGACGAGG
>NZ_JBHURV010000001.1:527527-534383 GCF_042673865.1 Streptomyces sp. NPDC056987
GCCCACCCCCCCCCACCCCCCCCTCCCCCCTACCCCGCGGCGCCCCCCGCGCCGCGGGTCTTCCCCCCGGGGGGCCGACCGCCCCCCCCCCGCCCCCCCCCCCACCGCTGACCACCGGATATACGGGTGAGAGGCACCGTGAACCCCTGGTATCGTTGTTCTTGTCGCCGCGGGGAGATCGCCAAGATCGCCGCGGTTCGACCACTCGTCCGGGTGGCGGAATGGCAGACGCGCTAGCTTGAGGTGCTAGTGCCCTTTATCGGGCGTGGGGGTTCAAGTCCCCCCTCGGACACCAGCAGAGACCCCACTTCACGTGGGGTTTTTCTGTTTCTCGGGCTGTGGCGTGACCAACAGCCGAGCGAATCTCCTGGTCAGACCAGGGATGACAGGCCGAGTCGGCCCGCTCCGGAGGCGGCGCGGCGCCGCGCTCCGTCCTTACGTGAGTGGCCGTACCGGGCCATGGTGTAGCCCGGCGAGTGGTGCCGGATGTTGGCGGAAACCTCTACCGGGTTCTCCCTGGCCTCCAGGTCGTTCGTGACCTTGCTGTGCCGCCAGTCGGGGAGTCTCCCGCGCCACCTTGTACCGGCACATCGGTGAGAGCGCCTGAGGCAGGCGCACAGCAGCCTGGCATGCCCTCGGCGTACGCGTCGGGGGCATCGTCATGCGTGGGCAGGCAGGGTCAGAGAACTTCCGCACGAACGAGCATCGTGCCCAAGGTCCGGCCTTCCGGCGGGTCGATGACGGATGCGGACGCATCAGTGAATCCGTGGTCTGTGAGGAGCCGTTCCCATGCGCTTGGGCTGTGGTCGCACCGCATGCCTGCCCTGCCTGGTCGCGGACTCTGGCTTCCGGCAGGGAGGTGTGAGAACGCCAGAATGCCGCCTGCTGCCATGCGGGCCCGGATCAGCGGGAGCAGAGTCTCCGGATCGACGAACCAGACGGCGCCGAAGATCGAGAGCACGACATCGAATGTCTGGTCTGTCCCGCACAGAAACGCCGTCGCTTCCGCCGTGCGGAACTCAAGTCCCGGCAGATCACCCCATCGCTCCCGTGCCACAGCCTCGCGGGCGGGGGCAACGTCCACCCCGAGACCGGACGCGCCGAGAGTCACCAGATGTGCCAGGTTGCTTCCGCTCCCCGAGCCGAGTTCCAACACTCGGCGCCCGGCGACGGGACCTAGAAGACCCTCGTTGGGCCCGTGATCTGGGTACTGAGTCCAGTTCAGCCAGGTCGTATCTCCGTTGGCGTTCGCGGCCCTACGGGGCGTACTCCCGACCGCGTACCTGTCCCAGGACTCAGCCAGTGACATGCAAGGTTCCTCTCCGGGAGTGGGGCCCACCCTCAATTTACGGGGATGAGCCCCAACTCATGCGCCGTTCGGCCTTACTTGGGCGAGTCGTGGCACCCCGCGTGGCACTGGTTGCAGTCGGCTGCACTCTCCATGCCCCACAGGTCGGGGTCGATCTCGAACCCGGCCGCCCTGATGGCGTTGATCGTCCGCTCCAGAACGAGCGGGCCACCGGTCTCGGCGTCGCGCCCGTCCTTCTTCACCTCGTCATCGGCGGAGGACAGGGCTCCCGCCGCCGCCCCCGGAAGCTCCGGGACGTGGTGGATGTACCGGCCGAAGTGCCGGTCCGTGAAGTGGTGGTACGGGATCGAGTCCAGCATGAACGAGTGCCACGCCTCGTCCACCTGCTTGGACGGACCCATGAGCAGGTCCGGGTTCTTGCCGCACGTGACCAGGTAGGCGATGGCCTGCCCGAACTTGGCCTCCGCCAGTTCGCGGGTGTTCTCCGGGTTCCGGAGGAGAAGGGTCACCTCCCGCTCCCACACGTCCGGCGTGACGTAAGCCTTCGGGTCGCGGATCACTACTGCCGTACTCATGCTGCATGGCCTCCACGCGATCGGGTGTCAGGCGTGCTCCGGTCCTGCCGTCCGCCTCGGCACTGGGGGCACGAGCACGTGGGCATCGAGCCAGTAGCGAGGGGTTCCCCGCCCTCACCCTCGTACAGGGTCTGCGGCTCCGTCTGCGTACCGTCTGCTCTCACCTTGTAGGTGCTGATGCGGATGGACATGACGACCATGTTCCGGGTTAGCCATCACCATCGCGGCGACGCTCAAGGTGTCCCTCGGGCGTCATGTCGGCGTCACGCCGAGGGCGTCAAACCGGTGTCATTGAAGGCGCGGCGTGGCTAGCCTCAGATCATGACGACTACGGCCGAGCGTGAGCGGACCCCTAACGACGTGCTGACCTCAGTACGCAAGTCGATGAACCTCAGCCAGGACGAGTTTGCCCAGGGCCTCCGGGGCGCGGGCGAGGAACTGGGGGAGCCCAACGACGCCTCCAAACGACTCGTGCAACGCTGGGAGTCCGGGGAGACCAGGACATGCCGTCCGCTGTACGCGCGGGCGCTGAAGCGGTTCACGGGCCGCGCCCCCGAATCGCTGGGGTTCGCCATCCCCATGACCCGCGTCCACTCAGACGGCGCAGGAGGCCACGACATGGAAGCTGGTGAAGTCGGCACCACCGATGCCGTCGCAAGCCTGGAGCCGGAGACGCAGGGCGAGTACGCGGGCGTCTGGCTGTCCCGGTACGAGTTCTACTCATCGAGCCGTGACGAGACGTTCGACTGCAAGCACCACGTAGTGATCGTCCAGCACGGCAACCGGCTGACAGCTCAGAGCCTGCCCCGCGCGTCGACCAACCCGGACAGCCCCCTGTCTCTGGATCTCACCGTGGACCGGAACGTCATCACGGGCACGTGGACCGAACAGACTGCGGCCGATGGCTACTACCAGGGTGCCCGGTATCACGGTGCCATTCAGATGCTGATCGAACCGACAGGCCGACGCATGGCGGGCAAGTGGGTGGGGTTCGGGAAAGACTTCGACGTGAACACAGGGCCGTGGGAGCTGCGCCTACTCGACCGGTCCACGGGCCGAGCGAGCATCGAGCGGTACTCGACTCTTCCGTCATGAGCAGGACGGTTGGTCACATGACCAACGCATGACCAACAGCGGCCCGAAAGGGCCTGAAACAGCAGGAAAGAACAGGAGAAACGCCCGCCGACATCAAGCCTGTCGACGGGCGTTTTAGCAGGTCAGAACGGTTGATGGCTGGTGCCCGAGTGGAGAGTTCAAGTCCCCCCTCGGACACTCTGGGTATGCACAGAAATGCCCTGGTCAGGTTTGCTGAACTCCCATCCCGGACTCGTCCGGGGTAGGAGTTCTCCGGTTTCGGGGATCTTGTCGGGTGGCCCGGCATCCGGTGTCGTTCGGTCAGTCCAGGGGCCGGGGGGTAGGGGCGGCGGGCGGCTTGCCGGTAACGGTGAAGTTGTCGGCGTGCTGGAAGGTGAAGCGCTCCCAGCCTCCGGTGACGGCGGTGGAGCGGGCGCGCAGCAGGTCGGCGTCGGAGCCGGTGTAGTTGTGCTCCACGGCGACGAACTTGTCGTTGACCTTGGCCTTCAGGGCGTAGTTCTGGCCGCCTTGCGGTACGAGGGTGTACTGCTCCCAGCCGGCGGGAGCGGCCGTACCGCGGGCGCGGAGCATGCCCTGGTGGTCTCCGGTCATGGTGTTCTCGGTGGTGACCCACAGGTTGTTCGCCTCGGCGCGCAGCGAGACCGTCTGGCCGCCGTCGCGCGTGTGCAGGGTGTACTGCTCCCAGCCGGCCGGGGTGGTGGCCCGGGCACGGAGCTTGCCCTGCTGGTTGCCTGTCTCATTGATCTCAGGGGTGACGTACTTGCCGTTGACGTGCGCTGTGAGGGTCCAGCGGGCGACGTGGGTGCCGATCCAGTCGGTGACGTCGTCCAGTCGCGTACTGACGGCGCCGGTGTCGGTGACCGACTCGTCGGTGCCGAGGCAGCCGGCCTGCCAGGAGCGGCTGCTGAGGGCGACCAGTTCGACGCCGTTCGCGGTGGCGCGCAGCGCGGGGCCGCCGGCGTCGCCCTGGCAGACGGCGGCGCCGTCGTTGCCGGTGGTGGCGAGCAGGCCGGCGTCGACGGCATTCACGGTGAACGTGCCGGTGTGCAACGTGTCGGGCACCCAGGAGTCGACGGTACGGCCGTATCCGGCCACGGTGAGCCGCTCGCCGGCGGCGGCCGGGGTAGCTGCCAGGGGGGCGGGGGTGATGCCGACCGAGGCGGAGAGCCGGGCGAGTACCAGGTCGCGGTCGTGGTGCGGGACGAGCTCGACGACGTCGCGAACCGCGCCGGCGGTGCCGGACAGATCGGTGCGGCCGATCGTGGCCTTGGTGGCCAGTGCGGGCGGGCCGGCCGGGATGTCGAGGCTGACGTTCGGGTCCGGGGCGAAGCAACTGGCGGCGGTGAGCACCCAGCGGGACTCGACGAGTACGCCGGAGCAGGCGCGGTGGGAGTCGCCGATGTCCAGCTTGGCGGTGAAGGCATAGGTGCCGTCCGCGGCCGGCACGCCCGTGACGGCGTTGGCCGGAGCGGCGACGGCCGACGCGACGGCGAGCAGGCCGGCGGCTATGGCGGCCAGAGTGGAGCGGTTCGGTCTGAGCACGGGAAACCCCTTGCTGTTCGGAACGTGACGGGCTGAGGGCAGTGTGCGGGTCAGCCGGCGACGCGCGACCCCACGTGAACCGTCGTGTCGCCGGCGTCGCGGTCGGTCACCGCGGCCGCGCGCACGGGTCCGGTGGGTGCATGACTGCTTTCCCTGGTGACGGTGCGGGCAACGGGGGCTGTGCCGACGCTATTTGGTGGTCCTGATCTCCATGAGCGTGTACTCGCGGCCGTTCTCCACGGTTTCACCCACCCCCGTCCAGGTGTTCTTCTCGATGTCGTAGGTCTTCGTCTCGGTGCCCCTGGTCATGTCGACCTCGGTGGCGTAGTCGTTGCCCATGACCAGATAGGCGTTCGGAAGCTCCATGGTCAGCCAACCCGAGTCCCCGGTGGTCCGGAAGCAGAACTCCTCGTACCCGCGGGCCATGACATGGAGCAGGTCAGTGCCTGACCGGCAGTCGGCCAGCGTGATGTGCCCGTCCCCCCGCTTGAGGAGAAGGCCTTTCTCCTCGTGGATCTCGCCCGCCTGTGGGTAGGCGAAGTCCTCGACCGCGTAGGCGGGAGCCTGGTCGGCGACCCTCGCTACGGCGGTCCCGGGGCGGGGCTCGCCGGAACTGGCGGCCACGGCGGCCCATGCCAGGAGGCAGGCGGCAAGGGAACCCGTCACCCGGGCCGTGAGTCTCCGCCTGCGGGATTTCGCCGGACGTGTCATGGGCGTCCTCATCGCATTCCTCATTTCGTTTCTCGGAATCAGTGACCGAAACGCTGGTCGGCACCGGCGTGAAAGCGTCAGAAAGCGTGATCGGTTTTCGGCGGGAGACACCGGGAGAAATCCGGATAGGGGACCCCGGTCGGGCAGGGGTGTAGCAGAAGGCGCCTGGTCTTCCTGGCTGTACGGAGTGAAAGGAAACTGTTCCGCTCCCACGATTTCGGCGTGCACCGCAGGCCCTGCCTCCCCCTCCCGTGCCCAGAGTAGACAGCGAGCGCGGCATCTTCGAGTGATGTGTGTCACATCCCGGAGTGGTTGTATCTCCTCTCATAAAGATGTGGCAACGAAACGAGGCATTCCGCTTTTCGGGAATGTCGAAAAACATTCCCCAGGGGAGTGGTGTTGGTGGGATTGTCTTCCGTAAGGTTTTTCCGGATTGAACTCGGGCGGAGCGCCGGTATGGCTTCCTGTCGCCACCCTGGCCGTGCTTACGTCGTGCTTACGCCGTGTTGTGACCGAGCGAGCGCAGCTGATGTCCATTGACCGCTGATCTTCTTTTTCGGGGACAAGGAGACCACACCCATGCAGCCGACTTTCTGGAGCCGCAGAAGACTTCTCGGGGCGATCGCGGCCGTCAGCGCCGCAGCGGCGACACCCTTCGCGGCGGGGCCCGTGGCCCGCGCAGCAACCGGGCGCGGCGTGGTGACCGGTTCGTCCGCGCTGCCGGACACCGAGCGGGCCGAGGTGGTCAAGGCATGGTTGGAGGGGGGACGGTCGACCAAGGCGGCGGCGGCCGGGGCGCTGTCCGGCACCGACGCGGACATCGGGGCGTTTCTCGCGCAGACCCTGCCGAAGGCGCTGGCGGAGGACAACCGTGTCGCGGTGGCCAGCTGCCTCGCCCGCTCGGGCAAGGGACTGCGGCGCGGGGCCGTCGAGGCACTCGACGGCGGCGACAGCGCCGTCGCCGCCTTCCTCGCGGAGGGTTTCGCCCCCGCCCTGCTGGACGACCTGCGGGTGGCGACCGCGACCGTCCTGGCCACCGGCGACAAGGCCGTCAAACGTGAGGCGGGCGCCGCACTCAGCGCGGGCACCGCGAAAGCACTGGAGGGCTTCCTGGCCGAGGGCCAGTTCACCGCGCGCCTGGAGGACGCCCGGGTCCAGATCGGCACCATGCTCACCACGGCCGGACCCGAGGTGCGCAAGTACGCGAACCGTGCGCTGAGCGGCGCCGCCGAGGAGGCCCAGTGGTTCCTCGACACCGGCCAGCACATCGCGCGCGCCCGGGACCAGGAGACGGCGACGATCGAGGAACTCGTCGCGGTCGTCGAGCGCGAAGGCAGACGGGCCCAGGCCGAGACGGACTTGGCCGTCGAGACCTCCGAGCGTGCCCAGACCGCCGCGGCCAAGGCCAAGGAAGCCGCGGAGACGGCTGCGACGGAAGCCGAAGCCGCCCAGCAGGACGTGGGGAAGTCCGGTGCGGCGGCCCGCAAAGCGGCGTCCGCCGCCAAGGGCGCGGCGGACGCCGCCCGGAACGCCATCAACGCCTCCAACTCCGCCGTGAACGCGGCCCGTCGCGCCTCCTGGGCGGCCACCGCCGCCTCCCAGGCCGCCGCCACCGCGGGCGGGG
>NZ_JBHURV010000002.1:0-82707 GCF_042673865.1 Streptomyces sp. NPDC056987
GGGCGGGGGGCGCGGGCGGCGTCGGGGGGGGGGCGGGGGGGGGGGGGGGGGTGTGCTGGTGGGGGCGACGTGCTGGGGGGGGTGTGGTGCGGGGGCGCGGTCCGCGTCGGGCGCCCCGGCTCCAGGCCCTACGGGACTGCCCCTGTACCGGATCCCGGGGATCCGGTACAGGGGCAGTCCTACGTCAGCCCTACGCCAGCCGTATGTCAGCCGTACGTACGGCTGTGTCAGCCGGTGTTGCGGAGTCCCGCCGCGACCCCGTTGACCGTGAGCAGCAGGGCCCGGCCCAGCAGCGGGTCCGGCGGCGCGCCCTGCTCGGCGGCGGCGCGCTGGCGGGCCAGCAGCGAGACCTGGAGGTAGGAGATCGGGTCGAGGTAGGCGTCGCGGATGGCGAACGTCTGCTGGAGCACCGGGTTGGAGTCGAGGAGCTTCTCGCCGCCGGTGATACGGAGGACTTCCTGGACGGTGAGGGCGTGTTCGGCCTCGATCGCCTCGTAGACGTGCTTGAGGTGGTCGGGGACGAGGGTGTCGACGTAGTGGCGGGCGATCCGGAGGTCGGTCTTGGCGAGCGTCATCTCGACGTTCGAGAGGAAGTTCCGGAAGAAGTGCCAGTGTTCGTGCATCTCGTCGAGGACGGTGTCGGGGCCGGCCGCGCGCAGCGCCTTGAGGCCGGAGCCGACGCCGAACCAGCCGGGCACGATCTGCCGTGACTGGGTCCAGCCGAAGACCCACGGGATGGCGCGCAGGCCGTCGAGGCCGGCGCCGGAGTCGGGCCGCCGGGAGGGGCGGGAGCCGAGGTGGAGGTCGGCGAGCTGGTCGACGGGGGTGGAGGCGAAGAAGTACGCGGGGAGGTCGGGGTCCTCGACGAGGGTGCGGTACGCGCCGTGCGCGGCGTCCGAGACGATGTCCATGGCGGAGTCCCAGCGGGCCAGGGCTTCGTCGGACTGGCGGGGCGCGGTGTGCAGGGCGGACGCCTGGAGGGTGGCGGCGACGGTCAGTTCCAGGTTCTCCCTGGCGAGGGAGGGGATGAGGTACTTGTCGGAGATGACCTCGCCCTGTTCGGTGACCTTGATCTCGCCTTCGAGGGTGCCCCAGGGCTGGGCGAGGATCGCGTCGTGGGAGGGGCCGCCGCCGCGGCCGACGGTGCCGCCGCGGCCGTGGAAGAGGCGCAGCCGTACGCCGTGCCGGTGGGCGACGTCGCGGAGGCGGCGCTGGGCGCGGTGGATCTCCCACTGTGAGGTGGTGATGCCGCCGAACTTGGAGGAGTCGGAGTAGCCGAGCATGACCTCCTGGACGTCGCCGCGCAGAGAGACGAGGCGCCGGTAGGAGGGGTCGGCGAGCATCTCGTCGAGGATGATGTCGGCGGCGCGCAGCTCGTCGGTGGTTTCGAGGAGCGGCACGATGCCGATCTTGGCCCAGCCGCCGTGGAGGTCGAGGAGTCCGGCCTCACGGGCGAGGACGGCGGCGGCGAAGACGTCGTCGGCTCCCTGGCACATGGAGATGATGTAGGACTCGATGACTTCGGGCCCGAAGCGTTCGAAGGCCTGGCGGACGGTGTGGAAGACGCCGAGGGTCTTCTCGCCGGCGGCGTCGAGCGGGGCCGGGGTGGGGGCGAGGGGGCGGCGGGAGCGGAGTTCCTTGGCGAGGAGCTTCTGCCGGTATTCGCGCGGCATGTCGACGTACCGCCAGGATTCCTCGCCGAGGCGGTCGAAGAGCTGGCCGAGCGCGTGGTGGTGGGCGTCGGCGTGTTCCCGTACGTCCATGGTGGCGAGCTGGAGGCCGAAGGCGGCGAGGGTGCGGATGGTGCGGTCCATGCGGCCGTCGGCGAAGAGGCCGCCGCGGTGTTCGCGCAGGGAGGTCTGGATGAGGGTGAGGTCGTCGAGGAGTTCGGCGGTGCCGAGGTAGTCGCGGCCGTTCTCGTGGGGGATGTTCCTGGCGAGGCGCTCGCGGGTGTTGACGAGCTTCTGCCGGATGCAGGTGGCCTTGAGGCGGTAGGGCTCTTCGGCGTTGAGGCGCTTGTAGCGGGGGCTGATCTCGGGGAGCCGGACGAGGTCGTTCTGGAGGGAGTCGAGGAGCTCGTCGGTGGCGCCGGTGTAGCGGATGGAGTTGGAGAGCTGGCCGCGGAGCTGGTCGACGAGTTCGAGGGCGTCGGTGATGCCGTGCTCGTGCTGGAGGATCAGGACTTCGCGGGTGACCTCGGGGGTGACGTTGGGGTTGCCGTCGCGGTCGCCGCCGATCCAGGTGCCGAAGGTGAGGGGGCGGGTGCCGGGGGGCAGCTCGACGCCGACGCGTTCGAGTTCGGCGACGAGGTCTTCGAGTACGTCGCCGACGGCGCCGACGTGCAGTTCGTCCAGGTAGTAAATGGCGTTGCGGGCTTCGTCGGCGGGTTCGGGCCGTACGACGCGCAGCTCGTCGGTCTGCCAGATCAGGTCGATGGACTCGGCGAGCCGCAGGTCGTGGCGGCGCCGGTCGGAGGCGAGCGCGGGGGCGTCGAGGAGCTCGGCGATGCGGCGGAGCTTGTTGAGTACGGAGCGGCGGGCGGCTTCGGTGGGGTGCGCGGTGAAGACGGGCCGTACGTTGAGGTTCTTGACGGTCTCGCGGAGGTGGTCGGGGTCGGCGTCCTTGAGCCGGTCGGCGGTGCGGGAGAGGAGGCCGCCCTCGGCGGCGCGGCGCTCGCGCAGCTCGCGGCCGCGGTGGACCTGCTCGGTGACGTTGGCGAGATGGAAGTAGGTGGAGAAGGCGCGGACCAGCTTGCCCGCGGTTTCCAGATCGGTGTCCCCGAGAAGCTCGGCGGCGGCTTCACCGTTCTCGCGCGTGAGGGCGCGGACCCGTTCGACGAGCTCAAGGAGCTCCGGGCCTTCCTGCCGTACGAGGGTCTCGCCCAGGAGGTCACCAAGACGGCGGATGTCTGAGCGGAGCTCCGCGCTGGCGGTTGGGGTCTGGTCGGCACTGCTCACAGGTGCGGCTCCTTGCAGTGTTTGAGCACGTCTGGAGGGGTTCTGGAGACTTTGCGGACCGCGCTGTCCGACGGTCCAAGGATAGGTGGCCTTCGCCTGACGTTATCCACAGCCCTCTTGCCTCGTGGTTCGGCACTGCCATACTTACGTTGCCGTAGGTTACGCACCTGTATCCGACCTTCTGTCCGATTCCCCCCCACCTCCCCCCGCCTCCCCACCTCACCCCAGGGATCCCCATGTCCACGCCTCCCGACGTGATGAACGATTCCCCTCAGCCGTCACCCTCCGGATCCACTCCACTACCTTCCGCCACGATCGGCGGGGAGAGCAAGGGCTCTCTTGAGCAGTTCGCGCTGCTGCTCTTCATCGTGGTGCCGTTCCTGGCCCTGCTGGCGGCGGTGCCGCTGGCCTGGTCGTGGGGTGGTGTGAGCTGGCTGGATCTGGGCCTGATGGTGGCGATGTACTACATCGGCTGCCATGGGGTGACGATCGGCTACCACCGCTACTTCACCCACGGCGCGTTCAAGGCGAAGCGCCCGCTGCGGATCGTGCTCGCGGTGGCGGGGTCGCTGGCCGTGGAGGGGCCGCTGGTCCGCTGGGTGGCGGACCACCGTAAGCATCACAAGTTCTCCGACGCGGAGGGCGACCCGCACTCGCCGTGGCGGTTCGGCGAGACGCTGCCCGCGCTGCTGAAGGGGCTGTGGTGGGCGCACATCGGCTGGCTGTTCGACGAGGAGCAGACGTCGCAGCAGAAGTACGCACCCGATCTGATCAAGGATCCGGTGATCCGGGCGGTGTCGCGTCAGTTCGCGCTGTGGACGGCTGTCTCGCTGCTGGTGCCGCCGCTTGTGGGCGGTCTGGTGACGATGTCCTGGTGGGGCGCGTTCACGGCGTTCTTCTGGGGGTCGCTGGTGCGGGTGGCGCTGCTGCACCACGTCACGTGGTCGATCAACTCGATCTGCCACGCGGTCGGCAAGCGGCCTTTCAAGTCGCGGGACCGTTCGGGCAACGTGTGGTGGCTGGCGGTGCTGTCCTGCGGTGAGTCGTGGCACAACCTGCACCACGCGGACCCGACGAGCGCCCGGCACGGCGTGGAGCGGGGGCAGCTCGATTCGAGCGCGCGGCTGATCCGCTGGTTCGAGGTGCTGGGCTGGGCGAGCGACGCCCGCTGGCCGAGCGCCTCGCGTCTGGACTCCCGCCGCAAGAGCGCACCCGCCAAGGCATGATGGGCACCGTGGCGATCGACGGCGGTACGAGCAAGCAGTCCAGCACGGAGAAGTCCCGTCCCGCGACGGGCCGGCGGACCCGCCGGGTCCGGATGACCGGCGCGGAACGGCGTGAGCAGCTTCTCGACATCGGCCGGACGGTCTTCGCGGAGAAGGGCTTCGAGGCGACGTCGGTGGAGGAGATCGCGGCGAAGGCCGGGGTCTCCAAGCCCGTCGTCTACGAGCACTTCGGCGGCAAGGAAGGCCTGTACGCGGTGGTCGTGGACCGCGAGATGCGCCAGCTCCTGGACATGGTCACGAGCGCCCTGACCGCCGGCCATCCGCGGGAGCTGCTGGAGCAGGCGGCGTTCGCACTGCTCGACTACATCGAGACGTACACGGACGGCTTCCGCATCCTGGTCCGCGACTCGCCGGTCGCCCAGTCGACGGGCACGTTCGCGTCGCTGATCAGCGACATCGCCACGCAGGTCGAGGACATCCTCGGCACGGAGTTCAAGAACCGCCACTTCGACCCGAAGCTGGCCCCGCTGTACGCGCAGGCCCTGGTCGGCATGGTGGCCCTGACGGGCCAGTGGTGGGTGGACGCGCGCCGCCCGAAGAAGTCGGAGGTGGCGGCGCACCTGGTGAACCTGGCGTGGCACGGCCTGGAGAACCTGGAGCCGAAGCCGAAGCTGATAGGCAGGCGAAAGATCTGATCGGAGGGCCCTTGGTGTCAGCTTCACAGGAGCAGTCACTCATTGTGATGACATCAATCCGACTGCGCCGCTACGGTGGAAAAGCAGGACCATTATTCCGTCCATGGGAGGAATCATGACCGCCGAGCCAGTCAAGGCCGCACACCAGTGGCCTGTGCCCCCTCAGGACGGCTACACCGTGGACGATCTGTTCACCCTGCCGGGACTCCCGCCTCACACCGAGTTGATCGACGGGAGCCTTGTCTTCGTGAGTCCGCAGCGTCGTTTCCACGCTCGAATGATCGAACTGCTGCTGATGAGTCTTCGCGCAATCGCGCCACCGGACGTCGTGGTCGAACGAGAAATGACCGTGATCATCGATCGCCGCAACGGGCCCGAACCCGATTTGTCCGTCGTCCGCGCCGAGGCCGTCACCGGCTGGGACCAGACCAGCTACCAGGTAACAGATGTCCTCCTGGCCATTGAAGTCGTCTCTCCGGACTCCGAGGCCCGTGATCGCGATGCCAAGCCGCGGAAGTACGCGGCGGCCGGTATTCCCCATTTCTGGTTGGTGGAGAAGACCGGCGCGGACGAGCACCCGCTCGTACGGGTCTACGAGCTGGACCCGGTGACAAAAGCGTACGCGCTGACGGGGATCCATCACGACCGCCTCAAGACCGGCGTCCCGTTCACCGTCGACATCGACATCACGATGGAGGCATTGGGCCCCCGCTGAGCGCGGGCTCCCAGGGGCCGGAACGCCTCAGCCGCGTCCCCGCTGCCCGCCCCGCAGATACGCGGACGCCGCCTGGACGAACGACTCGCGTGCCGCCTTGAAGTCCTTCCACTCCGGGTTCGGGTTTCCGTCGCTGCTCAGCACCGCCAGGCGCGCCAGCACGGCCCGCGCCTCCTTGACCGGGCCGACCCCTTCCACGTCGATGAGGTTGAAGGCGGCGCGTGTGGCCGCGTACGCGAGGTCCACCGCGGCGACGGCCTCCGCGTCATCGGCGTATCGCCCCTCGGCGCGGTGCCAGGCGACGTGGGATTCGGCGTCCGCCGCGGTGAGGAACGCGGCGTAGGCGTCACGGCGCGCCAGATAGAGGACATCGCTCATCATGGGAACTCCGTGCTCGCGATCCGGACCGGACCGACCACGCTACCGGCGACGGCTCGTGATCAGCCCAAAAGGGAAGAAGTTCCCGGTTCAGCAGTCGGTATCGGAGACTCCAGGGTTGTAGTAGCGAACGGAACGCTCCGGCGCGCCGATGGCTTCACGGGGTTTCGTCCATGCCTGCTCCCCGCCTCCGCTGTCCCCGCCGTCACTGTTCGTGGGTCCGCAGGCCGCGTCGGGAGCGCATGCCGTCTGTGGGCTGCACGACTCGAACGACGGGGTGCAGTCCGGCAGGCACGTAGGAGCCATCGAAACACCGGCGCCCGGGAACAGGGCCTGAAGTTCCGCACGGGCCGCGCGCATGGGAACGCCCGCGTAGATCTCTTCGAGGCTCTGCTCATGTACGTTGCCCAGAGCCATCCACCGGGCAAAGACGCACGGCCAGACCTCACCGTCCGGACCGATCGCGAATTTGCCCCTGCCGCACCGCCCACACAGCTTGTCCATGCGGGGATCCTTGCCGTCGGCGCCCCGGCCGAAGGGGCGGATGCGGTCCTGGCGCACATCCCGGATCCCCAGCCGCAGAAGATCTCCGCGCGCCTGTTCGCCCCGTTGGCCTTCGAGTACGCCGATGACGCTGCCGCGCAGTGGGATACCGAGTTTTCTGGCCTTCACCACGTTGGCGCGGGTTCTGGCGTGGGAGCCGCGCGCCATGGTCACGTCATCGTGGTCGGCGGGGTCGTCGCTGTAGTAGCTGAACGCCAGCCGGACCCCAGGGAGTCGAAGGGCGTTCCAGACGGCCTCCGTGAGGTGCGTCAGGTTGGAGAACACTTCGATGAGCATGCCGTTGGCCAGCGCGTACCGGATCAGTCCGGGCAGTGCCGGGTGCAGGGTGGGCTCTCCCCCGATGAACTGTACGTTCCTGACGCCCAGGCCCTTCAGTTCACGGATGACGCGGCGCCAGTCGTCGTCGGTCATGGTGCCGTGATCGCCCTGCGGGGACGAGCCGGCGTAGCAGTGACGGCACTTCTCGTTGCAGAGGCCTGTGATCTCCAGCCATGCGAAGGTCGGACGTAACAGGGGCATGCGGCTGGCTCGATTCGTCTCTGGTTCGGTGAGTCCCGGTCGTTCGACGGCGACGCCCGCCCGGCGCGCTCCCTTCACAGACGGGTCCTGTGGTTACGCTCGGACACTCGGGCCCGTAATTCCTCGGCGCGGGTGGCCGGCCGGACATGGGCGGGGTCGGCGTCCCACTCGCGCCCGCCCTGCGGGGGCCTGAGCTGTACGCAGGGCCCCACCTGCCCCATCACCAGTCCGAGCCGGTCCCACCGGGTGTCCACCACCCAGGTCCCGATACCGGGCGGTGGCAGGTCAGTCACGCCTCCCCGCTCCCCCCGGCCAGGCCCCGGCTGATCGCCTCCGCGAGCCGGTCGGCCACGTCGGCGCGCACGCGGCCGAGTTCGATGAGTGCCAGGTGGGGCGAACTGTGGTCGATGCCCAGGGAGGGCAAGACGATCCCCGCGGCGGTGAGGGCGGTGCCGAGTCGTTCGAGCGCCGCGGTGGTGGCCCCGATCGGGGGCTTACGCGTCGTAGCCATGGACGAGACATTAGGGACGCCGCGTCGGTAACCTCACGACTTATTCTCGAATATTCACACGCTTGGCGAGGTTATTCGCTGTCATTCTCACACCGGGGACTGGATTCTCTGGTGGGGACGTACGGACCCCGTCATGCTGGTTGATCACAGTCCGCACGCGAGAGGACACGGATCATGGCGCGACGTCTGCGCTTCAACGGAACGGGATCCGGGGTCAACGGATGTCCCGCCGTCCATGAGGACCTCGATACGGGAGAGGCCATCGTGCATGGCCGGCCGCTGACCGACCCCGAGGACCTCACCCAACTCCAGCACCTGTCTCCGGGGGAGACAGCAGTCGTTGTACCGCGCGAGATCCTTGTGGACTTCGGCCCAAAGGACCGCGTACCGCACGTCATCGGCCTTGCCGAATTCGCCCGGCTCTTCACAGCCTTCAAACACACGGCATGGCGACTGGAGACACGCCGCCGGTACGCATCGGACGAACTCACGGAGACCTACGCGCAGTTCACCCGGGACGAACCGGTGCTGTGGGAGGGCGTCGACGCGGAATGGTGCGCCGAGCGGCGAGAGCAAGTCGCCCTCGGTAAGCGGTTCGAACGGGTACGGATCTTGGACGCCCCGCCGACCACGGGGCAGTTGTACCTCCTGGACAACGCCCGCCGGAACAGCGCGGTGGGCGAGGTCATCCACACGCTGACGCGCGGCGAGGCCGACGGGCTGCGCCTCCCCGAAGAGGACTTCTGGATCTTCGACTCCCGGCTGGTCGCTCTGCTCAACTTCGACAGTGACGACAACCTGGTAGATGTCGAGCTGATCACGGAACCAGCCGCGGTCAACCGGTACGCCAAGGCGCGCGACGCCGCTTGGCATTACGCCGTTCCCTACCAGGAAGCCGGGAGGGACAACCCGGCGCCGGAGTAGGTACCGTGAACCGGTGAGCGACTACCAGCAAGCACGTGTGGCCCTCGGTATGAGGCTCCGTGAGCTGCGCATGGCGAAGTCACTCACCGGGGCACAACTCGCCCGGCTGCTCGGCTGGACGCAGTCCAAGGTCAGCAAACTGGAGAACGGCAAGCAGACCGCGACAGCGGAGGAGTTGCGACAGTGGGCGGCGGCGACGGACCACCCTCATGTGGCCGAGGAGCTGACCGCCCGTCTGGCGGGTCTCGAGTCCCACGTCCGTTCGTGGCGACGGCAGCTCGCCCATGGCCACCAGTCCGTCCAGGAGAACATCAACGCCGAGTTCGACCGGACCCGGACCTTCCGCGCTTGGGAGGCGGCGATGATCGTGGGTTCCCTCCAGACCGCCGACTACGCCCGGCACATCTTCAGCCGCTACGCGGACCTGCACCAGTCCCCGCGCGATACGGAAGCCGCGGTCCGGGCCCGTATGAAACGGCAGGCCGGTCTCTACGAGACGGGGAACACGTACCGCGTCATCATGTGGGAAGCGGTACTGCACGCCCGCCTCTGCCCGCCTTCCGTACTCGCGGCTCAGCTCGACAGGCTGACTGGAGTGATCGGGATGGACACGGTGGAGTTGGGGATTGTCCCCTTCAAAGCCGCGCTCAGGATCCCGCCCGCGAACGGCTTCTGGATCTTCGATGACCGGTTGGTGATCACGGAGGACTGGCACGCGGAACTGTGGGTGGACGACAGTGCCGGCGTCGCCACGTACCTCAAGGTGTGGGACGCGCTGAGCGAGTCCGCGGTGTACGGCGGCGACGCGCATCGCATCATCACGCGAGCGTCCCGGGCGCTCGATGCGCGATAGCGCGCGTCACGCCCTCGCTCGCCCTTGCCGTAGAGAAGGAGATCGGCCACGTGTCCACGATGATCAGCCCGGACGAGTTCGTTGCCCTCTTCAAGACGTTCGAGCACTCCGCGTGGCGGCTCGAAACCCGATGCGGCTACGCCTCCGATCGCGACGACGAGACCTACCGCGAGTTCATCGAGACAGGCACCGTTCAATGGGACCTCGACAGTGCGTGGTGCACGAACATGCGTCACCAGACGTCGCGGGGCAAGCGCGTCGGCCGCGTCCGTATTGTGGATGCCCCGCCGACGACCGGACAGCTCTACCTGCTCGACAACGCACGCCGCAACGCGGCCACCGGCGAGGACATGCGTAATCTGTGGCGGGCCGACGCCGAACGGCTGCGGCTGCCCGCCGAGGACTTCTGGATCTTCGACTCACGCATGGTGGCCCTGCTCCGCTTCGACGAGGCCGACATCCTCCTCGGCGTCGAGACCATCACGGACCCGGTGGAGGTCCTGCGCCGCGTTCAGATGCGGGACGTCGCGGTGCACCACGCCATCGCCTACGACGACTTCGCGGCGCTGCTGGGCACGCACCGATAGCGGGGCACCTCGCGAGCCGCACGGCCCTGTCCCCGCAGGGAAAAAGGGTCAGCGGGTGCGGTCCGGGGCGCCGCCCCGCAGGCCGCCGAGGAACGCGGTGAACGCGGTCGCAGGGACGGCCAGTACGGGGCCATGCGCGAGCTTCGAGTCCCGTATCGCGACCGTTGGACGGAGGTCGGCCACCTCTACGCATTCGTTTCCTTCGCCGCCGCTGTAGCTGCTTTTGAACCACAGCGTCTCGCTCGGTCCACCAACGGGAATCACACGGTCGCTCATGAGGACAGCTCCTGTCTCGCTCCGGCGAGCAGCCTCTGCGACGTGGACGCGTCGGCCGCCTGAGAACGAAGGTAGTCGAACGTCAACTTGTAGGCACCGACATCCTCGGCGTCATCGAGATACAGACCGCGCCGACGCAACTCGATGTAGACCACGGCCATCGAGTTGAGCGGGTTCCGTTCGTCCTCACGGCCCAGGATGAGGAAGTTGCCCGCCCCGGCCGCGTGCGCGCCCGCGCTGAACGGCAAAATCTGGATGTCCACCGTGGGTTTCTTGGCCGCTTCCTGAAGATGCTCCAGTTGACGTGCCATCACCGCGGCGTCGCCGACGGTCCGGCGTAGCACGGACTCGTCCAGTACGGCCCACAGATGAAGTGGGGTCGCCTGATCGAGAACACCCTGCCGCCGCATCCGCGCATCCACCATACGGTCGATCTCCGCGTTCGAACTGCGGACTTCGCGTGCCTGGTGAACGGCCAGGGCGTACTCCCTAGTCTGCAACAGCCCGGGAATCACGGTACTTGCGTACACGTACTCGTACTGCGCCTCCTGCTCGAACGAGACCAGCGGATCCATCCATTCCGGCACAGCCCTGTTGCCGACCCACCAGCCGTCGGCCTGGGACTTCGCGAGCAGTATCAGCGCGTCCCGCTCGGCGGAGGTGGCGTCGCAGGCGTCCGCGATGGCGCGGACGGTGGCCCATCGGATACGCGCACGGTCCTGCCAGGTCTCGTACCTGCTGACCGTTGCTTTGCTCACGCCGGCCCGCTCCGCGACATGCGCCTGTGTCAGACCGCAGCGCTCTCGCAGCGCGATCAGCCCTCGTGCGATCTGCATGCGGCCTGCCGGGCCGGTCAGGGTCGCGGTCATTCTTGCCACCTCTCGGAGTCGTGGTGCTCAACGCCTGGAGAGTAGAGGGGCGTCAGGTGACACCGTTCGACAAATTCGAGTGGCCACTCGCATGAGTGAATCCACAGCCAATGTAGTCCATTCATTGAACTTCAATGACATGCTTCCCATCAACTTGGTTCGCCCAGAGAGGGAGTTGAGGACATGTCCCGTCACGTCCGCGTCCCGGAGGCGCCGCGATGAAGCACGCCGGACGCCCCCTACGCCTGTTGCCCTGGACCGATGACGAGGGCCGGCCCTGCTACCTCGCCTCCGACGGCACCGGCCGCGTATCCCGGTTGGCCGACCGGATCGAGGCGGCCCGACTCGGCGCGGCCCACGCGCTGCACGCGCACGCGCTGGACGTACTCGCGAAGCCCGGGTGGGAGGACACGGCCGCCACAGAGCCCGACGAACTGGCGGTCGAGCTGACCGACTCGCTGCGCGAGGTGTTGCTCATCGCCGAGAGCGGGGGCGTCCGGCTCGGGCTGTCGGGGTACGGGCCGGAGGATTGAGATGAGGCCGGGCCGGGCCGAACGGTCGGGACACCAGGTCCGTTCCGTCCTCTCATCTGACAGGATGGGCGCTCGCCGACAGAGGAGAGGCACGTGTCCGCCCGCCCCAGCCTTCTCTACGTGACCGATCTCGGCTACCGGGCCGCGGGGCGGCCCCGCTACGGCGATGAGGATGTCTTCCTGGCCTCGCGGCTTCGCGCGGACTTCGACATCGCCGTGTGCCATCCGCTGGACGCGGCGTCTCTGCTGGACCGCTTCGACGCGGCGGTCGTCCGCAACACCGGGCCGGTGCTGAACTACCGCGGCGCGTACGACGCCTTCCGGGCACGGGCCGTGGCACAGGGCGCCCGGGTCTACAACCCGCTGGACGGCCGGGCCGACATGGCGGGCAAGCAGTATCTGCTGGACCTGAGCGCGGCCGGTCACCCGGTCATCCCCACCGTCGACCGGGCCGACGACCTGGGCCTGCTGCCCACCGCCGAGCAGTACGCGGTCAAGCCGAAGGCCGGGGCCGACTCCATCGGGCTCCGTTTCGTGTCCCGGGACGAACTCGACGGTCTCGCCTACGGCGACATTCTGGTCCAGCCGCGCGTCGACTTCCGGTACGAGGTCTCCTTCTACTACATCGACGACGCCTTCCAGTACGCGCTGCACGCCCCCGACCCCGAGCGGCGCTGGCTCCTTGAGCCCTACGCCCCCACGGAGGCCGATCTGGTCTTCGCCCGGAGCTTCATCGACTGGAACACACTCGACCACGGCATCCAGCGGGTGGACGCCTGCCGCACCCCGGACGACCGTCTTCTCCTGGTCGAGCTGGAGGACCTGAACCCGTACCTCTCCCTCGACCTCGTCGACGACCGGGTCCGCAACGCCTTCGTCACCGCTATGGCGGGCTCCCTCCGGCGCTTCCTGGACGCAGGGCCGCGCTCGTAGTCATCTCGGAGCGGTACGGGCGGCGAGCGGGACGGCCAGGGCGCACGGCGCGAGCAGGAGTCCGAAGGCGGCGCCGGTCTGCATCGCGCTACTGGCATGGCCCTGTCGGCCGGGTGGGCTGTGGGTGAGGGACAGTACGGTGAGGCTGGGAGCGTACACGCCCATGCCGACGGCCGCGAGGACCATGGCCGACGCGGCGGTGTACGCGGGCGTCGCGGGAAGTGTCCCGGCGATCGCCAGCGTGACCGCCACCGCCTGTACCAGAGCTGTGGGGCGAACGTTCCGGGTCGGCAGTCACGAGCGCCCAACTTATGGGGCGCTCGTTCTTGTGTGCCACGCGTTTTCGGGCTGCCCCGTGCTCTCGGGGCGGGCCCTCGGGCCGTTACGCCCGGGTGATCTCCTCGCCGATGGCGAAGCCCTTGGCGGGGCCGTCCGGAATGACCGCGTCCGTGCCGTAGGGGACGCGGTGCTCGTCGGCGTAGGTGGCCTTCCCGGGGTTGGGGGCCGTCAGGACGACCACCGTTCCGTCGCCGTCGTGGTCGTCGATGAGCACGTAGAGCGGGATGCCCGCGCGGGCGTACTCGCGGCGCTTGCGGTCCCGGTCGCGGGCGGTGTTCTGGTGCCCTGGGGAGACGACCTCGACCACCAGGGCGACCCCTGCGGCATCCACGCCGAGATCTTCCTCATCGGGGATCTCGTCCAGGTCGAGCGGGCCGACGACGAGGTCCGGAATCCAGACCTTCCGACGGTGCAACACGTTGATGTCCTGATAGGGAGCGAAGTCGCTGCCCTTCAGATGAAACTCCAGCGCCTGGCGGAGGCGGTTGATGAGCACGCCATGACGGCGGCGACCGGTCGGCGACACTTCGATGGACCCCTCGATGATCTCGGCGCGGTAGCCCTCGGGGAGTTCCATGGCCTTCCACGTCTGCCACAGGAACTCGTCCAGGTCGGAGACCGGCACCGAAGTCTGCGTGTCGTCCGTCACCGGAATCACCTCGTACGCGAGAGCGGTCATCGTGAAGCACCTCCTCCTAAGTGTGGGCGCAGGCACCACCACGGCACAAGCGACACCCGGACGCTACGAGCCCCGGCCTTCCCACCGCACCGGAAGCCGTGTCGATCACCGGAAAGGGTGACGTCAGGAGGGTGGTGTCAGCATCCCGTTCACGCCGCCTTGCGGGCGACCGCGAAGATGCGGCGGAAGGGGAAGACCGTGCCGTGGGGGCCCCGGGGGTAGGCGGTACGGAGGAGGTCCCGGTAGGCCGTGGTGAACTCCTCGGTCGCCGCCGGGTCGTCGTCGAGTGCGGTGAGGACCGGGCGCAGGGTGGTGCCCTTGACCCAGTCGAGGACCGGGTCCTCGCCGGGGAGGAGCTGGAGGTAGGTCGTCTCCCAGACGTCCGTCTCGCAGCCGAGGTCCATGAGACGGGTGAGGTACTCCTCGGGGGTGCGGACACCGGGAGCGGAAAGGTCCGGAAGGTCCCGCCAGCGGGGGGTGGCGCGCAGGTCGGCGAGGAGGGTGTGGCTGGGGGCCGTGAAGTTGCCGGGGACCTGGAAGGCGAAGGTGCCGCCGGGGGCGAGCGAGTCGATCCAGGGCGCGAAGGAGTCGGGGTGGTTCGGGACCCACTGGAGGGCGGCGTTGGAGACGATCAGGCCGTACGGTTCGCCGGGCGTCCAGTGCGCCGCGTCGCCGGGCCGGAAGTCCAGGGTGCCGCCGCCGGGGGTGGGGCCCGCGTACTCCTCGGTCGCGCGGGCCAGCATCGCGGGCGAGTTGTCGTAACCGGTGATGCGGGCCGTGGGCCAGCGGTCGGCGAGGAGCGCGGTGACGTTGCCCGCGCCGCAGCCGAGGTCGGCGATCCGGGGGACGCCGCCGGGACCGCCGGGTAGGTCGGGGACGCGGGCCAGCAGATCCAGGAAGGGACGGGTGCGGTGGCCCGCGTGCCTGAGGTACTGGGCCGGGTCCCAGGCCGGGGCGGGAGGCACGGGGTACGCGGGAGATGAGGACGGCGACGGCATGGCGGTGTTCCCTCGCTGGTGCGGAGCGGGCGGCGGCGGACAGGACCTGCGGGCGTTTCGGACGCCGTGGGTGCTTCAGGCGCCGTGGGTGCTTCGGAGTGTGGGTGCTTCGGACACTGTGGGGTTGTGGGCGCCGGGGCCCTGTGGGTCTTTTCCAGCCTGCACCCTCAGATCTCTTGACGTCAAGAGACTTCATGTCGAGGGACCCTCTACACTGATCGGCATGGAGGATGAGGTCGACCGATTGGTGGCGGCATGGCGCCGAGAGCGCCCCGACCTCGACGTGGAGCCGCTGGAGGTGCTCAGCCGCGTGAGCAGGCTGGCCCGGCATCTGGACCGCGCGCGCCGGATCGCGTTCTCCGAGCACGGCCTGGAGCCGTGGGAGTTCGACGTGCTGACCTCGCTGCGCCGCGCCGGCGACCCGTACCAGCTCTCCCCCGGTCAGCTGCTGACCCAGACGCTGGTCACCTCGGGCACCATGACCAACCGGATCGACCGGCTGACGAAGAAGGGCCTGGTCGAGCGGTTGCCCGACCCCAGCGACCGGCGCGGGGTGCTGGTCCGGCTCACCGCCGAGGGGCGGGACCGCGCGGATCAGGCGCTCGCCGGGCTGCTCGCCCAGGAGCGCGCGATCCTCGCCGAGCTGTCCGGCGCGCAACGGGGCGAACTGGCGCGGCTGCTCCGCCAGTTGACCGCCCCGTTCGACAACGTCCCCGGCTAGCCGGGGAGTACGCGCCTCCGGTAAGGGGGTACGCGCGCCGATCCGTCTCGTCAGCCCGCCGAGGTGATCTGGCGCGGCACCAGGTCGACCGGGCCGACCCCCGCCCTGCGGGCCAGCGCCACCGCCGCCAGGGTGGAGTGCACGCCCAGCTTCCCCAGCACGTTCTGCATGTGCGTACGTACCGTGTGCGGGGAGAGGAAGAGGCGCTCCGCGACGGCCTTGCGCCCCAGGCCCGCGACCATGCAGCGCAGCACCTCGCGTTCGCGCGGGGTCAGCGACTCGACCAGGCGCTCGCTCTCCGTACGGTGCTTGCGCGCGGCCGTCAGCTCCCGCAGGACGCCCGTGAGCAGCGCGGGCGGCAGATGCGTCTCGTCACGCAGGACCCCCCGGACGACCGTGAGCAGGCGCTGCAGCGAGCAGTCCTTCGCGACCCAGCCGGAGGCACCCGCCTGGAGCGCCAGTGCGGCGCGGCGCGGGTCGTCCTTCTCGGCGAGTACGACCGTACGGACGGACGGCTGGCCCGAACGGACCCCGGCGACCAGGGAGATGCCGTCGACGGGCGCGCTCTCCCCGTGGTCCGGTACGGCGCGCGCGACCGGCGCCGGCAGGGCGGGCAGAGCGGTCGCCGCAGGCAACTGGACGGGCCCGCCGGGCCCGTGACCGTTCAGGTGGCCGCCCGCCGCGCCGTTCGCGAGGCCGCCGGCCCGCGCGCCACCTCCGGCCGGGACGATCCCGCCCGTCGCGGCGCCGAGATCGGCGTCGACCAGCATCACGTCGAATGTGCGCCCCTCCGCCGCCGCGCGGTCGAGACAGCGCATCGCCGCCGGACCGCTGCCTGCCGCCGCGACGTCGACATCCGGCTCGGCCGCGAGCGCGGCTGCCAGCGACTCCGCGAAAATGCGGTGGTCGTCCACCACCAGAACCCGGATACGTACCATGGACACCCCCTCAAGGTGGGGAGCGGACGGTGCGGGCACGGCGCCCGGCGTACGAGGATGCGTCAATGACGCGGCCGCCGCCACGTGTTGACTGATACCCCACCCCGGGCGTCGTACCCGCTTGTCTCCACCCCTGATCAGCACCGGCCCCCACCGGCGCTATGTGCATCAGCGTACGGGCGTCGGCCAGGAGGGGAAGGAATTTCACAGAACTCGTCGGCCTCGTTGTTTACGGTGAGACTGAAGTTTCGTATCGAGTCAGAAGTCGACAAATATCGACGCCTGTTGTTCGGTGGACGATCGATCGCGCGGCGGGTGACCGAGCGGCCGTTCCAGCCGGGTCACCCGCGGTGCGCGCCGCGCGACGGGATCGCCGGGAAGACGCGCGGCGCCGCGTACCCCGCCGCCGCGAACGCCTCGGTGACCGACTTCGCCACCGCGTCGGCCGCGTCCTCCTCGACCAGGACGATCGCCGAGCCGCCGAAGCCGCCGCCCGTCATCCGGGCGCCGAGCGCGCCGGCCGCCGTCGCCGAGCTGACCACCAGGTCCAGCTCCACGCAGGAGACCCGCAGGTCGTCGCGGAGCGAGGCGTGCCCCTCGGTGAGCACCGGGCCCACCGCGCGGACGTCGCCCGCGTCGAGCAGGGCGATGACCCGCTCGACCCGGTGGTTCTCGGTCACGACATGGCGGGTGTACGCGCGTACGGTCCCGCTCTCGCCCAGCGCCGCCAACCGGTCGAGGGCGGCGGGCAGTTCCGCGTACGCGATGTCCCGCAGCGCGGGCACCCCGAGCGCCCGCGCGCCCGCCTCGCACCCGGCGCGCCGCTCGGCGTACGCGCCGTCGCCCAGTTCGTGCTGGACCCGGGTGTCCACGACGAGCAGCCGCAGCCCCTTCGCGGCGAGGTCGAACGGCACCTGGCGCTGGGTCAGGTCACGGGTGTCCAGGTGGAGGGCGTGCCCCTCGGCGCAGCAGGCCGAGGCCATCTGGTCCATGACGCCGCACGGCACGCCGACGAAGTCGTTCTCGGCGCGCTGTGCGAGGACGGCCAGTTCGGTCGCGGTCAGGCCCAGTTCGTACAGGTCGTTCAGGGCGAGCGCGGTGACGACCTCCAGCGCGGCGGAGGAGGAGAGCCCGGCGCCGGTCGGGACGGTCGAGGCGAGGTGGATGTCGGCGCCGGCGACGGGGTGGCCCGCCTCGCGGAGCGCCCAGACGACGCCCGCGGGGTAGGCGGCCCAGCCGGTGTCGGAGAGCGGGACGAGAGCGGCGGCGTCGAGCTGGACGATGCCGCCGGGGATGTCGGCGGAGTGCACGCGCAGGACGTGGTCGGTCCGGCGGGACACGGCGGCGACGGCCCGGTGCGGCAGGGCCAGCGGCATGACGAAGCCGTCGTTGTAGTCCGTGTGCTCGCCGATCAGGTTGACCCGTCCCGGGGCGGCCCAGACGCCGTCGGGGGCGGCGCCGTAGAGCTGCCGGAACTGCTCGGCCACCCTCGCGCCGGCCTCGTCCGTACTCATGGTCGCGTCCGTGTCCGTGGTCGCGTCCGTGGCCTCGGCCGCTCCGCCGACGTTGGTGCCGCTCTCGCTCACCCTGGTTCTCCTTCGCTCGTGCGGGCTCGTGGAAGCCCTGGTGCTCGTCAGTGCTCGGGGCGCGCGAACGCCCACGCGTCCGCGACGATGCCCGCCAGGTCGGCGCGGCTCGGGGCCCAGCCCAGGCGGCGGTGCGCGGTCTCGGCGGAGGCGACGAGGACGGCCGGGTCGCCGTCCCGGCGCGCGGCCATGACCTCGGGGATCGGGTGGCCGGTGACCTTGCGTACGGTCTCGATGACCTCGCGGACCGAGAAGCCGTTGCCGTTGCCGAGGTTGCAGATCAGGTGCTCGCCACCGGTGGCGGCGTCGAGCGCGCGCAGGTGGGCCTCGGCGAGGTCCGCGACGTGAATGTAGTCGCGTACGCAGGTGCCGTCCGGCGTCGGGTAGTCGTCGCCGTAGACGGAGATCGACGGGCGGGTGCCGAGGGCGACCTGGAGGACGAGCGGGATGAGGTGCGACTCGGGGTCGTGGCGCTCGCCCGCCGTCACGCCGGAGCGCGCGGCGTACGCGCCGGCGACGTTGAAGTAGCGCAGGGAGACCGCCGCGAGGCCGTGCGCGGTGCACTCGGCGCCGATCATGTGGTCGACGGCGAGCTTCGTGGCGCCGTACGGGCTGGTGGGGGCGGTCGGGTCGGTCTCCGTGATGGGCGTGGAGACGGGCTCGCCGTAGGTCGCGGCGGTGGAGGAGAAGACCAGCTTGCGCACGCCGGCGGAGCGCATGGCGGAGAGCAGCGCCATGGAGCCGCCGACGTTGTTCTCCCAGTACTTCTCGGGCTTGGCGACGGACTCGCCGACCTGCGAGGACGCGGCGAAGTGGAGCACGGCGTCGTACGAGGAGTCGAGCCACCGGGCAGCGTCCTGGATGCGGCCCTCGATGAACTCGGCGCCCTCCGGGACCCCGGCGCGGAAGCCGGTGGAGAGGTCGTCGAGCACGGTCACCGCGTGCCCCGCCTCCAGCAGATGTGCGGCGACCACGCTGCCGACATATCCCGCACCGCCCGTGACCAGGTACTTCTTCGCGCTCACTCGCTTGCTACCTCTCGCAGTCGCTCGGCCGCGGCCTCCGGCGGCACATCGTTGATGAACACACTCATGCCGGATTCGGAACCCGCGAGGAATTTCAGCTTGCCGGAAGTGCGGCGGATGGTGAAAAGCTCAAGGTGAAGCGCGAAGTCGTCCCGTCCGGCGGCCCGGAAGGGGGCCTGGTGCCAGGCGGCGATGTACGGCGTGGGCGGTTCACCTTCGCCGAAGATCCGGTCGAAGCGCCTCAAGAGTTCCAGATAGATCTGTGGGAATTCTGTGCGCGCCGCGTCGTCGAGCCCCCGCAGGTCGGGGACGCGCCGCTTGGGGTGGAGGTGGATCTCGTACGGCCAGTGCGCGGCGTACGGCACGAACGCGACCCAGTGTTCGCCGTCGAGCACGATCCTGGCCCCGTCCGCGACCTCCTTCGCCACGAGGTCGTCGAAGAGGTTGCGGCCCGTCGCCTCGCGGTGCGCGGCCACGGAGCGGAGCATCAGCGCGGAGCGCGGGGTGACGAAGGGGTACGCGTAGATCTGCCCGTGCGGATGGGCGAGCGTCACCCCGATCTCGGCGCCGCGGTTCTCGAACGCGAAGACCTGCTCGACCTGCGGGAGTTCGGCCAGCTCGGCGGTGCGGTCGGTCCAGGCCTCCAGGACGAGGGCGGCCTGTTCGTCGCTGAGGTCGGCGAAGGACGCGTCGTGGTCGGAGGTGAAGCAGACGACCTCGCACCGCCCGGAGTCCCCGGCGAGGGACGGGAAGCGGTTCTCGAAGACGGCGACGTCGTACTCCGGCTCGGGGATCTCGCTGAGCCGGCCGTCCCGGGACGGGCAGAGGGGGCACTCGTCGGCGGGCGGGTGGTACGTACGGCCCTGCCGGTGCGAGGCGATGGCGACGGAGTCGCCGAGGAGGGGGTCGTGGCGTATCTCGGAGGTGGTGGCGACGGGGCCGAGCGGACGGCGGTCGGGGGCGTCGCGGACGGCGTCGTCCCGGGAGTCGTAATAGACGATCTCGCGCCCGTCGGCGAGTCGGGTCGACGTCTTCTTCACTACGGGACTCCCTCGCGCTCCAATCAAACAAAAGCGAACACA
Organism: Streptomyces sp. NPDC056987; assembly: GCF_042673865.1. NCBI lineage: Bacteria > Bacillati > Actinomycetota > Actinomycetes > Kitasatosporales > Streptomycetaceae > Streptomyces > Streptomyces sp. NPDC056987. The sequence continues at coordinate 19,909 of NZ_JBHURV010000002.1, forward strand.
ATAAATCACAAATCGACAGTCGAGGTCAAGAGGGAAGGGCTTTGAGATCGAGAGGGAAGAGTTCGGATCGGAAGCGAAGAAGGAACGTTACGGGGCGTATACGCGACGTATCCTGGTCGCGTGAAAGACGCAAAAGACGTGATGATCCGTGTCCCCGACACCGTCCGCGACCGCCTCGCCGTACTGGCGGAGTCCCGCTCCCTCTCCATCAGGGCCCTGCTCCAGGAGTTCGCGGAGTCCACTCTGACGCCCGAGGAACGGGAGGAGAGGGCCGCGGAGGCGCGGCAGTACCTCTCCGAACACTTCGGAGTGCTGGTCGGCGACGCCGACGAGACCGCGATGCAGCGGAAGATCGACGCGGCCTTCCACCGCGCGTACGCCGGCGGAACGGCGGAGGCCACCGAGCCCGCCGGAGCGGCCGGGGCCAACGGCGGGGCAGGGACCAACGGAGCAGCCGGAGCCAACGGAGCAGCCAGCACCGACGGCGCGGCCGGGACCGCCGGAACGAACGAGATCCAGGACGCCGCGTGAGCCTTCAGCACCTCATCCTCGACGATCCGACCCTGCTGGCCCTGGGCGGTGGGAACAGGCCCGCCTCGACCCTCGTCATGCGCGGTTACCGCAACCCCGATGTACGCCTCCTCGTCCCCACGCTCTGCCTCCTCGAAGCCGATCGCAAACGGGAGGGGGTCGGGGTCCACGCCGGCTCTCTGGACGCGTTACACACCGTCGACCTGGACTTCCCCGGAAGTCTCCAGGTCGCCGAACTGGCCCGGACGGGCGTGCCGATCGGCATCGCGCACGCCGCGGTCACGGCCACGCCGACAGCCGACCGCCCGGCCGGCGCGATCGTCGCCACAGTCGCCCCCGAGAACTACGAGGGCCTGCGCGTCACCGTCCTGGACCTCAACAAGTAGCCCGCCGGGCAAACTTCCGGGCCCGGCCCTCACCCGGTCCGGCCCGGTTCCGGGTCCGTCGGGGTCCGGGGGCGTGTCGTCAGTACGGCGGCGCGGTCCAGGAGGCCCGTGCGGGCCGCCAGCGCCGCGGCCTCCAGGCGGGAGCCGACGCCCAGTTTCATCAGGACGCGCTGCACATGGGTCCTGGCCGTGCTCGGCGCTATGCCCATGCCCGCCGCGATCAGCCGGGTGTCCTCGCCCTCCGCGACCCGGACGAGGACCTCGATCTCGCGCGGGGTGAGCATCCGCAGCAGCCGCTGGCCCTCGTCGTCCGGCTGGGCCGCCGGGTTGAGCAGTTCCGTGAACGCGCCCTGGAGGAGCTGCGGCGCGACCGCCGCCTCCCCCGCCCGTGCCTTGACCATGGCCCGCTCGACGCCCTCGATGCGCTCGTCGTGCCGTACGTAGCCGGACGCGCCGGCCGCGAACGCCGCCGCGATGCCGCGCGGGCTGGGCACCGGGCCCAGCACCACGACCGCCACCTGCGGGCGCTCCCGCTTGATCCGTACGATCGGGTCGAACGCGCCCGGCTCCGCCGGTGCCGCCGTACCCATCAGGCACACTTCCGGCGCCCTGCTCACCACCAGCTCCGCCACGCCCGCGGTCGGCGCCGCCGCCGCGAGCACCCGGTGCCCGCGCAGCTTCAGTGCGGAGGCGAGCGCCTCGGCAAGCAATCTGTGATCGTCGACCACCATGAGCCGCACGCCCATCGAGCAACCCCCATCCCCGCTGGTCCCTGGCCCCCCGGCCTCTGACCCGGCAAGCTACACGCTTGTTCGACATCGCGCGCCCCTTACCGGTCAGAAGCCCCCCGGATCAGCGAAATTCGTCCCGTTCAGGGCAAGTTGACCGCACATTCGGCCGTTCCGGGGACGCGAAAGGATCACTCTCCGATCATGCGTGAGCGGCCCCGCCGTCATCCGGCGGGGCCGCTCATCATGTCGTACGACGCGGGCCGTGAACGCCCGATCGGCGCATCCCGTCAGCGCCCGGTCAGGGCACCCGTCAGTGCACCCGTCAATGCACCGAGAACATCACCGCGAGGTATTCCTTGCGGCTGCTCGCGGTCGACGGCTCGCTCAGCATGACGTCCGAGATGAACAGCCGGCCGTCGCCGTAGAGGACCTCCGAGTAGTCCTCGCTGAAGCCGGTCTCCGCGTCACGGACCGACTCGTCGGACGGGTTCTGCATCAGCACCGTCTGCTTGAAGCTGCCGCCGTCGATGGAGACGATCTCGCCGCCCTTGTCGTACGGGGGCCGCTTGTAGGCGATGATGTTGTTGCCGTCCATGCGCAGCGGGGAGATCGTGTACGTGCCGCCCGCGTCGGCCCGGTCCGACGTGGTCTTCCCGGTGGCGAGGTCGTACGAGATGATCTCGTTCGTGTCGCCGTAGTCCTCGCCGGGCGCGTCGTGCTCCTCGGTCGGCAGGTAGAGCCGGTCGTTGCCGACCGCGAGGTGCTGGCACTTCTCGACCTCGGTGGCGCCGCACTCCGCCGCCATGTTCCCCGCGGGGAACTTGGCGCGCAGCTTGCCGGTCTTCTCGTCGATCGAGAAGAAGTCCGAGATGCTGCTGCCGCCGGTCGCGGTGTCACCGACGTCGGCCGCGACGACGAGCGGCTTGGTGGAGATGATGCCCGCGTAACTGACGCCGGCGGGCATCTTGAACGTCGAGATCACGGCGCCCGTGAGCGGGTTCACGTTCTGGATCGAGACCTGCGGGTCGTCGTACGAACCGCACTTGCGGGCCGCGACCAGCCCCTCGCCGCCGCCGTACCCCATGTCGTAGCAGCCCTCGGCGCTCACCTCGGGCTTCCAGCGGACCTTGCCGTCGGCGACGGCGAACGCCGCGCCACCGTCCGTGCCGCCCGCCGCGACCGTGTCTCCGCTGAGGGTGATCTCGCTGAAACGCACCTTATCGTCACCGGAGTTGGACCCCTGGACAGACTTGCTCCAGACCAGCTTGCCGGCCGCCAGGTCGATCACGCCGACCTCGGTGCACTGCTGGTAGTCCTTGCTGCTGGTGCGCTTGGCGGGCTCGAACGCGATCGCGGTCAGCTTCTCGTCCGTGACGTGCTTGGTCGCCGCGCATACCTGGCCGGCCAGCGGGATCGTCCAGAGCTGGGTGCCCTTGTCGCGGTCGTACCCGACGATCTGGTTGAGGCCCGTCTTCACATAGGCGGTGTCGGTGAGCCAGGAGCCGGTGACATCGGTGATGTCGGTGACCTTGGGCAGCGGGATCTGGTAGCCGACCGTGGACTTGGTGTTGGACGACGCCTTCTCCGAGCCGCCGCCCTCGACACCCTTGCCGCCCCCGGTGCCGCCCTCGGTGGAGCCGGACGAGCCGCCCTTGGCGTCGTTGTCGGACTCACCGCCGGAGGACGCGAACCAGATGCCGCCGCCGATGATCAGCACGACGGCGACGGCCGCGGCGACGATGATCTGCAGCTGCCGGTTCGGCTTCCTGCCGCCCCCGGGCGCGGCGGGGCCGCCCGGCCCACCGGGCATGCCGGGGGCCCCGTACGGACCTTGCTGCCCGTACGGACCCTGCTGGGCGTAGGGGGCTTGCTGCCCGTACGGAGCCTGCTGGGCGTACGGGCCTTGCGGCTGCCCCGGGTAGCCGTACCCCTGCGGGGGCGGGGGCGGGGGCGTCTGGGGCGGCGTCTGCGGATACCCGTACGCCGGGTCCTGTGGCGGCGGCGTCGGCGCTCCGAAACCACCGGGCGGCGGGTCCTGCGGGGCCCCGAACCCGCCCGCGGGCGGTTCCTGCGGGGCGCCGAATCCGCCCTGCGGCGGCTGGCCCGGCGGCGTCGGCGGCTGGCTGGGTGGCTGGTTGGGCGGCGGCGGTGGCTGCGTCATGAGCGTACGTACCTCGGAAAAGTCGGAAGGGAGAGGAAGTGAGGAGAAGAGAAGAGGAAGACGGAGCGGGGACGCGACGCGTGACGTCAGTCGCCGAAGGCCATCATCGTCTTCGTCTGCAGTTCCTCTTCGTCGTTGCTCGCGCTGACGCGGCCGCTGGTCAGATAGAACCGGCCGTCCGCATAGAGGTACTTCGCCGAGTAGAAGGAGCTCTCGATCTGGGACGTCGAGGCCGGGTGCTGCTGGATCGTCTTCGGGTCGCCGCCGGTCGGCTCGATCGTCGCGACCGCGCCGCCCGTGTCGTACGAGGCGTCCATGTAGAGGAGGACCTTGCCGCCCTCCATGCGCAGCGGCGTCATCGTCCGGCCCTCGGGCGCCTTGGAGCGCCACTTGGGCTTCCCGGTGTCCAGGTTGAAGGCGATGACCTCGTTGGTACGCGAGCTGGAGCCCGAGTCGGGCGCGGTCGCGATGTAGAAGCTGCTCGCGTCCGCGGCGACCCCGACGCAGCCCTCCAGGTTCTGGCCGAAGACGATGAAGCTGCCACCGCAGTTCGGCTGGAACTTGTCCTTGCCGCCGTCGAGCTGCGAGCGCAGGGTGCCGTTCGCGGTGAGCCCGAGGATGCTCCAGGTCTTCTCGTCGCTGTTCTCCACCGAGATGACGAGCGGGTCGAGGGAGTAGACCTTCTGGAGGTCCCAGCCCTTCGTGAGCCGGTACGACCACTTGGCCTTGCCGGTGGCCGGGTCCAGCTCCGAGACCCGCTTGTCCTCCAGGCCGCAGTCCATGCCGGCGATCAGCTTGGCGCCGCCGGCGAACGACTCGGGCTGGCAGTCGCCGTCCTGCTTGCCGAAGAGCTCCTTGCCGTCGCTGACGCGGTAGCCGTCGGAGTTGCTGGAGCGGCCTACGGCGACGGTGTCCCCGCTGATGGCCAGCGTCAGTTCACTGACGAAGTCCCAGGTCCCGTGCTGGGCGACCGTCTTCTTCCAGCCGGCCTTGCCGGTGGTGAGGTCGATCATCTGGAGCTGTGTGCACTTCGACTTCTCGGTGTTGGAGTCCTCGAAGGCGATGACGATCTTGCCGTCGTCCGTCGCCGAGTGGGGCGCGGCGCACACGGGGGCGCTGGTCGGGATCGTCCACTTCTTCTTGCCGTCGCTCGCGGAGTAGCCGACGACCGACTTGTACATGGCCTTGACGACGGTGTCGCCGACGAGCCACGGGCCGTACACGTCGGAGCCGTTGCGCGGCAGGTCCACGTCGTTGGTCTGGAGCCAGGCGATCTTGGACTCGCCGTCCTTGCGCCCGGCGTTGAGGTCGTCGTCCGCCTCCCGGCCGCTGCCGCTGCCGTCGCCCGTGTCGACGTCGCCGTCGGAGCCCGAGCCGGAGGAGTCGTCGGGCTTCGCGCCCTCGCTCTTGTTCGCGACCGGGTTCTTCCCCTGGCCGCCGTCGTCACCGCTGAGGGCGAACCACGTACCGCCGCCGACCACCAGCAGTCCGGCGACGGCCGCCGCGACGATGACTCCGGGCTTCCCCTTAAGGAAGTTCTTCCCGCCGGGGCCGCCGGGGCCGCCCGGGTGGCCGCCGTAGGGGGCGGTGGGCGCACCGGGCTGGGAGGGATAGCCGTATCCGGGCTGAGGGTTGTACGGGCCCGGCTGCTGACCGTACGGACCCGGCTGCTGCTGGTACGGTCCCGGCGCCTGGTTGTACGGTCCCGGCTGCTGACCGTACGGTCCCGGCGCCTGGCCGGGTGCCTGCGGGTAGCCGTATCCGGGCTGACCGCCGGGCGGCGTCTGCGGGTATCCGTATCCGGGCTGCGCGGCGGGCGCGGGCGGCGCCTGGGGCGGCTGCGCGGGCGCCTGCGGCGGCTGGGCCGGCATCTGCGGCGGCTGGGCCGGCATCTGCGGCGGCTGCGCGGGCGGCGTCGGCGGCTGGGCCGGCGGCTGCGCTCCCCCGTACGGCGAACCCTGAGGCGCCCCCTGCGGCGGATCCTGCGGAGCTCCGAAGCCCCCCTGCGGCGGTTGCTGGCTGGGTGGCTGGGTCATCAGCGCTTTCCCCCTGTTTTGCTGCGGATCACGACCCGGTCGGACTCCCCCGCGATCCCGGTGGCCGGACAGAACGGTCGGCCGGAATGGAGCGATTCGGGCATGGGTTCCGCATCGTCACATCAGTCGAGCGGGGCTTCTTTCTATCACTCGGACGGACGTACGGGACGGGCCGGTCCGCCCCTGTTCCCAAGGGAGGACCGGCCCGTGACGCGCTCGTTATGCGCTCTGCACACCGTCTCTACGCATCCTGCTAGGCCTCCTCCGCCAGCTCCAGCCAGCGCATTTCCAACTCGTCGCGCTCGGCCTTGAGTTCACGGAGCTGCGCGTCCAGTTTCGCCACCTTCTCGAAATCTGTGGCGTTATCGGCGATCTGCTGGTGGAGGGTCTTCTCCTGGCCGTCCATCTTGGCGACCTGCCGCTCGATCTTCTGGAGCTCCTTCTTCGCGGCACGGTTGTCCTTGGCCGAAACCGGCCCGCCGTCGGTCGGCGCGGCAGCCGCGGACGTCGACGCGGACACGGACGCCGGGACGGCGGACTCGACGAGCCTGCGGCGGCGCTCCAGGTACTCGTCGATCCCGCGCGGCAGCATCCGCAGGGAGCGGTCCCCGAGGAGCGCCATCACCTTGTCGGTGGTCCGCTCGATGAAGAACCGGTCGTGGGAGATGACGACCATGGAGCCGGGCCAGCCGTCGAGCAGGTCCTCCAGCTGGTTGAGCGTCTCGATGTCGAGGTCGTTGGTGGGCTCGTCGAGGAAGAGGACGTTCGGCTCGTCCATCAGCAGCCGCAGCAGCTGGAGCCGGCGCCGCTCGCCGCCGGAGAGGTCACCGACCGGCGTCCACTGCTTCTCCTTCGTGAAGCCGAACTGCTCGCAGAGCTGGCCCGCGGTCATCTCCCGGCCCTTGCCGAGGTCGACCCGGTCCCGTACCTGCTGGACCGCTTCGAGCACCCGCAGGGTCGGCTTCAGCTCGGTGACCTCCTGCGAGAGGTACGCCAGCTTCACCGTCCGGCCGGCGACGATCTTCCCGGCCGCGGGCTGTACGTCGCCCTGGCTGCGCGCGGCCTCGGCGAGGGCGCGCAGCAGCGAGGTCTTGCCCGCGCCGTTGACACCGACCAGGCCGATCCGGTCGCCGGGGCCGAGCTGCCAGGTGAGGTGGGCGAGCAGGACCTTGGGGCCGGCCTGGACGGTGACGTCCTCCAGGTCGAAGACGGTCTTGCCGAGACGGGCGTTGGCGAACTTCATCAGCTCGGAGGTGTCGCGCGGCGGCGGCACGTCGGCGATCAGCTCGTTGGCCGCCTCGACGCGGAAGCGCGGCTTCGACGTACGGGCCGGGGCGCCGCGGCGCAGCCAGGCCAGCTCCTTGCGGACCAGGTTCTGCCGCTTGGCCTCCTCCGTCGCCGCGATGCGCTCGCGCTCGGCGCGGGCGAAGACGTAGTCGGAGTAGCCGCCCTCGTACTCGTGGACGGCTCCGCGCTGGACGTCCCACATCCGGGTGCAGACCTGGTCGAGGAACCACCGGTCGTGCGTGACGCAGACGAGCGCGGAGCGGCGGGCGCGCAGGTGCTCGGCGAGCCAGGCGATGCCCTCGACGTCGAGGTGGTTGGTCGGCTCGTCGAGAATGATCAGCTCCGGCTCGCCGATCAGCAGCTTGGCGAGCGCGATCCGCCGCCGCTCACCGCCGGAGAGCGGCGCGATGACGGTGTCGAGCCCCTGCGGGAACCCGGGCAGGTCGAGCCCGCCGAAGAGCCCGGTGAGCACATCGCGGATCTTGGCGTTCCCGGCCCACTCGTGGTCGGCGAGATCACCGATGACCTCGTGCCGGACGGTGGCGGCCGGGTCGAGCGAGTCGTGCTGCGTCAGCACACCGAGCCGCAGCCCACCACTGTGGGTGACCCGCCCCGTATCGGTCTCCTCCAGCTTGGCGAGCATCCGGATGAGGGTGGTCTTGCCGTCCCCGTTCCGCCCGACGACACCGATCCGGTCCCCCTCGGAGACGCCGAGGGAGACACCGTCGAGCAGCGCACGGGTGCCGTACACCTTGGTGACTGCCTCGACATTGACCAGATTGACCGCCATCAACGCTCCTGTACGGGGAAACTCGACCGAAGGTCGATCGACGTACCAGCGTAGTCGCCCCGACGGACACCACGGCCTGAGGTGGTTCACGGCTCCCGCATAGGATCGCGCGTAGCACAGAGTCATGGCGCGACATCGGAGGGTGAGGATCACGTGACCCACGACCTCGATATTTCCGCGGGCGAGTTGAGGGCTTCGGCCGGGGCGGCGGACACCCTGGCGACGGATCTCCGGCCGCTCCTGAAGAGGGCGGTGGACGACCTGGCCGCCGCCTCGACTTCCTTACGCGACTGGACCGCCGGCCCGCGGCTGGAGGAGACCGGCGAGGGCTGGGGCAGCGCACTCGGCGCGCTCCGCGACGACCTCACCCAGCATGCGCGGGGACTGCGGCTGCTGGCGAACGGCCACGACATCACGGAACGGGAAGTCCTCACTTCCTTCAGGGGCTGGTGAGGCGGCCGTCATGCCGGAGCACTTCAGACGCCTGTTCACGCAGGACTTCGCGGATCTGGAAGCGGCGGTCTCCTCCTGGGGGAAGCTCGCCGAGGCGCTGGGCAGGACCCGGACGGACAGCGGCAGGAGGGTGACCGGCCCGCTCCACCAGGCGAACTGGACGGGCCTCGGCGCGACGTGCGGCTTCGGAGCGATGGAGGCCACCGAGAGCAGACTGGGCACGGCGCAGCTCGACGCCCAGCTGATCACCACGCTCCTGGACACCCTCGGGACGAGGATGGCGTCGGCCCAGTACAGCCTGCGCACCGCGGTGGCCGACGCCGAGGCTGCGGGGCATACGGTCCGGGACGACGGCTGGGTGGAACCGAAACAGCCCCTCGCCCCCGAGCACCACAACGACCCGGACCACGCGGCCCTCCAACAGAAGGCCAACGCCGGACTCGGCGGCTTCCGCGCCCGCATCGACCAGGCCCTGACGGACGCCGAAACCGCCAGCCACCGGGCGGCCGAACTCCTCCACCGGATCGACCCGTTCGACCTGGACAAGCGCTACGGCGGCGCGAACGCCCAGGAAGACGCCGCACGGGTCGCCGAGTTCGCCGGGATCAGCCGGACGGACATCCCGGACGGCAAGGACCCGAGGCAGGCGGCGGAGTGGTGGGCCGCCCTGGGCGAGGACGATCAGCGCTTCCACCTGGCCGCGTTCCCGGACCAGCTCGGCGCGCTGGACGGCCTGCCGGCGACTGCACGGGACCAGGCCAACCGGACGGTGCTGGACATGAAGCTGAACGATTACGCGCTGCGGGAGGGCAGCCTCGGCTATCAGGAGCGAAGCCATTTCCGCTCCTTGAGTTCCCTCAAGGACGGCCTGGAAAAGGCGGACACCGGCCCTGCCCACAAAAAGCAGTATCTGCTCGGCTTGAGCACGGAGGGAGACGGGCGCGCGATCGTGGCGATCGGCAACCCGGACACGGCCAGGCACACGGCGGTCCAGGTCCCGGGCACGGATACCCAGTTGGAGAATTTCGGGGGACAGCTCGACCGGGTCGAGAAGTTGCAGAGTGCGGCGGGACGCTGGAGCGGCGGAGGACCGAAGGACATCTCCACCGTGGCTTGGCTGGGCTACGACGCCCCGGAAATCAACAACAGCGTCACCACCGACGGTCGAGCGCTGGACGGAGCCGAAGACCTCCGTAACTTCACGCACGGCCTCCGCGCCGCCCACGAAGGCGAACGATCACACTTGACTGTCCTCGCCCACAGTTACGGATCCACCACCGCCGGAGCCGCAGACGCAGGAGGCCAGGGGCTGGACACAGACAACATGGTGGTCGTGGGAAGCCCTGGCCTGACGGTCGACCGCGCTGATCAACTGCACATCGACCTGGAACACCTGTGGGTGGCTGCCGCCTCCGACGACTTCGTTTCCAACCGGACCTCTGGCCTCACCCTGGGTGAAGATCCGAAAGAGTCGGGGTTCGGTGCCCAGCGGATGCACGTGGACACCAGCGGACACAGCGGTTACTGGGATGACGGCAGCCAGAGTTTGAACAACCAGGGCCGCATTATCGCCGGCAAAGACCCGAAGAATGAAGGAGAAGGCTGATGGCTCTGAAACGGCTCACCTTCTCACCTGTACCGAATCGAAGCGCAACCGCTCTGGTTCTCGCTCTGCTGCTGGGAGGCTGCGGCATGTCCGCCGACGGAATCAACAACCCGCTGCCCCGGATGAGCAAGGAGAAGGCCGAAGAGTGGGCGAGGCACTGGACCGAATCCATGGCACGAACCGCCCAGGCCGAGATCCAGCCTCAGACCGACCCCGATGTTCCCGCAGCGAACTTCACCAATTGCGTCGGAAAAAACAACGAGTCCGCCGATGACGGCCGATTCGCTCTCGACTACAGCGTGCGCGCCAAACTCCCCAAGGCGCAGCACGCCGAGGCCATCCGCGCGATCAGAGACACCCTCACGGAGAAGGGCTTCGAGATCCAGGGCTACCGATCCGACTCGAGCAAAGACCCGGCGAACCTGGTGGATGCGAAGCATCCCAAGGACCGCCAGTTCGTCTCGGCGGGCGACGTGACCGACGAACTCCTCGTCCTGATCGTCACCACCCCCTGCCTCCTCCCGCCCCACGCCGAGCAGCAGCAGTTCTGAGACCGCAGCTCAGTAGCCGTTGAGCAGTCCCTCCAGCACCGTGGCGCCCCGCGCCGGAGAGGCCGCCACCCGGGTGGTGCGGCAGGTGCCCGAGGCCAGTAGTGCCTCGGCCAACTCGGCGGCCGATTCGCGCGACTTGGCGAGGAAGGCCGTCGTCGGGCCCGAGCCGGATACCAGGGCGGCCAGCGCGCCGGCCGTCGTGCCCGCCGCCAGGGTGTCCGCCAGGGAGGGGCGCAGGGCGAGGGCGGCGGGCTGGAGGTCGTTGGCCAGGGTGCCCGCCAGCGCGGCGGCGTCGCCGGTGCGGAGGGCGTCGAGCAGCGCCGGGTCCGCGGCCGGAGGCGGTACGGGGGTACCGGCGGTGAGGCGGTCGAACTCACGGAAGACGGTGGGCGTGGACAGCCCGCCGTCCGCGACCGCGAACACCCAGTGGAAGACGCCGCCGACGTCGAGGGGCGTGAGTTGTTCCCCGCGCCCGGTGCCGAGCGCCGCGCCGCCGATCAGGCTGAACGGTACGTCGCTGCCCAGCTCGGCGCAGATCGAGAGGAGTTCGTCCCGCGAGGAGTTCAGCGACCAGAGCGCGTCGCAGGCCAGCAGGGCGCCCGCGCCGTCCGCGCTGCCGCCCGCCATGCCGCCGGCGACGGGGATGTCCTTGGCGATGTGGATGTGGACGGACGGATCGATGCCATGGCGCTGCGCCAGCGCGAGCGCGGCGCGCGCCGCGAGGTTCGTCGCGTCCAGGGGGACCTGGCCGGCGTCCGGGCCCTCACAGGTGATCCGGAGCGTGTCGGCGGGCGTGACCGTGATCTCGTCGTACAGGCCGACGGCGAGGAAGACGTTCGCCAGGTCGTGGAAGCCGTCGGGACGCGCGGCGCCCACGGCGAGCTGGACGTTGACCTTGGCGGGGACCCGTACCCGTACCCGTATGCGATCGGAAGGTGTCACGCGCCCGCCCCCTTCGACTCCGCGATCCGCGCGAACTCCTCCACCGTCAGCGACTCGCCGCGCGCCTGCGGCGAGACGTCCGCCGCGACCAGCGCCGCCTCCGCCGCCGGGGCCGAGCCCGCCCAGCCCGCGAGCGCCGCCCGCAGGGTCTTGCGGCGCTGCGCGAAGGCCGCGTCGACGACCGCGAAGACCTCGGCCCTGGACGCCGTCGTCTTCACCGGTTCCGTCCGGCGTACCAGCGATACCAGCCCGGAGTCGACGTTGGGCGCGGGCCAGAAGACGGTGCGGCCGATGGCGCCCGCCCGCTTCACGTCCGCGTACCAGTTGGCCTTGACCGACGGCACCCCGTACACCTTGTTGCCCGGCGCCGCGGCCAGCCGGTCGGCGACCTCGGACTGGACCATGATCAGGGTGCGCTCGATGGTCGGGAAGTGCTCCAGCATGTGCAGCAGCACGGGGACGGCGACGTTGTACGGCAGGTTCGCGACCAGCGCGGTCGGCGCCGGGCCCGGCAGTTCCCGTACCAGCATCGCGTCCGAGTGGACCAGCGCGAACCGCTCGGCGCGGGCCGGCATCCGGGCGGCGATCGTCGCGGGCAGGGCGGCCGCCAGGGTGTCGTCGATCTCCACCGCCGTCACCCGGTCCGCCGCCTCCAGCAGCGCCAGCGTCAGCGAGCCGAGCCCGGGGCCGATCTCCACGACGACGTCGTCGGGGCGCACCTCGGCGGTGCGGACGATCCGGCGGACGGTGTTGGCGTCGATGACGAAGTTCTGCCCGCGCTGCTTGGTCGGGCGGACGCCGAGCGCCGCCGCCAGTTCACGGATGTCCGCGGGCCCCAGCAGGGCGTCCGGCGCGGTGGCCGAAGGTGCCGACGGGGCGGGTGGGGCAGATGCGGCGGACGGGGCGTCGGAGGGGACGCCGGGGCCGCCGGAAGGGACGCCGGAGGAGGCGTCGGGGACGCCGGGCTCAGTGGTGCTCACCCGGTCAGCCTACGGCCGCAGTGCGGCCACGGGCTCGCCCCCCGCTGTACGTACAGCTTCTTCGCGCGGTACGTCTGCTCGGCGGCCGGGGCGTCCTGGGGCCGTCCGCTGCCGCCGAGGGCCTGCCACGTGCCGGTGTCGAACTGGTAGAGCCCCCCGTAGTTCCCCGACGGGTCGACGGCGTCCGGCCGGCCGCCCGACTCGCAGGCGGCGAGCCCGGACCAGTTCAGCCCGTCCGCGCCCGCCACGGAGTCCGGCAGCGTCTTCGTCCCGACCCTGACCCGCTGGGTGACCGGCGCGCGCACCGTCTCCGTGCGGATCCGGCGCGGCTTCTGCCGTACGCCGTTGACGGTGCGCAGGGCGTACGTGATCCGGCGGGCGCCCTGGTGCCCGAGTTGGTCAACGACCTCCGTGCCGCGCGGCAGCGTGGAATCGGCGGTTCGTACGGTCTCGTACGGGACGGGCTCCTCGCGGGTCTCCTCGCCCGCCGTGACGCGCAGGACCGTGACCGTCTGGCCGTCGCGCGGGAAGCTGCCGCCCGGTACGGAGGTGGTGTCCTGGCCGCGCAGCGCGATCCCGGCCTCGGCGAGCGCCTCGGCCACGGTCGCCGCGTTCGTACGGACCGGGTGCTCGCGGCCGTCGGCGAGGAAGGTCAGGGCGCGCTCGGTCCGTACGTCCAGCGCCAGGCCGTGCCGGGCGATGGCGGCGGAACGCGACACGGAGAGGTACGCGCCCTCCGCCCGCACCCCGAGCTGGCGCAGCGCGCCGTCGACCGTGCGCGCCGTGGTCCAGACGCGGTGGCGCCGCCCGTCGAGGGTGAGCAGGAGGGGGCGGCCGTGGCGGACGACGACCTCGTCGCCGTTGGCGAGCAGGGCGCCGGGCGCGGGGGCGACGACGTCGTGCGTGCCGATGTCGACGCCCTCGTGCGCGAGCAGTTCCCCGACATCGCCGGCGAAGGTGTGCATGGTGCGCGGTTCGCCGTCGACGCTGAGCCGTACGGCCTTGTCGTGGACGAGGAAGGCGGAGGTGCCGCCCGCCAGGAAGGCAACGACGAGGGCCTGCGGGACGAGCCGGCGCAGGTTCTCCGGGGCGGCGGGGGCGGCCGGGGGCTTACGGCGCCGGGACTGACCGCGCCGGGCGGGCGCCGGCGCGCGGCCGGGCGCGGGCACGGGGCCGGACGGCGGTGCGGCCCCCGGCGCGGACTGCTGGCGGGGAACGGTCGGCTCCGCCGCCTCCGCGCGCCCGGCGGACGGCGGCGCGCCCTCCAGCGTCACGGTGCCGGAAGCCGTGCCGGAGGCGGCACCTGAACCGGCGCCGGAAGCGACGACGGAGGCCGATCCGGAAGCGGCTGCGGAACCGGCGTCGGAACCGCGGCGCCCGCCGCGTGTCGCACGGTGACTGCCCTGTGCACTGCTCACGACGCTCCACGGGGATCCGGTGCGGGATGCCCCCGGACACTAGCGGAGCTTCGGTCACTCTCCAAAGCGGCTCGGCTACGCACCGTACGCACCCACACAGGGGTGCGGTTCCGCAGGCTCAGCAGGCTCAGTAATCGAACGCCCGGGCCGTGTTCCGCGCGATCGCCTCCGCCATCGCGTCCTCGCCGATCCCCCGCACCTCGGCCATGGCCCGCAGGGTGACGGGAATGAGATACGGCGCATTCGGCCGCCCGCGAAAGGGCGCGGGAGTGAGGAATGGGGCGTCGGTCTCGACCAGCACCAGGTCGAGCGGCGCTACGGTGAGCGCGTCACGCAACGATTGAGCGTTTTTGAAGGTGACATTTCCAGCGAAAGACAGGTAATAACCGGCAGCGGCACAGATCTTCGCCATTTCCGCGTCACCGGAATAGCAATGGAAAATCGTGCGCTCCGGAGCGCCTTCCTCGGCCAGGATTCGGAGCACATCGGCGTGCGCCTCGCGGTCGTGGATCACGAGCGCCTTTCCGTGGCGCTTGGCGATCTCGATGTGCGCGCGGAACGAGCGTTCCTGCGCCGCCCGGCCCTCGGGGCCCGTACGGAAGTGGTCGAGCCCGGTCTCGCCGACGGCCCGTACCCGCTCCAGCGCGGCCAGCGCGTCGATCTCGGCCAGCGCCTCGTCCAGCGCCGCGTCGCCGCCGCCGGCCCGGGCGCCCTGGCGTGACCAGCCGTCCGGGTCGCCGTGCACGATGCGCGGCGCCTCGTTGGGGTGGAGCGCGACCGCCGCGTGGACGGTGTCGTACGCCGCGGCCGTCTCGGCGGCCCAGCGCGATCCCTTGACGTCGCACCCCACCTGGACCACCGTCGTCACCCCGACCGAGGCGGCCTTCTCCAGGGCCTCCGCGACGGTGCCTTCCTGCATGTCCAGGTGGGTGTGCGCGTCCGCGACCGCCACCCCGAGGGGCTCGGGCAGCGGCGGCGGAGCTTGCTTCGAACTCATGGACGCGATCCTACGGGGAGCCCTCCGGAAGCGGATCCGCCGCGGACCGGGCCCGTGCGATCACGTGCGGTGATGGTGCTGGAACGGGTGCAGGAGGTCGGAGAGATGCCAGTGGTGGTGGCTCCCGGCGGGCTCTTCGGCAGGCTTTTCCGTGGACGGCTCCGGCGTCCCCCCGGACGGTCCGGCGGATATCTCCTCCGGCGGCTGCCCTGACATGCCCGCGCCCCCCGCGCCCTCGGCCGCCTTGGCGGCCTCCTCCGCCTTTGCCGCCTTGTCCGCCTTCTGGGCCTTCGCCGTCTTCGCCGGGTGGTGCTGCTCGGTCATCAGCGCCCGGACCGACGAGACCTGCCCGGACCTCATGATGCGGACGACATGGCCGCCGCAGTTCTGACAGGTCGGGCTGGAGAGCGGGGAGGGAACCCGCACCCCCTCCGTCTTGTACACGACGACATTCTGGCCCGAGCCGTCGACATGATGCTCTATGTCATAAGCCTGCTCCCAGCCGTGCCCACAGCGCATGCAACAAAAGGCATATGCCTCGTGGGCTACGGCCGTGCCCGTGATCTCACTCATGCCAGCTCCTCTCCACTGACCCAGTGGACGCCTTCGAAGGCGGGAGCGCATCAGCGCCTGTCGATTATTGGATGGGTCTTGGCCTTCTCATGTCCCAATGACCCGGCACGCGGTCTGCGCTTTACATTTCACGATAGTCCTTTACCTTCCGCGGGGGCCGTGCGCGCCGCGTTTTTTGACGCGACGACAGCATCGAACACCTCCCGCTTGGGCAGCCCCGCCTCGACGGCGACCGCGGCGATGGCCTCCTTGCGCCGCTCCCCCGCCTCCTCCCTCACCCGTACCCGCCGCACCAGCTCGGCCGGGTCGAGATCGCCGGGCACCGGCTCCGGGGCGCCCGCCACGACGACGGTGATCTCGCCCCGTACGCCCTCGGCCGCCCACGCCGCCAGCTCGCCCAGCGGGCCGCGCCTGACCTCCTCGTACGTCTTGGTCAGCTCGCGGCAGACAGCGGCCCCGCGGTCGGCGCCGAAGACCTCGGCCATCGCGGCGAGCGTGTCGTCCAGCCGGTGCGGGGCCTCGAAGTAGACGAGCGTGCGCCGCTCACCGGCGACCTCGCGCAGCCTGCTCAGCCGCTCGCCCGCCTTGCGCGGCAGGAACCCCTCGAAGCAGAAGCGGTCCACGGGCAGCCCGGAGAGCGCCAGCGCGGTCAGCACCGCGGAGGGCCCCGGCACCGCCGTGACCCGGATGCCGCGCTCGACCGCCGCCGCCACCAGCCGGTAACCGGGGTCGGAGACCGACGGCATGCCCGCGTCCGTGACCAGCAGCACCCGCGCCCCGCCCGCCAGCGCCTCGACCAGCTCGGGCGTCCGCGCGGACTCGTTGCCCTCGAAGTACGACACGACCCGCCCCCGGGTGTGCACCCCCAGCGCCTGGGTGAGCCGGCGCAGCCGCCGGGTGTCCTCCGCGGCGATCACATCGACGGACTCCAGTTCGGCGGCGAGCCGGGGCGGCGCGTCCGTGACATCGCCGATGGGCGTGCCCGCGAGGACCAGCGTCCCGGCGCCGTCCGGGGAGGCCCCGGAAGGGGACCCCGAGGGGGTCGCATCGGGTGCGGGCGCGGGTGCCGACGGGGTGGTGGAGGAGTGTGCCGACGGGGTTGTTCCAGGCGTTGCAGTCACATCCGCCATCCTCGCAGGGCGGGCGGCACCCCTCGCACAGCGGCGTTCCCTACGATGGCGCGGTGACCAGTACTGCGCCAGAAGCCCTCCAGGGGCCCGACGCCGACGAGAAGCAGCCCTCATGGCCTCAGCGGCTGCGCCGATTCGGCCATGCCCCGCGCCCGGTGACGGGCCTGCGTGAGCGCCTGGTGCCGCCGTACACCCGGCCCTCGGACCGGCTGTGGGCCGTGCTCGGGGTCCCTGCCCCGCTGGCCGGGCGGCTGGTCCGCTGGTCCGGGTGGGGCGGCCCGGCCCTGGTCGCGCTGGTCGCCGGGGTGCTGCGGTTCTGGAACCTGGGCCGGCCCAAGGCGGTGATATTCGACGAGACGTACTACGCCAAGGACGCCTGGTCCCTGATCAACCAGGGGTACGAGGGGAGCTGGCCCAAGGACGTCGACACGTCGATCCTCAAGGACCCGTCCTCCGTCCCGGTGCCCACCGACCCCGGCTATGTGGTGCATCCACCGGTCGGCAAGTGGGTCATCGGCCTCGGTGAGCACTTCTTCGGCTTCACCCCGTTCGGCTGGCGCTTCATGGTGGCGGTGCTCGGCACGCTCTCCGTGCTGATGCTCTGCCGGATCGGCCGCCGGCTCTTCCGCTCCACCTTCCTGGGGTGCCTGGCGGGCGCGCTGCTCGCGGTGGACGGCCTGCACTTCGTGATGAGCCGCACGGCCCTCCTCGACCTCGTGCTGATGTTCTTCGTGCTGGCCGCGTTCGGCTGTCTGCTGATCGACCGCGACCGGGCCAGAATCAGGCTGGCGGCGGCGCTCCCGGTGGACGAGGAGGAGGGCGTGCTGCGCCCGGACGCCTCGGTCGCGGAGGGGCTGCGGCTGGGGTGGCGGCCGTGGCGGCTGGCGGCCGGAGTGATGCTGGGCCTGGCCTTCGCGACGAAGTGGAACGGGCTCTACATCCTGACCGCGTTCGGGATCATGACCGTCCTGTGGGACGTGAGCGCGCGGCGCACGGCGGGCGCGGTACGGCCGTACCTGGCGGTGCTGAGGCGGGACATCGTCCCCGCGTTCTTCTCGACGGTGCCGGTCGCGCTCGCCACGTACCTCGCCTCGTGGACCGGCTGGATCGTCACCGACAAGGGGTACTTCCGGAACTGGGCCACGACCGCGGGCAAGGGCGGCAACTGGACGTGGCTGCCCGACTGGGTGCGCAGCCTGTGGCACTACGAGTACGAGGTGTACCAGTTCCACGTCAACCTGACGTCCGGCCACACCTACCAGTCGAACCCCTGGAGCTGGATCGTCCTGGGCCGCCCGGTCTCGTACTTCTACGAGGACCCGGCCCCCGGACAGGACGGCTGCCCCGCGTCGACGGCCGGGAAGTGCGCCCGCGAGGTCCTGGCGATCGGCACGCCGCTGCTGTGGTGGGCGGGCGCCTTCGCGCTCTGCTACGTCCTGTGGCGCTGGTTCTTCCGCCGTGACTGGCGCGCGGGCGCGATCGCCTGCGCGGTGGCGGCGGGGTGGGTCCCCTGGTTCCTCTACCAGGAGCGGACGATCTTCCTCTTCTACGCGGTGGTCTTCGTCCCGTACCTCTGTCTGGCCGTGGCGATGATGATCGGGGCGATCCTGGGCCCGCAGGGTTCGGACGAACGGCGCAGGACGATAGGGGCGGTCGGCGCGGGGGTGCTGGTCCTGCTGATCGTCTGGAACTTCATCTATTTCTGGCCGCTGTACACGGGCGAGGCGATCCCGCTGGAGTCGTGGCGCAACCGGATGTGGCTGGACACCTGGGTGTAGCGGCGGGCCGGCACCGGAGCAACGGACGTGGGTGCGGAGCCCGTCCACAGGGCGGGCGGACAGCAGTCGCCACCCGCCGGAGTTGGTGCAATTCTGTCGGTATGGCCCGACGTCCAGGGGAGCCCCGGCCCTCAACCGGCCCCCGGTCCTGGTGGCGGGCCGGGTCCGGGGCACGGGCGAAGTCCGGGGCGGGCACGGAGTCCGGGGCAGGCACGGAGTCCGGGGCGGGCACGGAGTCCGGGGGGCGTACAGAGTCCGGGACGCGCAAGGAGTCCCGGGGGCGGGCCCGATACCGGCCTCGCACCCCCTTCTGGCAGCGGCTCACCTGGCCGCGGGTCGGTGACAGCAGCGTCGCGGGGCAGGTCTTCGTCTTCCAGGCCGTGATCGTGCTGCTGCTGGTGGCCGCCGCCGCGACCGCCGTCGTCCTCCAGGCCCACCGGGACAGTGAGAAGGAGGCGACGAATCGTTCCCTCGCCGTCGCGCAGACCTTCGCGAACTCCCCCGGGATCGTGGCGGCGCTGCGCTCCCCCGACCCGACCGCGATCCTCCAGCCCCGCGCGGAGGCCGCGCGGAAGCTGTCCGGCGTCGACTTCGTCGTGGTCCTGAACAAGCAGGGCATCCGCTACACCCACCCCAACCCCGCCCGGATCGGCCAGCACTTCATCGGCACCTACCGACCCGCGGTGGAGGGCCACACCGTCACCGGGAAGAGCCCGGGCACGCTGGGCCCCGCCGTGTACGCGGTGGTACCGGTCTTCGCCCCCAGCGGGAAGGTCGTCGGCCTGGTCTCCGCCGGGATCACCGTCGCCAAGGTCAGCTCCGCGGTGGAGGAACAGCTCCCGGTGCTCCTCGGCGCGGCCGCCGGCGGCCTGCTGCTGACCACCGCCGGGACGGTGTTCATGAACCGCCGGCTGCGGCGGCAGACCCACGGGCTCGGACCGGCCGAGATGACCCGGATGTACGAGCACCACGACGCGGTCCTGCACGCCGTACGGGAGGGGGTGCTGATCGTCGGCGGCGACGGCCGGCTGCTGCTCGCCAACGACGAGGCGGCCCTCCTGCTGGACCTGCCGCGGTTCCCCGAGGGCCGGCATGTCACGGAGCTGGGGCTCGCCCCGGAGGCGACGCGGCTGCTCACCTCCGAGCGGGTAGCCGACGACGAGGTGGTGACCACCGGGGACCGGCAGCTCGTGGTCAACCGCCGCCCCACCGACCAGGCCGGCGGCCCCGCGGGCTGGGTGACCACGCTGCGCGACTCCACCGAACTGCGCGCGCTCTCCGGGCGCGCCGAGACGGCCCGCGGCCGGCTCACCCTGCTCTACGAGGCGAGCACGCAGATCGGCACCACCCTGGACGTCACACGGACGGCCGAGGAGCTGGCCCGGGTGGCCGTCCCCCGCTTCGCCGACTTCGTCACCGTCGATCTCGCCGAACCCGTCCTGCGCGGCAAGGAGCCGGGCCCCGCGACCGCCGACGGGGACGGGCTGCGCCGGATCGCCCTGCACGGCGTCGCGGACGACTCGCCGCTCTACCGGGTCGGCGTGGAGTTCAGCCTGATGGAGTCCACCCCGCAGAGCGAGAGCCTGGCCAGCGGGGAGCCGGTGCTCACCACCGACCTGCACTCCTCGGACACCTGGAGCCTGCACGACCCGGAGCGCGGCGAGCTGCTGCTGGCGTACGGATTCCACTCCTTCATCACCGTTCCGCTGCTGGCCAGGGGCGTACTCATGGGGATGGTGAACTTCTGGCGCGGGCAGCGCCCCGAGCCCTTCGAGCCGGACGACCTCTCCCTGGCCGGCGAGCTGGCCGCCCGCGCGGCCGTGTGCATCGACAACGCCCGCCGCTACACGCACGAGCACACGATGGCGGTGGTGCTCCAGCACAGCCTGCTGCCCAACCGCCTCCCGGACCAGACCGCCCTCGACCTCGCCTACCGCTATCTGCCCGCCGAGTCCGGTGTGGGCGGCGACTGGTTCGACGTCCTCACCCTGCCGGGCGCGCGGGTGGCGCTGGTGGTGGGCGACGTGGTCGGGCACGGGCTGCACGCCGCCGCGACGATGGGGCGGCTGCGGACCGCGGTCGCCAACTTCTCGGCGCTCGACCTGCCGCCCGAGGAACTGCTCGGGCATCTGGACGAGCTGGTCAGCCGGATCGACGAGGAGGAGGGCGGATACGACCCGGAGGCCGCCGAGGCCGACGGGGCCACCGAGACCGCGGGGATCGGCCCCGTCGACTCCTCCCGGGTGGCGTCCGGCGCCTCCCGTGCCCCGGACGCCGCACGGCCCCCGGGCTCCCCCGACTCCCCCCATCTCTCCGACTCCTCCCGGAGCGCCGAGGACACCGCCCAGCTCTCCGGGGGCAGAACCCCGGTCACCGGGGCCACCTGCGTGTACGCGGTCTACGACCCGGCCTCGGGGCGCTGCACGGTGGCCCGCGCCGGGCACCCGCCGCCCGCCCTCGTCCACCCGGACGGCACCGCCGAGTTCCTGGAGCTGCCGGCCGGGCTGCCGCTCGGGCTCGGCGGGCTGCCGTACGAGACGACGGAGTTCACGCTGCCGGAGGGCAGCCGGCTGGTGCTGTACACGGACGGGCTGGTCGAGGACCGCAGGTGGGACATCGACGTAGGTCTGGAGCGGCTGCGTACGACGCTCGCCGGGACGACCGGACCGGACCCGGAGGCGACCTGCGAGTCGGTGCTCGCCGCGCTGGTCCCCGACCGGCCGGGGGACGACATCGCCGTACTCGTCGCCCGTGTCCGCCGGATCGAGGCGGACCGGATCGCCGAGTGGAGCGTGCCGCCCGACCCGGCCGCGGTGGCCGGCGTACGCGCCGAGGTCAGCCACCGGCTCACCGAATGGGGGCTGGAGGAGGCGGCGTTCACCACCGAGTTGGTGCTGAGCGAGCTGATCACCAACGCGATCCGGTACGCCACGGGGCCCATCGGGGTCCGGCTGCTGCGGGACCGTACGCTGATCTGCGAGGTCTCCGACACCAGCTCCACCTCCCCGCATCTGCGCACCGCCGCGGCCACCGACGAGGGCGGGCGGGGGCTCTTCCTGGTCGCCCAGTTCGCCGACCGCTGGGGGACCCGCTACACGGCGGGCGGCAAGGTCATCTGGACGGAGACGGCGCTGCCCCGCGGCGGCGGCTGAGCACGGTCGCGAAGAGCGACGGCGGCCCTCTGTCGCAGTCCTGTAACGCTCGCCCCGTGTGACTCAACCCTCCCGTAGAGTTCCCAGTCGATGACTTCCTTGAACACGCTCACACGCGAGTTGAACATGTTCAGATGTTCAAGGGGGCACCTGGGGAGGGGTGACCACCACTCATGCGCAGTGGAGCGAAGACCGCCGTCATAGGCGGAGTGTTTCTCGTGTTCGCCGGTGGAGTGGGTTACGGCGCGTACAACGTCTACAACGGGATGACCGGCGGGAGCACGGACGCGGCGACCAAGTCGGCGTCCACGACGGTCAAGACCGGCCCGCTGAGCGCCGCCGAGATCGACCAGGCGTCCAAGGACTTCCTGACCAAGTGGGCGGAGGGCGGCGACGCGGCGGCCGTCGCGCAGCTCACCAACGACCCGACCGCCGCGACGCCCGTCATCGGCGCGTACCGCACCGAGGCCCGGGTCACCGACGCGGTGATCACTCCGGGCCCGGCGGTCGGCGCGAAGGTTCCGTTCACCGTCAAGGCGACGGTCGAGCTGGACGACGCGAGCAAGCCGTGGTCGTACGAGTCCGAACTGACGGTGGTACGCGGGAAGTCGACCGGCCGGCCGCTGGTCTCCTGGTCGCCGTCGGTGATCCACCCGAAGCTGACCGCGGGCAACCGCCTCGAAACGGCGGAGGCGTCCGTACCGCCGATCAAGGCGGTCGACCGCAACGGCGTCGAGCTGACGAAGGAGAAGTACCCGTCGCTCGGGTCCGTCCTCGACCAGCTCCGCGAGCGGTACGGCAAGGAGGCGGGCGGCTCGGCCGGCATCGAGCTGATCCTGAAGAGCGACACCGGGGCGGACGGCGCCACCGCCCCCGGCGCCACCGCCGACGAGACGCTCCTGACCCTCGCCGAGGGCAAGGAGGGCACGCTGAAAACGACGCTGGACGCGAAGGTCCAGGAGGCGGCCGAGCGCTCGGTGAAGAAGTACAGCGAGGCGTCGGTCGCGGCGGTCAAGCCGAGCACGGGCGAGATCCTGGCCGTGGCCAACAACCGCAAGGACGGCTTCAACGCGGCGATGCTCGGCAAGCAGGCCCCCGGCTCCACGATGAAGATCGTGACGGCGGCGATGCTGCTGGAGAAGGACCTGATCGGCGCGGACCGCGTCGCCGAGTGCCCGAAGAACGCGACGTACATGGGCCGTGTCTTCAAGAACCTGGACGACTTCTCCATCGACGGCGCGCCGTTCTCGCAGAGCTTCGCCCGCTCCTGCAACACCGCCTTCATCAAGCTGATCGACGACACGAAGGACGACGGCGCGCTGCCCAAGGAGGCGGGCGAGGTCTTCGGTATCGGCCTCGACAACTGGAAGACCGGCGTCGCGTCCTTCGACGGCTCCATCCCGACGTCGACGGGCGCCGAGGCGGCGGCGCAGTACATCGGGCAGGGCACGGTGCAGATGAACGTGCTCAACATGGCGTCCATCACCGCGACCGCCAAGAACGGCACGTTCAAGCAGCCGGTCATCGTCTCCCCCTCGCTGGACGACCGGGAGATCGCGACGGCGGCGCGCTCGCTGCCGTCCGGCGTGGCCGAGCAGTTGCGCTCCATGATGCGGCTGACGGCGACGAGCGGTACGGGCGCGAAGGCGATGTCCGGGCTCGGCGGGGACAAGGGCGCGAAGACCGGCTCCGCGGAGGTCGACGGCCAGGAGACGTCGAACAGCTGGTTCACCGGGTACCACGACGACCTCGCCGCGGCGGCGGTCGTGGAGGCCGGCGGCCACGGCGGCGACGCGGCGGGCCCGGTGGTGGCGGCGGTGCTGGCGGCGGGGTGAACACCGTGGTCGGTGCGGGCGAGCGGACCGGGCCCCGCGAGCGGGGGACATGACCCCGCTCGTCGTGGCCGCGGTCCTGGTCGCCGCGCTGACGCACGCCACCTGGAACGCGATCGCGCACACGATCCGGGACCAGCTCGTCGCGTTCACCCTGATCTGCGGGGGCTCGGCGGTCATCAGCGCGGTCCTCGCCTGCTTCGTCCCTCTGCCGGACGCGGCGGCGTGGCCGTATCTGATCGTCTCCGCGCTTCTCCACGTCGGCTACATGGTGCTGCTCATGCGCTCGTTCACGCTGGGCGACTTCAGCCAGATGTACCCGATCGCGCGCGGCACGGCCCCGCTGGCGGTGACGGTCGCGGCCGTCGTCCTTGTCGGCGAGACGATGGACGCGTGGCAGACGGCGGGCGTCGCGGTCGCCTCGGCGGGGCTGACAGGGGTCGCGCTGTGGGGCATACGGGGCGCGCGTACGCACCGGCCCTGGCCGGCGCTGCTGGCCGCGCTGGCCACGGGCCTGTCGATCGCCGCGTACACGGTCGTGGACGGGGTGGGCGTACGCGGCGCGGGCTCACCGATCGGCTACATCGCCTGGCTGCTGCTCCTCCAGGGTCCCCTGATCCCGGCCTACGCGCTCTACACCCGCCGGGGCCGCCTCCTCCCCCAACTCCGCCCGCACGCCCGCCTGGGCCTGCTCGGCGCGGCCCTCTCGATGCTCGCGTACGGCCTCGTCCTCTGGGCCCAGACCCGGGCCCCGCTGGGCCCGGTCTCAGCGCTCCGGGAGTCCTCGATCCTGGTGGGCGCGGTCATCGGAACGGTGTTCTTCCAGGAACGCTTCGGGGCGCCGAGGATCGTGGCGGCGGCGCTGATGGTGGCCGGCATCGGCCTGATGCTGCACGCGGGCTGACGCGAACGCGGCCCAGGTGGCGGGGGTGAGGTGGAGTACGGGGCCGGCGGGGTCCTTGGAGTCGCGGACGGCGACGACGGTCCGGACGTTGAGGGCGACTTCTATGCACTCGCCATCGCCGCTGCTGTAGCTGGACGTGACGAACTCGAAGGGCTGCACGGGCGTTACGGCTCCTCCCGGACGACGTCTGCCTGGAAGGCATCCCAGGCCATCGAGGTGATGCGGAGAACCGGTCCGGTGCGGCGCTTGGAGTCGCGTACGGCGACAGTGCCGGATACGTTCCGGGCTATCTCGACACACTCGCCACTCGGGTTGCTGTAACTGGACTTCGTGAACCTGAAGCCGGACACACTCACTCGTTCATTCCCTTGCCGATTTCTTGGATGAGGCGCACAGAGTCGTAGGGCGACAGGCTGATCGCGCAGAGGTGCCTGAACAGGTTCCCGTATGCCGCACTGTCCTCCACGCCTTCGACCCAGTCCGTGGAGTGGAGACCGTCCATGTGCACCACGTCCATCGCGCCTTCCTCCGCGAAGGACAGCATGTTGAAGGGCCCTCCCATGCCAGGGTATCCACCTGTCCGGAAGGGCAGCACTTGAATACGGACATGAGGCAGTTCGGCCAGCTCACACAAGCGCGCGAGCTGGCGTGCCATCACCTGCGGCCCGCCCATGAGCTGGCGGAGCGCCGCTTCCCAGATCACCGCGTGTACGTGAAGGGGACGTTCACCATGCAGACGCGCCTGACGTCTCCGCCGGACATCGACGACTTCCTCGATGCGGTCCATGTCATCGACCGAGATCCCGGCCACCACCGAGGCACGGATGTACTCGGGAGTCTGGAACAACCCGGGGATGAGGGACAGTTGCCAGAGGCGCACGCGGAGCGCCGCGTCCTCCATGGCGATGTACTCGCGAAGATTTCCGCCCGCACAACTGACCCACCAGCCCTTCGTCCGGCGGCGCTCGCGATCGAGCTTGGCCAGCCCGAGCAGGCCGGCGATGACCTCGTTGTCCTCGACTCCGTACAGCTTGCACAACGCGATGATGTCCGGATCCCGAAAGGGCACCCAGCCCCGCTCCATCTTCGCGACCTTGGCCGTGTGAGCGCTGAGCACTTCGGCCGCCTCCGACTGATTGAGGCCGACGGCCTCCCTGAAGGCGAGTAACTGGCCGCCCAACTGGCGCGCCAGGACCGTTGATACCCGGTTTCCCGCCTTCACGTGCCGATTCGCCATCACACACCCCTCCTCGCGTCACGACAGTCTGCAACAGCGACGCGACGCTCAGCAATCACACTTCTGGGGAGAATTCGTCCCGTGCAGTTGTCCGGTCGCAGATCCGACCGCTACGTTCAGTACACAACCGCTCGCACTGCGGAGCCACTTGGTGGAAGTGCACCGCCGCGCCCTGCCCCGGAACGGGTACGAGCCGGCGGCATCGCCACCGCCACGCGCACCCCGTACGGGCAGATCCCGACCGCACACGGAGGTGCGCGTTCATGACCGCAGCCCAGGAAGTACCGCTTCCCGAGCCGGAGTTCGGGCCGGAGTTCGGGGACGTCCTTCAGGAGGACTCGCTCGACTACGCCCCCGTCGCCGGCAGTGTGAGCCTGGCCCGGCACCGTGCGGGCCGCCTGGTCATCGAGTGGGGGCGGCCCGAGCTGTCCTGGTCGGCGGCGCTGCTCGTGAGCGAACTCGGTACCAATGCCCTGCTGCACGGGTGCCTGCGCGACCGGTTGTTCCGGGTACGGCTGGCCCTCGGCGCGCGTGTGCTCCGTATCGAGGTCAGCGATCCGCGCGGGGAGCGGCTGCCGGCGGTGCGGGTCGCCGCCGACGAGGAGTGCTTCGGGCGGGGGCTGCTCATCGTGGAGCAGGTCGCGGGCCGCTGGGGCGTCGCGCCCCGCGCCGTCGGGAAGACCGTGTGGTGCGAACTCTGGACGCGGTGAACGACCACGTCCTGTGGGGCAGGATCCCCGCATGGAGATCCGTCGCATCGCTCAGGCCGAGGCGGTCCACGCCGCCGGGCATCTTTTCGACACCGTTCCGGTTCCGGAGGCGACCGAACGGTTCCTGGCGGACGAGCGTCATCACCTCCTGATCGCCTACGTGGACGGCGTACCGGCGGGGATGGTCACCGGTGTCGAGATGACCCATCCGGACAAGGGGACGGAGATGTTCCTGTACGAGCTGGGCGTGGACGAGCCGTTCCGCCGACGGGGCGTCGGCCGGGCGCTGGTGTCGGCGCTGGCGGATCTGTCGCGGGAGCGGGGCTGCTACGGCCTGTGGACCATCACGGACGAGGACAACCCGGCGGCGCTGGCGACGTACCGACACGCCGACGGCGTCCCGGAGGCGGGGCAGGTGGCGCTCACCTGGACGTTCGGCCAGTAACCGATCACAGGACGAGCATGAGCTTGCCGCCGGGCCGACGGGACTGGCTGAGCTCGGCCGCCTCCTGGATCTGGTCGAGCGTGTAGCTGCGGGCGACCGGTACGACGAGGACGCCTTCGTCGGCCAGCCGGGCGAACTCGCTCATCCGGTCGTAGCGCATCTCGATCTGGGTGATCCGGGTGCCCAGCTCGGCTGCGGCGGCGAAGTCCGAGACGGTGAGGACGCGGTCGGGGTCCCCGGTCAGCTCGATCAGGGACGGCAGCGAGCCGCCGCCCGGGCTTGCCTGGTGGGCGCGGTCGATCCGGCCGCCGGTGGGGGCCGTGTCCAGGGCGCGGTCGACGCGGCCTCCGGCCAGCGCGGCGACGCGTTCGGCCATGCCGTCGCCGTAGCCGGTCACCCGGGCGCCGATCTCTCCCAGGGCTGCGGCCCGCGTCGGCCCGGCGGTGGCGATCACCCGGACACCCCGGTGCAGCGCCAAGCGCACCGCCGCCTCACCCACGGTGGAGCCCGCGCCGTGGACGAGCAGCAGCTCACCCGGCTGGACGCCGAGGTCGTCGAGCGCGTGCCATGCCGTCTCGGCAGCCATCGGCAGCGCGGCGGCCCGCTCGGCGGTGACGCCCACAGGAATGTGCGCCCAGACCGCCATCAGCGCATACTCCGCGGCCCCGGCCGTCGGGCCGTCGAAGGCCGCCGGGCCGAACACCCGGTCGCCGATTTCGACGCCGATGACACCCTCACCGAGCGCGTCGACGGTGCCCGCGACCTCGACGCCGAGCCCGCGCGGCAGTGGCGGCAACTGGTCGGCGAGCAGGCCGTCGACCACCGCCCAGTCGCCCGGCGTCAGGCCGCACGCCCGCACGGCGATCCGGATCCGGCCGGGTCCCGGCTCCGGCTTCGGGACCTCGCGGAGCACGATCACGTCCGGGGATCCGAACCGGTCGAACTGAAGAGCCTTCATGACGATCTCCTACATGATGACAGCATCTGTTGTCATCGATCTTAGCGTCACGACGACAGCCTCTGCTGTCATATCCTGGTGGGCATGCCGAGATGGGAGTCAGACGCACAGGGCCGGCTCAAGCGCGCGGCGCTCGAGCTGTTCGAGACGCAGGGGTTCGAGCGCACCTCGGTCGCACAGATCGCACGCACCGCCGGCCTGACCGAGCGCTCCTTCTACCGCTATTTCCCCGACAAACGGGAAGTCCTCTTCGCCGACGACGAACTCCAGGCCCATCTCGTCGCCCAGGTCGAAGCGGCCGACCCGGGTCTCACGCCGATCGAGGCGCTGCTGACCGCGCTGGGGACCGCCGACGAGATCTTCCGCCCGCGCGAGTTCCTGCTGCGCCGCGTCAGGGTGATCGCCGCCAGCCCGGCGCTGGCCGAGCGCGATCTGATCAAACTGGCCGACATCGCCGACGCGTTGACACAGGCGCTCGAGCGCCGCGGCGTGGAGCCCGGCAAGGCACGCTTCATCATCGACGTGGCGATAGCGGTCTCCCGGCGCGCCACGTCCCGCTGGCTGGCCGACCCGGACGCGACCCTCTCCGAGCTCGTCGCCCAGACCGCCGCCGAACTGCGTGAGGCGGTCGCCCCGCCGGCCCCGACGGTCGGCTGAGCCTGCCGCAGAGAGGGGCAGCGCCCAAAATGGCGGGCAGCGGTGGTTCAGGCCCTTCGTTCCCGGGTGAGACGTCTGGTCATGAGGGTGATGGGCTCAGGATCAGGCGATCTCCCCGTCGCGGGAGACGAAGCGGCCGGTTCCCGCGCCGGGCCCCTCCGTGGCGAGGGTGACGATCGCGTCCGTGCCCTCGGTGACGGTCTGGGGGCCGCTGTGACCGTTGAGGTCGGTCGCCGTGTAGCCGGGGTCGGCGGCGTTGACACGGATGTCCTTGAGGCCCTTGGCGTACTGCGTGGTCAGCATCGTCAGCGCCGCCTTCGAGGAGGTGTACAGCGGCGCGACGACCTGCGACTCGGGCCGGCCGGGGGCATGGGTCAGGGCGAGGGAGCCCATGCCGCTGCTGACGTTGACGATCACCGGGTCGTCCGAGCGGCGCAGCAGCGGCAGGAACGCGGTGGTGGTGCGGACGACGCCGATGACGTTGACATCGAGGACGGCGAGGGCGTCGGCGGCGGTGAGGTCGCCGGGGTCGCCGGCGGGGCCGTGGACACCGGCGTTGTTGATCAGGACGTCGATCCGGCCCTCGTGTCCGGCGACGTTCGCCGCCGCGGCGGCCACGGACGCGCCGTCGGTCACGTCGATGGGCACGTGGCGCGCGCCGAGCGCGGCGGCGGCCTCCTCGCCCTGCTCGCGGTCGCGCGCTCCCAGGATCACGGTGTGGCCGCACGCGATCAGGCGGCGGGCGGTCTCGCGGCCGAGGCCCTTGTTGGCTCCGGTGATGAAGGTGATGGTCATGCGTTCGATGCTGGACCCGGCCGCGGAGGCGGACCAGGGACGCTTCGACGGTAGGAAGACCGGTACCACCCTCGCGCCCGCGCGCACGCGGCGCGATGCGGAAGGATGGAGGTCATGTCGGCGACACCCGGAACCGGACTGGGCGCGATGCTCCGCACATGGCGGGAGCGGCTGCCCCCGTCGGCCGCCGGGCTGCCGGTGGCCCGCGGGCGCCGGGCCGCCGGGCTGCGCCGCGAGGAGCTGGCCGATCTGGCCGGGGTGTCGGTCGACTACGTCGTACGTCTCGAACAGGGGCGGGCCACGACGCCCTCCGCGTCGGTGGCGGCGTCCCTGGCGCGCGCCCTGCAGCTGTCCACCGCCGAGCGGGACCACCTGTACCGGCTGGCCCGGCTCGTACCGCCGGTGGACGGCACGATCTCCGACCATCTGCCGCCCGGCGTGCAGCGCGTGCTCGCCCGCCTCGGGGATGTCGCGGTCGCCGTGTTCGCGGCGGACTGGCAGCTGGTGTGGTGGAACCGCGGCTGGGCCGCCCTGCTGGGCGACCCCGCCGCCTCGCCGCCCCGGCTGCGTAACTTCGCCCGCGACAGGTTCCCGGTGGACGCCGGCCCCGCCCGCCTCGCGCGGTGGCCCGTGACCGAGGCTAACCGCGACGCCACCGACGTCGCGGTCGTCTCCGACCTGCGCCGCGCCACCGGCCGCTTCCCCCGGGACCGCCGCCTGGCCGTGCTGATCCGCGAACTGAACGCGGGCAGCGAGAAGTTCGCCGCGCTGTGGGCGACCGGGGAGGTGGCCTCCCACCGCGAGGACCACAAGACGATCCACCACCCGTCGGTGGGCCCGGTCACGGTCGACTGCGACCTCCTGACCGACGGCGACTCCGAACTCAAGATCATCGTCATGACCGCCGTGCCCGGCAGCGAGGACGAGACCAAGCTCCGGCTCACCGCCCTCGCCGGCCCACCGGTCGCCCCGCACCCGGACACCGATGCGACAGGCCGCCGGGAGGCCGGTCCGCCGGCCAGGGCCTAGTAGGGCTTGGCCCGCTTCGCGAAGGCCGGGGCCACCTGGTCCTGCGCGGCGCGCGGGAAGGCGACCGTGTTCGGGTCGCCGTCCGAGACGTACCAGTTCTTCGCCTCGGCGAGCTTGTCCAGCCAGCGTGACGAACCGAACTCGGCGTCCTGGTCCTTGGGGCCCGACGAGCGGATCCGCGGGATCGCGCCGGGGGTGAAGGCCTTGTCGAACGGCGAGACCGAGGGGTTGGACCCCACGAGGTACACCCCGTCGTAGCGGTAGCCCGTGCCCCGCGCGGCGACCCCGGCGTCCTGGGGCATGGCCCCGAAGGGGAGGGCGAGCGAGGTGACCCCGGACCCGGGCGCGGCCTTCGTGATCGCCTGCTGTCCGGCGGCGATCGCCTTCGAGGCGCCCGCCTGGTCCAGGGAGCGCAGGTTCTGGTGGCGGTCGGTGTGGTTGCCGACCTCGTGCCCGTGCTTCTTCAGCCAGGTCAGCGCCTTGGCGGGACCGGTGGCCGAGAAGGCGTCCGCGTTGACGAAGAAGGTCGCCACCGGCTTGAACCCCGGGTACTTCTTCGCCGTCTCCGCCAGGATGGCGACGGCCGTGCCCGGCACCGGATTGCCGTCCGCGCCCAGGCGGACCTGGCTGTTGGTCGAGTCGTCGAACGTGAGGACCACCGGGTGCGCGCCGGCCGGGATGTCGATACGGCCCGTCTGGAAGTCCCGGGCGGTGACCGGAACGTACTTCTCCCGGGCGAGGCGCTCCAGCTCGGCCCGGAAATCGGCCGGGGTGCGGTCGTAGACGCTGGCCGGCTTCTCGGTGAGCTGGTGGTACATCAGCACCGGCACCTGGCCGAGCTCGTTGGCGCCGACCTCCGCCGGGTCTTTCAGGGCGACGCGGGCCGCCGGTGAGGCCGCCGCCTGCTGCCCTCCGGTGGCCGGTGACGACCCCGGGGAGCACCCCGAGGCGAGCAGAGCGGCGCCCGCCAGGGCGCAGAGCGGGACGAGCGGGTGGCGCATGAGGGACCTCCAAGGCGAACGTGTCGCGCCATCCTTACCGGCGGTGGGAGCGCCCGTATCGCACCGTCGCCTGGATGGCCCAGCCACCACGCCGGGGCCGAACGCGGCCGATCGTGTGAATTCCGGCCCGAGACAGGAGTACTGACGCGCAGGCGGCAATCAATGGAGGCACCACCGAGCGCAGCCGCAACGGCGGCCGGCCCGGCCACAGCACGAAGGGCGCATGATGGTCACGAAAACGCGATTCATATCGAACCCCACCTCCTCCTACCAGCCGCGCCGTCCCGCCCGCCGGCGCGCCCTGATAGCGATGGCCGCGGCACTCTCCCTGGCCGGAGCCGGCGTCGGTGCCTGGACCTTCCTCACGCCGGGACCCGCCGTGCAGGGTCTCGCCGACGGCGCCTTCCTCGACGGACGCAAGGCCGCGCAGCTCAGCGCGTACCTCAATGCCAAGGCGGCCGGCCGCAAGGACAAGGTGCGCGTCACCCTCGACGGCACGGTGGTTCCCGTCACGACCGAGGGCGCCCGCCTGAAGCTGGGTATCCCCCGTCCGGGCGAGGGCAAGCACACCCTGGTGGTGGCGGGTGACAGCAGTCTCCCCTTCGCCTCGTACCAGAAGGTCGTGGGTTTCACGGTGGACACCAAGGCCCCCACGCTGAAGGTGACCGACCCCGTGGTCAAGAACCCCGCCTCCCCCGTGACCGTCACCGGCAAGGCATCCACCGACGCCAAGGTGACCGTCGACGGCAAGGAGGTTCCGGTCGACAAGTCCGGCGCCTTCAAGATCAAGGTGCCCAAGGGCACGCCCTCCGTGACGATCAGCGCCGTGGACCGCGCCGGGAACACCACCTCCAGGACCGTCTCCACCCGGGGCCGTCGCCCCATGATCCGCGCCGCGCACATCACCGCCATCGGCTGGGGCGACAAGACGCTGCACAGCAACATCCTCGCGCTGGTCCGCAGCGGCAAGCTCAACGCCGTGGAACTGGACATCAAGGACGAGGACGGCGAGGTCGGGTACGCCTCCCAGGTGCCGCTGGCCCGTGAGATCGGCGCCGCCAAGGGGTACTACGACGCCCGGAAGGCGATCGCCGAACTCCACGCCGCCGGCGCCCAGGTCATCGGCCGCATCGTCGCCTTCCGCGACCCCAAGCTCGGCGCGGCGGCCTGGAAGGCCGGCCGGCGCAACCAGGTCGTGCAGACCCCCTCCGGAGAGGCCTACAACGGCGGCCACTACGGGAACCTGTCCTTCACCAACTTCGCCGACCCCGCGGTCCGCAAGTACAACCGGGACCTCGCCGTCGAAGCGGCACAGCTCGGCTTCGACGACATCCTCTACGACTACGTGCGCCGCCCCGACGGCCCGCTGTCGCGGATGCGGTTCCCGGGCATCGGGTCCGCCACGCCCGAGCAGTCCATCACCTCGTTCGTCGCCGACACCCGGACCGCGCTGCGCCCGCACAACAAGTACCTCGGTGTCTCGGTCTTCGGCATAGCGGCCACCCGTCCGCTGGAGATCGCCCAGGACATCAAGGCCCTGGTCAAGGTCAGCGACTACATCGCGCCCATGGTCTACCCGTCCCACTGGGGGCCCGGTGAGTACGGCGTCGCCAACCCGGACACCGCTCCGTACGCGATCGTGCAGCGCTCGCTCGCCGACTTCGCCCGGCTGGCGAAGGGCACCCAGACCGAGATCGTCCCGTGGCTCCAGGACTTCTCGATGGGCAGCACGTACGGGCCGACCCAGGTGGCCGAACAGATCAAGGCCGCGGCGGCCAACAAGATGGAGTCCTTCATCCTCTGGAACGCCGGTGCCCGCTACCAGGGCGCGGCACTCCAGCAGATCGCCGCACACTGACGCGGCTCGGCTCCGAGAGGGGGTTTTCCGAGACGGTGCGGTTCCCGGCGGTGGGAGCGAACGTACGGCAGGTCGCCGGTTCGCCCCCACCGCCGGGGCCGTTCCGGCCGGGCACCGGTACGGCGCAGGTCCGGCGCAGGTCCGGCGCAGGTCAACTGCTCTGGTGTACGCGTACGTCGTCGTACGGCACGGCGGGCCGGATCGTCCGGTACGCCCACCAGGCGGCGGCGTACAGGACGAGCGCGCAGGCCAGCGCCGCGCCGGCGCCGGTCACCGTGTCGGAGAGAACCGCCTCCACCATCTGCCGCGTGGGGATCCGGTCGGCGGCGGCCGGTCCGCCCCGGTACTCCTCCAGGCTCTGCGTGTTGGCCACGGCGCCGACGAGGGCGGCGACGGCCGGCGCCGCCCTGATGCCCCGGCGGGCCGTCGCCGGAAGGACGGTCCGGCGCGCGTCCCGGGCCGGGGCCCGGCGCAGCTGGCGCGGGCGGCGCCAGAGGTGCGCCGCGACGGCGATCAGGCCCCCGGCCGTGCTGAGGTGCTGGACCACCCGCGCCACGGTGAGATCTTCCGTGAGGTGCGCCCGCAGGACACTCAGCTGGGTGACCGCGTAACCGTCCGCGTGGGTGAAGGAGTCCCAGAGGAGGTGGGTCAGGACGCCGGTCAGGGCGGAGAGCAGGACCCAGCCCGTCCGGCGCGGACGGAAACCCTGACGGCCACGGTCGGCCGGACCGTCCGGCGAGAACCGCGCGGGCAGCAGGGCCACGGCCGGGGGACGCACCAGCCGGTACAGCGCCAGGAGGGCCAGAGCGAGCGGCACCGCCACGGTGACACCGGACAGCGTGTGCGAGGAGGTGGCGTTGAGGAACGGCTCGTACCAGGACTGGGCGCTCACCGGTATCCGCGCGGCGACGAGGAAGTACGGCACGTCCGGGGCCACGGCTCCGCAGACCAGGGCGGCCGGGGAGAACGGGTGGCGCAGCAGTGGCAGGACAGCTGCGGGGTGGGAGAGCGTGAACGGCATCGGGCTAGGCGTCCGGCTCCGGGCCGTACGCCCTCAGGAAGGTGTCGACCGCCGACCTCGCCACCGCCCGTGTCTCCGCCACCGGAACCTTGCGGGTGCCCAGCTTCGTACGGGACTCCATCGGCGCCGTGAGCAGCGCGAGGAGTTGTTCCGCCGCCACCGACGGGTCGCAGGGGCGCAGCCGCCCGGCGAGGGAGAGGCGGGCAAGGCGGTCGGCCAGGGCTTCGGTGAGGCGGCTGCCGGTGCGGTCCTGGACGGTCTCGGTCAGGTCCGGGAACCCGGCGACCTGGGCGTACGTCAGCCGGCGCAGCGCGCGGGCGCGTTCGCCGCCGCTGACCTGGAGCAGGCGGTACGCCGTGTCCTCCAGCGCCGCGCGCAGATCGGTGCCGGGGGCGCGCATCCGGTCCACGACGGCCAGGTTGTCCGCCATCACCGCGTCGGCCGCCGCCAGCACCGTATGACGGAACAGGTTCTCCTTGTCCGTCAGGTGGTTGTACACCGTCGGCTTCGCGACGCCCGCCTCGGTGGCGATGCGCTGCACGCACGCGCCCTCGTACCCCTGACGCGCGAAGACGGCGAAGGCGGCGTCCAGGATGGCCTGTCGCTTGTCGATACGCCCCCGCGAGGCTGCCACTCCGGTCACCTCCGCAAGGTACCCCAGGTCGCCACGGGCCACCTCGGCCGGGCCGTGATCCCTCGATCCGTTGAACCCATTGGTTCATTTACATGGGCTGCACCGTGCTTTACTGACCTGGACATCAAGTTGAACCAATTGGTTCAAGTGAGAGGAGCAGCCTCGTGATCGTCAACATTCTCCGTTTCAGCTTCAAGGACGGCACGTCCGACGAGGACAAGGCCGCCGTCCTGGCCACCATGCGCCGCATCTCGACCCTCGAATCGACGTCGTTCGGCGTCGTCGGCCAGGATCTGGGCGATCCCGCCGAGGGCTACACGCACACGTACTGCGCGGGGATCGAGGACCTGGCGGCGATGGAGCGGTACATGAACGATCCGGTGCTGATCGAAGGCGATCTCGGCATCTTCCCGCACCTTGAACGGCTCTCGCCGGTCCGCCTGTCGGACGACCTGGACCCCGGTCTGGCCGAGAGGATCACGGAGTTGCATCTCGCCCGGGTGGCGCGGTCGCCCGAGTGGGGCCGGCTTTTGGAGTCGATCCCCGACACGCCGTTCCGGACCGGCCGCTGAGGCTCCGCAACGGCCGGTGCGGGACACCGGTGGGGTGGATCAGGGCCTGGAGAAGGCTTCGCACTTCAGATCGTTGAGGTCGTGGTCGTCGAGGCAGACCATGACCATGTCGGCTCCGCCCTCCGCGTCGGCGGGGACGGTGAAATCGTAGGGCGCGGTACGGTCGCACACGAAGCCGATACCTCGGGAGCCCAGTCTGTTTCTGGCGGTGTCGAAGGTGTAGACCCAGGTCGCCCGGCAATCGTCCGCGCTTGAGGAAGAGTGCTCCCCGGACACACCGACGGACCGGTCGTTCCAGGTGAGCACGCCCCTCGTGTAGGTGGTCGCGTCGGAGATGTCGAAGGAACTGGTCGGCGCGGCTGCCGGCGCGGCCGTCGGCACGACCCCCTGCGCGGCGGCTCCGGGTGGGGCGAGAAGCATCCCGGCGGCCAGCACCGTGACACCGAGGCCTGCGGCGATCTGCGTACGCATACTGTCTCCCGCTGCGATGGAAGGGCGGATGGTGGGCGATTCAGTCTCCGGCGCAGACGTTGTCGGGACCATGGCGAATTGCGCCATCCTTCCCCTTCGGGGGAGTTCCGGCCCACGGGAGCGGTACGCACCGGGCGCGCACCCCGGCGTCGGCCGCCTTCGGTGCCGGGATTGAGCCGTACCCCGGCCGGATCCGTACTTCACCGTGCACGGCACGTCAGTTGAGCCGCACCACAGGAGGCACGATGTCCGAACAGCTCAAGCCCGCGCACACCTTCACCGCCGTCATCACCACCCGGGTCGACGGCCCCGGAACCCAGAGCACCGTGGCGGACCTGTTCCTGAAGGGGGCCGAGGGCTGGGTACGGCACCGTGCCGGATTCCTCTCCGCGGCCATCAACCTCAGCGACGACGGCGGGCAGGTGATCCTCGTCGCCGACTGGGCCGACGAGAAGAGCTACCGGGAGTTCGTCGCCACCGACGAGGACCAGGCGGCGCTCGGCCGTGAGATACAGGCCCTCCCCGGCGTGCTCCAGGGCCCCGAGGCCACCGCCTGTACGCCTTACCGCACCATCGCGGCCGTCTCCGGATAACCGTTCGCTCGGCGCACATCAGGGGTAGCCGTCGCGCAGCCACCCCGTACCCCATTCAGGTTCGGCCTTCGCAACACGCCTGACGTACTGTCCGGCGGTTCACGATTCCGCGCTGCCCGTCGTGTTCTGATCCGACGCGGAGGTGTAAATCTGATGATCAGAAGATCCCATCAGGATGAGAACAGGCAGGACGGGATTTCCTACCCGCCACGGCGCCAGCTGCTGGCCGCCGCCGCATTCGCGCCTGTGGTGGCCGTCGCGGGTACGGACCCCGCCCTGGCCTGGGCCCGGGAAAACGTGAGCGGACGGTACAGGTCCGGCGGGGGCGCCGCCGAGCCGGTACGGCCGGTGACCACCACCCTGGAGGACTGGAAGGCCGTCGAAAAGGCGATGGGCCGACCGGGCAATCTGCTGAACAAGGTCATGTACCGCACCCGCTTCCCCCGCAACGACCTGCACGTGGTCTCGCAGGGAATCGACGTGACGCCGGGGCTCGCCCTCGCGTCGCACATCGGCTTCATCCGCTACGCCGACGGCTCCACCATCGCCATGGGCGACATGACGCTCACCGAGGACGAGTTGCAGCGGACGAGCGACGTCCTGATCGAGCACGGCATCGCCCAGACCGCGATCCACAAGCATCTGCTCGCGCATGACCCCGACGTCTGGTGGACCCATGTGCACACCCACGGCCACGACCCGGCGGCCATGGCCCGCGGCTTCCGCGCCGCGTTCGACACCACCGCCACCCCGCCCGCCACTCCGGTCGAGAAGCCGCCGCCCCTCGATCTGGACGTCGAGGCGATGGACGCCGCGCTGGGCGCCAAGGGGCTCAACGACGGCGGGATCTACAAGTCCGTCTTTGCCCGCCGCGAGACGATCATCGAGCGCAACATGGTGCTCCCACCGGGGCTGGGTTCGACCTCGGCCTTCAACTTCCAGCCTTTGGGCGGTGGAAAGGCCGCCCTCAACGGCGACTTCGTCATGATCGCCTCAGAAGTCCAGGCGGTCCACAAAATCCTGCGAGGCGGCGGAATTTGCCTCGTCGAACTCCACAACCACGGTCTGTCGGAGGAACCCCGTCTCTTCTTCACTCACTTCTGGTCCGTAGGCGACGGCGTCGAACTCGCCAGGACACTGCGCCTCGCCGTGGACGCCACCAACGTGGAGCCGTCCAAGGACTGACGCACATCGCGGCGAGCGGCAGTGGGCCTGCCTGGAGATCACCCCGTCGTGCCGAACGCCCTTCTCAGGCCCACGTTGCTCATCAGGAGCCCGCCGTCCACCGGCAGCGTCACCCCGGTGATCCACGCCGCGTCCGACGACGCCAGGAACGCCACCGCCGCCGCGATGTCCTGCGGGGTGCCCACCCGCCCCATCGGGTAGTGGGCCGCCGCCCGGGCCAGTTCGGCCTCGCGGTCCGCCCAGGCGTCCGTACGGACCGTGCCCGGCTCCACGAGGTTGACCCGTACCCCGCGCGGTGACGCGTGACCGGCCAGGGTGCGGGTCAGGCTCGCCAGGCCCGCCTTGGCCGCGCTGTACGCGTGGTTGCCGAAGTCCTGGGCGCCGTTGACCGAGCCGACGGTGACGATCGCGCCGCGCCCCGACGCCACCAGGTGCGGCAGCGCGGCACGGGCGCAGCGGAACGCGCCGGTCAGGGTGGTGTCCAGGTCACGGGCCCAGACCTCGTCGGGTTCGTCCTCGAAGAGCGGGGCGTCGGGGGTGCAGGAGCAGGCGTTGTTGACCAGGACGTCGAGCGTGCCGAAGGTGTCGACGGCGTACGCGACCGCCGCCTCCACCGACGCGCGGTCGCGGACGTCGCAGCCGAGCGCGACCGCGCCCGGGATCGTCCCGGCCGCCGTCGCCGCGCGCCGCTCGTCCAGGTCCGTGACGAGGACCCGCGCGCCCTCCTCGGCCAGGCGCCGCGCGGTCGCCTCGCCGATGCCGCGGCCGGCTCCGGTGATCAGGACTCCGTGACCGTCGAAGCGGCGGGGCGGCGGCGCCGCGGCGGCCGGCCGCGACAGCTCCCCGGGCGGGTTCCCCCGTACCGCCGTCTCAGCTCGCCCGGCCGGCTGCTTCCGGCCCCGGTCCTGCCCCTGCCCCGGTCCTCGTCCCTGCCCCTGCCGCTGTCCCCGTCCCTGACTGCTCGGCTGCTCCATCCGGCGATGATGTCGCCATCCGTACCGCCCGCACCAGTGCCTGGGGCCGGGCGTCCGCCGTCACGCCTCTGCGCAGGCCGTTGGTGACGTAACCGAACGCGATCCCCGACTCCGGGTCCGCGAATCCCAGCGAACCGCCACTGCCCGGGTGGCCGAAGGAGCCCGGGGCCAGCAGGGGCGCGGCCGGGCCGTGCAGCATGAAGCCCAGTCCGAAGCGGGTGTTGACGACCAGCACGCGGTCCGGGCCCGCCGATTCCTCGGTACGGGCCAGGGTCAGCGTCGCCGGGGCGAACAGCCGGTGGCCGTCGACCGGGCCGATCATCGCCGCGTAGCAGCGGGCCAGTGCGCGGGCGGTCGAGATGCCGCCGGAGCCGGGGAGTTCGGCGGCGCGGTACACCGGGTCGTTCTCGTCGAAGCGCGGCGCCACGACGTCGAAGGCGCGGCGCGTGAGCGACTCCGGGTTCTGGTACGCCTCCGTCACGGACCTCTTGGGCCGCAGCCGCAGCGCCCCGCCGACCGCCGAGGGCTCCTCGATCCGGCCGGTTCTGCCGACCCGGTGGGCCTCCTCCTCGGGCAGGCCGATCCAGAAGTCCAGGCCCAGCGGGCGGGCGATCTCCTCGGCGATCCAGCGGCCGACGCCGCGCCCCGTGACCCGCTTGACCAGCTCGCCGATGAGCCAGCTGTAGGTGTGCGGGTGGTAGCCGTGGTCGGTGCCCGGCTCCCACAGGGGGCGCTGCGCGGCGAGCGCGCGCGGTCCGGACTCGCCGTCGAGGGCCTCGGCCGGGGTGAGCGTGCGGTCGAGCACCGGCAGTCCGGCGCGGTGCGCGAGGAGGTGCCGTACGAGGACCCGCTCCTTGCCGGCGGCCTTGAACTCCGGCCAGTACGTGCCGACCGGCGCGTCCAGGTCGATCTGTCCGCGCTGGTGGAGCAGGAGCGGTACGGCGGCGGCGATGCCCTTCGTCGCGGAGTGGACGACCTGCGCGGTGTCCAGCGCCCACGGCGCCGCCGGCTGCGCGCCGCCCTCCTCGTGGTTCCCGCCGGGGTCGGCGTCGCGCGTGCCGGCCCACAGGTCGACGACCTTCCGGCCGTCCCGGTAGACGGCGACCGCCGCCCCGCGTTCACCGAGCCGTTCGAAGTTCCGTACGAAAGCGTCCCTGACCGGCTCGAAGCCCGCCGCCACCGTGCCCTGGACGTCCACGCCCGTACCCCTGCCCGTGATCTCCCGCCGCGCCCCGTCGGCACGGCCCCCTCTATGGTGCAACGGGCCAGGGGTGCGACACGATCCGGCACAACGGCCCCGGGGCCGGAAACCCGCCGCGAAACCGACTCTTAACCTGGGGTGCGCGCCCGTACGGTCCGGGGGTCGAAGCCGAACGGCAGCTCCAGCCGATGCGCTCCCATCAGCTCTTCGTCACCGAGGAGTTCACCCGTCGGACCGTCCGCGACGATGACGCCGTCGCTCAGGATCACGGAGCGCGGGCAGAGTTCGAACGCGTACGGGAGATCGTGTGTGACCATCAGCACGGTGGTGTCCAACGAGCGGAGGATATCGGCGAGTTCACGGCGCGACGCCGGATCCAGGTTCGACGAGGGCTCGTCCAGGACCAGGATCTCCGGCTCCATCACCAGGACGGTCGCCACCGCGACCCGCCGCCGCTGCCCGAAGGAGAGGTGGTGCGGCGGCCGGTCCGCGTACGCCGCCATCCCGACCCGGCTCAGCGCGCTCACGACCCTGGCCTCCAGCTCGGCACCGCGTACCCCGGCGGCGGCCGGCCCGAAGGCCACGTCCTCCCGCACGGTCGGCATGAAGAGCTGGTCGTCCGGGTCCTGGAAGACGATGCCGACCCGCCGCCGGATCTCGGCGAGGTGCCGCTTCCCCACGGGCAGCCCCGCCACCGCGACGGTGCCCGCGCCCGCCGTGAGGATGCCGTTGAGATGCAGGACGAGCGTGGTCTTGCCCGCGCCGTTGGGGCCGAGCAGCGCCACCCGCTCGCCACGCGCCACGCGCAGATCGACGCCGAAGAGCGCCTGGTGGCCGTCGGGGTACGCGTAGGCGAGGCCGTCGACCTCCAGGGAGGGAGGGGGTGTCTCCGGGGTGTCCTGCGCCCGGGGTCCGGTCGTACGGTCTTCGCTGCTCATGTCGTACGGTCCTCGCTGGTCATGTCGTACGGTCCTCGCTGCTCACAGGGTCCAGCCAAGCAGACAGACCACCAGCGCCGTCACCGGGAGCGCGGCGGCGTACGTCCACTGTGCCCGCGACGCCGTCACCTCGTCGATGACCGGCATGGAGCCCGCGTACCCACGGCTCACCATCGCCAGGTGCACCCGCTCCCCGCGCTCGTACGCGCGGATGAAGAGCGCCCCCGCCGACGTGGCCAGCACACCCCACTGCCGTACGCCGCGCGCCTCGAAGCCGCGCGAGCGCCGGGCGACCGACATCCGGCGCATCTCGTCGGTGATGACATCGCCGTACCGGATCATGAAGGACGCGATCTGCACCAGCAGAGGCGGCAGCCGCAGCCGCTGGAGGCCGAGCAGCAGGGCGCGCAGTTCGGTCGTGGAGGCGAGGAGTACGGACGCGGCGACGCCCAGCGTGCCCTTCGCGAGGACGTTCCAGGCGTCCCAGAGGCCGGGCACGCTCAGCGGGACGCCCGCCACCCGGATCTGCTCGCCGGGCACCACGAACGGCATCAGCACGGCGAAGGCCACGAACGGGACCTCGATCAGCATCCGCCGCAGCAGGGTCGCCGCGGGGACCCGGGCCACCGCCGCGACGCCCGCGAGCAGCGCCGCGTGGAGCGCGAACGCCCAGACGGCGGTGCGCGGGGTGGAGACCACCACGAGGACGAAGCAGAAGACGGCGGCCAGCTTGCAGTGCGGGGGCAGCGCGTGGACCGGCGAGTGGACGCCCAGGTAGAGCCGGTGCGCGTGGCCGGCGCCCATGTCAGGCGGTTTCCGGGGGTACGGAGGCCCCGGCCGCGGCGGTACGGCGGCGGCGTACCGCCCAGAAGACGCCGCTGCCCACGGCGACCGTGGCGCCCACGCCGATCACCCCGGCGAGGCCGCCGGAGAGCCGGGCGTCGGAGATGTCCTGGACGCCGTAGTCGGCGAGCGGGGAGTCCGCGGTGTGGTGCTCCTCCGTCTTCTGGTCGATGCCCTGGTCGGCGGCGACCTTCTCCAGGCCGTCGGGGTCGGCGGAGGCGTAGAAGGAGACGAATCCGGCCAGGACGAGGGCGGTCACCAGGCCGGCCGCCCAGACCCGGCGGCCCGACCGGGCCGGCCCCGGCGTGGCGGGGGCGGACGCGGGGGCGGCGTCGACCAGTTCCCCGCCCACCCGCAGCTTCAGCGGCGCGGTCAGCCCGCGCGCCCCGTACACCAGGTCCGGGCGTACGGCGATGACGGCGCCGACGGTGAACGCGGTGATCGCGGCCTCGCCGATCCCGATGAGGAGGTGGACGCCGACCATCGCGGCGAGCGTCTTGCCGAGCGGCACGTCCGACGTGCCGCCGATCGCGTAGAGAGCGGTGAAGGCGAGCGCCGCGGCCGGTACGGAGACCAGCGCGGCGGCGAAGGACGCCACGGTCACGGAGCGGCGGCCACGGGGCAGGATCCTGACCAGGCCGCGGAAGAGGACGTACGCGACGACGGTCGTCACGACGGCCATGTCGGTGATGTTGACGCCGAGCGCGGTGAGCCCGCCGTCGGCGAAGAGGATGCCCTGCATGAGCAGGACGACGGAGATGCAGAGGACGCCGGTGTACGGGCCGACGAGTATCGCGGCCAGTGCCCCGCCCAGCAGATGGCCGCTGGTCCCGGCGGCGACCGGGAAGTTCAGCATCTGTACGGCGAAGACGAAGGCGGCGACGAGTCCGGCGAGCGGAGCGGTGCGCTCGTCCAGTTCGCGGCGCGCGCCGCGCAGGCTGACCGCGACGGCGGCAGCGGCGACGACACCGGTGGCGGCGGAGACGGGCAGGTCGATGAATCCGTCGGGGACATGCATGGCGCCTGATGATACCGGCTTCTTGCGAACTAGTTGCAAGAGCAGATGAACTGCAAGTTACGTCCGTGCCAGCACTTGCGTGGGGCGATATGTACGATTAAGAGTTAAAAGTCCGATAATTAAGGAGGTGTGAGTCGATGTCTCCCGTCGTCGAGCAACCGGCCAAGGCCCGTATCGTCACGGACTCCCCCCATCTCAGGACCGTCCCGGTCACCCTGCGCTACGACGGCGCTGATCCGCTCGCCCTGCGTGTCGTGTTCCCGCCCGAGGTCTCCGCCGACCGCGAGCGCGGCGAGGTGGTCTGGGCCTTCGCCCGCGACCTCCTCGACTCGGGCCTGCGGCTGCCGTCCGGTGACGGTGACGTCCAGGTGTGGCCCTGCGGCCGGGCCCAGACCGTGGTGGAGTTCCACTCGCCGGACGGGGTGGCGGTGGTGCAGTTCGACTCCGCGACGCTGCGCCGGTTCCTGCAGCGTTCGTACGCGATGGTCCCGGCGGGGCAGGAGCGCCACGACATCGAGGCCGAGAGCGAACTGAGCAAGCTGGCCAAACCGCTGCACCACACCACCTGAGAACGCACAGGCGCATACGGCGAGCGGCCCGGTCCGTACGTCCCCTTCCCAGGGGGTACGGGCCCGGGCCGCTCGCCTGCCCCGGCTCCCGTCCCCACGGCGCCGGCGCGGTCCGGGGCCGCCTCACCGCTCGATCGGCGGCCCCGGAGCTGGAGGGGTGCCTCAGACGCGCACCAGCTCGCGATCCGGGTCCGAGCCGCCGTCCCGGCCGCCGCCGGAACCGTTCGGGGCGTCCGCGCCGTGCTTGTTCAGCGCCTCGCCCTCGACGTCCACGTTGGGCAGCGCCCGGTCCAGCCAGCGCGGCAGCCACCAGGCCTTCGTGCCCAGGAGCGCGAGCGCGGCCGGCACGATGGCCATACGGACCACGAACGCGTCGACGAGAACGGCGAACGCGAGCGCGAAGCCGATCATCTTGATCATCGACTCACCGGCACCGATGAAGCCCGCGAAGACGGCGATCATGATCGCCGCGGCGGCCGTGACCACCCGCGCGCTGTGCCGGAAGCCGGTGACGATCGCCTCGCCGGGCCGCTCCCCGTGGACGTACGCCTCCCGCATGCGGGTGACGAGGAAGACCTCGTAGTCCATCGCGAGGCCGAAGACCACACCCACCATGAGGATCGGCATCAGCGCCATCACCGGGCCGGTCTGCTCGACCCCGAACAGGCCGCCCAGCCAGCCCCACTGGAAGACCGCGACGACCGCGCCGAGCGTGGCAACGACGGAGAGCAGGAAGCCGAGGGCTGCCTTGAGGGGCACGAGGACCGACCGGAAGACCACCATCAGCAGCAGGAACGCGAGGCCGACGACGAGCGCGAGATACGGGATCAGCGCGTCGTTCACCTTCTGCGCGAAGTCCACGTTCATGGCGGTGGCGCCGGTGACCAGGACGTCCGCCCCGTCGTCCGCCTTGATCGTGCCGCCCGCGTCCCGGATGGAGTGGACCAGTTCCTCGGTCCCGGACGAGGACGGACGGTCCTTGGGGATCACCGTGATGGTCGCGGTGTCGCCGGCCTTGTTGAGGGTGGCGGGCGTGACGGCCGCGACGCCGGGCAGCTGCTTCACCTGCTCGGTGACCGTGTTGGCCGCCGCCTTGGCGTTGTTC
Organism: Streptomyces sp. NPDC056987; assembly: GCF_042673865.1. Classification (NCBI taxonomy): domain Bacteria; kingdom Bacillati; phylum Actinomycetota; class Actinomycetes; order Kitasatosporales; family Streptomycetaceae; genus Streptomyces; species Streptomyces sp. NPDC056987. The sequence goes on from NZ_JBHURV010000002.1 coordinate 63,961, forward strand.
TCGGCCTTGCCGTCGACCAGGACGATCAGCGGCCCGTTGAAACCGGGGCCGAACCCGTCGGAGAGCAGGTCGTACGCCTTGCGCTGGGTGGTGCTGGGTGCCTGCGAGCCGTCGTCGGGCAGGCCCAGCTCCAGGGAGGTGGCCGGAAGGGCGAGGACTCCGAGGCCGAGGACCGCGGTGACCAGTACGGCGACCGGACGGCGCAGGATGAAGCGCGCCCAGCGGGTGCCCATGTTGGGCTTCCCGGACGTGGCGGGCCGCTCCCCCGCCGCCGCGTCCGCGGCCCGGCTCTCCATCGCCGCGCGGGCCTTGCGCCCGTGGATCCGCTTGCCCGCGAAGCCGAGCGCCGCCGGGACGAGGGTGAGCGCGATGAGCACGGCCAGGACCACCGTGCCGGCGGCGGCGAAGCCCATCTTGGTGAGCACGGGGATGTTGACGACGGCCAGGCCCGCGAGGGCGATCACGACCGTGAGACCGGCGAAGACGACCGCGGATCCGGCGGTGCCGACGGCCCGTCCGGCCGCCTCCTCGCGCTCCCTGCCCTCGGCCAGCTCGGCGCGGTACCGGGAGACGATGAACAGCGCGTAGTCGATACCGACCGCGAGGCCGATCATCATCGCGAGCGCGGAGGAGTTCGAGCCCAGGTCGAGAGGGTTGGCCAGCGCCGTGATCGCACTGATGGCGACGCCGACCCCGACCAGCGCGGTGAGCAGCGGCAGTCCGGCCGCGACCAGCGAACCGAAGGTGATGAGGAGCACGACGGCGGCGAGGGCCACGCCGATGACCTCGGTGATCCCTCCGATCGCGGGCTCCGCCTGGAGGGCGTCCCCGCCGACCTCCACCGTCATTCCACGGTCCCGGGCGTCGCCGCCGGTCTCTTCGAGCGCGGCACGGGTCGCGTCGGTCAGCCTCGCCGTGTCGACCTTGTACGAGACCGAGAGGTAGGCCGTCGTACCGTCCTGCGAGACGGCCCGCGTGGCGTACGGGTCGGTCACCGAGGCGACCTGGTCGGAGCCGCTCTTCAGCTCACCGGTGATCTTCTGGACATCGGCCTTGTTGGCGGCGTCGGTCATCTTCTCGCCGTCGGGGGCCTTGAAGACGACACGGGCGGTCGCGCCGTCGGCGCTCGCTCCGGGGAAACGCTGTTCCAGCAGGTCGAAGGCCTTCTGGGCCTCCGTACCCGGTATGGAGAAGGAGCTGGAGGTGGCGGTGGACGCGGTGGCGGCGCCGACTCCGGCGACGGCCAGCAGCGCGACCCACACCAGGGCGACATAGCGGCGGCGCCGGAAGGCGAGCCGTCCGAGCTTGTAGAGGAACGTGGCCACGAGGGCGTACTCCCGGGTCTATGGAGGGAATGAGGGCATGGGGAGCCGTCCCGACGGCGAAGAGCGGATACGCGTCAGGTGCTGCGGGTGCTGTGAGTACTGCGGGCGTTACAGGTGTTACAGGTGGTACGGGGAGGGGTGAGGCGGTTCACACACCGAGGGCGGGGAAGACCACGGAGTCCAGGTACGACTGGAGGAAGGCCGGATCGGGCGGCGCGCCCTCGACGATCTGCCGGGTGACGAAGGCGCCGACCAGCATGTGGATGAGGTACTTCACCGCCGGGTTGTCGGCGGCGATCTCGCCACGGTCCACGGCGCGCTGCACCATGTCGTGGAACGACGCGACCTCGGGCTCGATGAGGACTTCCCTCAGCGCCTGGAGGAGGTCCGGGTTGGTGTGGACGGCATGGAACAGACCCCGCATCAGCGCGGCGTCCTCCGCCATCTTGTGCTCTTCGGCCATACCGGCGAGAGCGAGGAAGTCCCCGCGCAGCGAACCGGTGTTGACCTGCCCGATGTCATGCGGCTTCGTGCACCGCATGGCGGAGGCGACCAGTTCCGGCTTGCTCCCCCACTGGCGGTAGAGGGTGGCTTTGCTGGAACGGGTGCGGGTGGCGATGGCGTCCATGGTGAGGGCGTCATAGCCGACCTCGCGCAGAAGATCGAGCACGGCGTTGTACAGCTCGGACTCTCGCTCGGGCGTGAGCCTGCCGCGTGCCACGATCGACCTCCAACGAACGAAACGGTTTCGTACAGTACGAAGATAGACCGGGGCTCAGCGAAACGGAAGAGTTTCTTTTGTGGCCTGAGCCACGCCGCCCGCACCCCACCCCTACAACCGAACGGAGTTCCGAAAGAGGCCGTCCCGGAGGCGAAGAGCGGACCCAAAGGGCAGCATTGGGGGGTGAGTGACGAGACCGCGTACCTTCGCTTCCCGCACCTTCACGACGACTCGCTGTGCTTCGTGGCCGAGGACGACCTCTGGGTCGCCCCCCTCGCGCCGCCCGGGCAACAGCCCGAGCGCGCATGGCGGGTGACCGTCGACCGCACCCGGATCGGCCATCCCCGCTTCTCGCCGGACGGCCGGCACATCGCCTACACGAACTGGCGCAGCCTCGACCCCGAGATCCATCTCGCCCCGGTGGAGGGCGGGCCCGCGCGCCGGCTCACCTACTGGGGCGCGACCGACACCCGTGTCTGCGGCTGGACGCCCCCCGACAAGAACGGCGAGGCGCAGATCCTCGCCGTCTCCTCGCACGGCCAGCCGTTCTCGTACTTCGCCTGGGCGTACAGCCTCCCCACGGACGGCTCCCCTGGCGGGGCGCTGCCCTGGGGCCCGGTGTCGGACATCGCGATCACGGACCTGCCGGTCACCGACGCCGCGCCGGGTGCGGAGCCGGACGGCGGCGAGCGCCGCACGCTCCTGCTCACGGGGAAGCCGCCGCACGAACCCGCCGCGTGGAAGCGGTACCGGGGCGGTGCCATGGGCCGGCTCTGGCTGCACGGCAAACGGCTGCTGGCGGACCTCGGCGGCCATCTCGAATGCCCGATGTTCGTCGGCGGGCGCATCGCGTTCCTCTCCGACCACGAGGGCGTCGGCAATCTCTACTCCTGCCTCCCCGACGGCACGGACCTCGCCCGCCACACGGACCACGACTCGTTCTACGCCCGCCACGCGTCGTCGGACGGGCGCCGGGTGGTCTACCAGTGCGCGGGCGACCTCTGGCTGGTCGACGCGCTGACCCCGGACTCGGTACCGCGCAAGCTGCGCGTACGGCTCGGCGGGCCGCGCGCCGGACGGCGCGGCTACCAGGTCCCCGCCTCCCGCCACATCGACGCCGTCTCCGTGGACCTGACGGGCCGGGCGAGCGCGGTCTCCGTACGCGGCAGCCTCTACTGGCTCACCCACCGCGACGGCCCGGCCCGCACGATCGCGGACACTCCGGGGGTACGGGTACGCAACCCGGTGATGCTCGGCAGCGGCGGCCAGGTCGCGTACGTCACGGACGCGGACGGCGAGGACGCGATCGAGATCGCCTACCTCCCCCGCGCGACCGGCGACCGCCCCCCGCGCCGCCTCGCCTCCGGCCGGCTGGGCCGGGTCCTGGACATGGTGGCCGACCCGGACGGCACCACCATCGCGGTCGCCGCGCACGACGGCAGGCTGCTGCTGGTCGATGTGACGGACGAGGAGGAGGGCACGGAGGCCGGGGAGGCCGCAGGGGTCGCTGAGGGTACGGACGGTACGGAGACCGGGGGCGCCGCCGAGCCGGCGGGTGCCACGAGGGTGACGGATCCCGCCGCCGAGGGTGCCGAGGACACGGACGGCGGCCCGGCGGGCGACCACGGCAGCGACGACGAGAGCGACAGCAGCTCCGAGAGCAGCGCCCCCGACCCGGAGCCCGGCGACAGCGACGACGGCAGCGGCGATGACGGCACCGGTGACAGCACCGGCGACGGCACCGACCCCGGCATCGTCACCGAGCTGATCCGCTCCATCAACGGCCCCGTCACCGATCTCGCCTTCTCTCCCGACGGCGGCTGGCTCACCTGGTCCCACCCCGGGATCGGCCGTTCGCTCCGCCAGATCAAGCTCGCCAAGATCGCCGGGAGCTTCGCCCGTACCGTCGTCGACGTCACCAACGGCCGCTTCGAGGACGAGAATCCGGTCTTCACCAGCGACGGCCGCTATCTCGCCTTCCTCTCCTGGCGCGGCTTCGACCCGGTGTACGACGTCCACACCGGCGACCTCTCCTTCCCGCTCGGCTGCCGCCCCTATCTCGTGCCCCTCTCCTCCGCCACCCCCTCCCCCTTCGCGCTCTCCCCGGACGGCCGGCCGGCCGCCGGCGGGCTCGATCCGCTCGGCGGGGAGCTGGTCGGCGGGGGCGACGGGGCGGTCGCGGTGACCGTGGAGGTCGAGGGGCTCGCGGACCGGGTGACGCCGTTCCCCGTCACCGCCTCCAAGTACTCCGCCCTGCACCCCGTCAGCGGCGGCGGCCTCGTCTGGCTGCGCTGGCCGATCTCCGGGGCGCTCGGCGAGACCTTCGCCAACCCCGCCGACATGTCGGGCCGCCCCACCCTCGAACACTTCGACATCGTCCGGGCCCGCAAGAGCGAACTCGTCGCCCACCTCGACTGGTTCGCGCCCAGCGGTGACGGCACCCGCCTCGTCGTCGTGGACGACGGCGAGCTGCGCGCCGTACCCGCGACCGAGCTCGGCGACCTCGACTCGACGGTCTTCCTCGATCCGCGCCGGATCCTGCACGACGTCGACCCGGAGGCCGAGTGGCGGCAGGCGTACGACGAGGCGGGCCGCATCATCCGGGCGTTCTTCTGGGAGCCGGGGATGTGCGGCATCGACTGGGAAGGGGTCCTCGACCAGTACCGTCCGCTGGTCGAACGGGTCGCCTCCCCCGACGAGTTCGCCGATCTGCTCCGCGAGGTCCTCGGCGAACTGGGCACCTCGCACGCGTACGTCACCCCCGCCCGCCGCGACGAGGGCCCGGCGCACTACCAGCGCCCCATGGGCCTGCTCGGCGCCAACCTCGTCCGCAGGGACGGGGACTGGATGATCAAGCGCATCCTGCCCGGCGACTCCTCGGACTCCAAGGCCCGTTCCCCGCTGGCCGGTACGGGGATCCGCGAGGGCGCCGTCCTCACCCATGTCGACGGCCGCCCCGTCGACCCGGTGACCGGCCCCTATCCGCTGCTCGCCGCCGCCGGGGGCACCACGGTCGAGCTGACCTTCCGGCCCGCCGAACGCGAGGGCTCGCCCGCCGTCCACGAGAGCCGGCCCCGCCGGGTCGCCGTCGTCCCGCTGATCGACGAACGGCCGCTGCGCTACCAGGACTGGGTGGCCAAGCGCCGCGAGGTCGTACGGGAGATCAGCGGCGGCCGGTGCGGCTACCTCCACATCCCGGACATGGGCGGCTCCGGCTGGGCCCAGTTCAACCGGGACCTGCGCCTGGAGGTCTCCCGCCCCGCGCTGATCGTGGACGTACGGGGCAACGCGGGCGGCCACATCAGCGAACTCGTCGTGGAGAAGCTGACCCGCCGCATCATCGGCTGGGACCTGACCCGCGACGCGCAGCCCGTCTCGTACGCCTCCAACGCCCCGCGCGGTCCGGTCGTGGCGCTCGCGGACGAGGCGACGGCCTCCGACGGCGACATGATCACGGCGGCGTTCCGGCTGCTCGACCTGGGTCCGGTGGTCGGCCAGCGCACCTGGGGCGGGGTGGTCGGCATGACGGGCCGGCACCGGCTCTGCGACGGGACGGTGATCACGGTGCCGATGAACGCCGCCTGGTTCGACGCGTACGGCTGGTCCGTCGAGAACCGTGGCGTGGAGCCGGACGTCGAGGCGCTGCGCACCCCGCTCGACTGGGCGGAGGGGCGGCACGCGCAGCTCGACGACGCGGTGTGGATGGCGCTGGACCTGCTGGCCGGACACCCCGCCTCGACCCCGCCGGGGTACGGGGCGGTCCCCGACCTGCGCCGTCCGAAGCTGCCGCCCCGCAGCTGAGCCGCACGCACCGAATGAGCTGAGCCGCACGGGCCGAACGGCGAAAGAGGCGCACCCGGCGGGCCGGGTGCGCCTCTCCTCCTCTCCCACCGGTTCAGGAGTCGAAGGGGTCGTCCATCTCGTCACGCGTGTCCTGCGCCCTGTCCTGCGCCTTGTCCCGGGCCCGGTCGCCCGCGTCCCGCGCACGGTCCCCGGCGTCGGAGGCACGGTCGGAGGCGTCGTCCCGGTTGCCCGCCGCCTTCGCTTCCTTCGCCTGGTCGGCGAGTTGCTGCGCCTTGTCCTTGAACTGGTCGGCAATGCCCATGGAATGTCACTCCTGAAAAGGAAGAATCTGGGTGGGGAGGCGCCCAGGTGGGGCCTCGACCAGACTGACACGCCCGGACATTAGCCGCATTTCGGTATTTCGCTATTCCGCTGTTCCGCTATTCCGCTGGTCCGCTATTTCCTTACGCTCCGTGCGCGCCCCCGGCGGCGCGGCGCCCCCGTGCCGCCTCGTCGGCCGCCCCTCCCGCGCCCACCAGCCCCTGCCCCATCTCCGCCAGGCGTGGCCCGAAGCGCCGCAGTTCGCGCCCGGCGCCCCGCGCGATCACTCCGGGCAGGTACCCCCGTACGGGCTGTGTCCCGCGCAGCCACCACTGCGCGTACACATGCGGCGCGCGGCGCTCTATCCCGGCGACGATCCGGTCCACGGCGGGGCCCGGCGGATACGTACGGTTCGCCGGCCACGGCAGCCGCTGCCGCAGCTCGCGCAGTACGGTCTCCCGGTCCGCGCCGCGCACCATGTCGGTGTCGGTCCAGGACAGGTAGCCGACGCCGACCCGGACGCCCTGGTGGGCGACCTCGGCGCGCAGGCAGTGCGCGAACGCCTCGGCTCCGGACTTGGAGGCGCAGTACGCGCTCATCATCGGCGCCGGGACGATCGCGGCGAGCGACGCGATCTGCAGGAAGTAGCCGTGGCTGCGCCGGAGCGCGGGCAGGAAGGCGCGCGCCGTCACCGCGCCGCCGATCAGATTCACCTCGATCACGCGCCGCCACGCGTCCGGGTCGGAGCCGTCGACCGGGCCCCCGGCCGCCACACCCGCGTTGGCGACGACGATGTCCACCCGCCCGAAGCGCTCACCGGCCTCCCGGGCGACCCGGGCCATCGCCGCGTCGTCGGTGACATCGGCGTACCAGTGGGCGCACTCGGTGTGCAGCCGGCCCGCGACCGCCTTCAGCTCGTCCGCCTCCAGGCCGACGAGCGCCACCTTGGCGCCGCGCGCGGAGAGCTTGCGGGCGAGGAGTTCCCCGACGCCGCGCGCCGCGCCGGTGACGACGGCGACCTGCCCGTCGAGCCGGCCGGCGGACCCGCCCTTCGTGACCTTCATACCCCTCGTACCCCTCATGTGACGGTCTCCTTCTCCGGACCCAGGTACGTGGTGACCAGTGCGCGGATCGCGGCGGTGACGGCCTCCGGCGCCTCCACGGGCGTCATGTGCCCGACCCCGGTGAGCACGGTGAGCCCGGTGCAGTCGGGCAGCAGAGCGGCGAGCGCGCGGGCGCGGACGGGCGGGGTGAGCCGGTCGTCGGCGCCCGCGACGACGGCGGCGGGCACGCGCAACTCCCGCGCCTCGGCGTCGAGATCGAGCTCCCCGAGCACCCGCGCCCAGGCGACCCGGACCGCGCGCGGGCACGCGTGCACCAGGCGGGCGCACTCCGCGACGCGTTCCGGCGCGGCGCCCGGCCCCATCGTCCCGTACCGCAGCAGCTTCCTGGAGAGCGGTGTGACGGGCCCCAGCGGGAGGGCGGAGCCGAGCAGGCCCCCGGTGATCCGGGTACGCAGGGCGCCGGCGGGCAGCGGCAGCACCCGGGCGTCCGGGACCAGCCGCGAACTGCCCGTACCGCAGAGCAGGACGGCGGCGGCGTGCTCCCGGAAGGCGGGGCGGCGGGCGGCGGCCATCAGCGTCATGCCGCCCATGGAGTGCCCGGCGAGCACGGCGCGCTCCCCCGGTGCGAGGGTGCGGCGGAGCACGGCCTCCAGATCGTCGGCGAGGGCGCCGGTGGAGTAGCCGGCGGGGTGCGCGGGGGCGGGCACCGCCGAACGGCCGTGGCCGCGCTGGTCGTAGACGATCACCCGGTGGTCGGCGGCCAGGTCCGCGAGTTGCGCGGCCCAGAAGCGGACCGAGCAGGTCCAGCCGTGGCAGAGGACGACCGCCGGCCGGCCGTCCTCGCCGTGGACCTCGACGTGGATACGGGTGCCGTCGGCGGAGACGGCGGACCGTTCGCGCTCCCGGTGCGGCGCAGGCCCGCGGCGCGGCTCCCGCTCCCCGTCCGCCTCCCGTATTCGGCGCGGTTCCGGCTCCCCGTACGCCTCCCGTATTCGGCGCGGCTCCCGCTCCCCGTACGCCCCCCGTATTCGGCGCGGTCGGCTCATCGCGTGGCCTCCTCGGTCGGCCTGGTCGGCGTCGTCACGGCCCGCCCGCCGGGGCCGGCGGCATCAGCCACCCCGCCCGGCCCCGGACCGGGTCGGATCACCTCGTACTCGGCGAGATCGACCTCCCGCGTGGCGCGCCGGAACTCGCCCGGGGTGCCCGGCCACAGGGTGGTGTTGCGGCCGCCCGCGTCCAGGTACCAGCTCGAACAGCCGCCGGTGCTCCACACCGTGCGGCGCAGGCGCTCCTGCACCCGCCGGTTCCAGGCGGTCACGGCGGCCGGGCGCGGCGTCAGCGCGGCTCCCCGCCCGCCCAGCGCGTCGAGCTGTCGCAGGTAGTCGGCCATGTAGGCGAGTTGGGCCTCGATCATCAGGATCATCGAGGAGTTGCCGAGGCCGGTGTTGGGGCCGATGATCGTCATCCAGTTGGGGAACCCGGCGGCGGTCGCGCCGCGCAGCGACGCCATGCCGTCCTTCCACCACTCCGCCAGCGTCCGGCCGTCCGCGCCCACCACCCGTTCGGTGACCGGCAGGTCGGTGACGTGGAAGCCGGTCCCGAAGACGATCGCGTCGGCCGCCGCCTCCGTACCGTCCGCCGCGACCAGCGTGGAGCCGCGCACCTCGGTCAGCCCGGAGGCGACGAGATCCACGTTGGGGCGGGCGAGCGCCGGATAGTAGGCGCTGGAGAGCAGGATGCGCTTGCAGCCGATGCGGTACGAGGGCGTCAGCTTCGCCCGGAGCACCGGGTCCTTGACCGCCCGGGCGATGTTGGCCCGGGCGAGGGACTCGACGAGCCCGAGTTGGTTCGGGTGCTTGGTGAAGGCCTGCACCTGAAGCTCCCTGATGCCCCGGAGGACCGAGCGCCGCACCGTCCCGGTGAAGGGCAGGCCCCGGTGCAGGGCCCGCTCGGCGCCGGTGATCGCGCGGTCGGCGCGCGGCATCACCCAGGCCGGCGTCCGCTGGAACAGCGTCAGCCTCGCCACGTCGGGCTGGATGGCGGGCACGATCTGGATCGCCGAGGCGCCGGTGCCGACCACGGCGACGCGCTTGCCGCGCAGGTCGTAGCCGTGGTCCCAGCGCGCCGAGTGGAAGACCTTCCCGGGGAAGCCGTCGAGCCCGGGGACCGCGGGGACCTTCGGGTCGGAGAGCGCCCCGGTCGCGGAGACGACGACATCCGCGGTGAGGGTCCCCCGGGAGGTCTCGATCTCCCAGTGCCGGGCGTCGCCGTCCCAGCGCATCAGCCGCACCTCGTGGCCCAGGCGCAGATGGGGCCGGAGCCCGAAGGTGTCCGCGACATGCTCCAGGTACGCCCTGATGTGGCGCTGCCCGGAGAAGGTGCGCGGCCAGTCGGGGTTGGGCGCGAAGGAGAACGAGTAGAGGTGCGAGGGTACGTCGCAGGCGCACCCCGGATACTCGTTGTCCCGCCAGGTCCCGCCGACGGAGCCGGCGCGCTCCAGGACGACGAAGTCGGTGATCCCCTCCCGGCGCAGCCGGACGGCGGCCCCGAGCCCGCCGAATCCGGATCCGATCACGGCCACCCGTACGTGCCGGCGCTCGTCGTGCCCGTCCACGGCCACCCTCCGATCCCACGCCACCGCGCCAGCGATCACTGGCACGATGGTGAGGGTAGAGCAGTCGGCTACTCATGGGTAGGGGCCGGACCACAGCAAGTTACCGGCGGTACGTCCTAAGCTGCCCGGCATGGAATACCGCATGGAGGAGCTGGCCCGCGCCGCGGGCATCACGGTGCGCACCGTGCGCTTCTACCGCGAGCGGGGCCTGCTCCCGGCACCCCGGCGCGAGGGCCGGATCGCCTGGTACGACGACCACCACCTGGCCCGGCTCCGCACCATCGCGGCGCTCCTGGAGCGCGGCCACACCCTGACCGGGATCGCGGACCTCGCCACCACCTTCGAGAGCGGACGCGACGTCGGCGAGGTCCTCGGCCTCGGCCCCGGCGAACCGACGGAGGAGACCCCGGTACGGCTCTCCCCGGAGGAACTGGCCGACCACTTCGGGGACGGGGTCACCCCGGAGAACCTGGCGACGGCGCTGGAACTCGGCTATCTGGCCATAGACGGCGACGAGATCGTCCACATCAGCCGCCGCCTGCTGGACGCCTCCTCGGCCCTGGTCCGCGAGGGAGTCCCCCTCGCGGCGGTCCTGGCGGCGGCCCGCGAGGTCCGTGCCCACGCGGACGCGATGGCCGACCTCTTCGCGACGGTCCTCCGCACCCACGCCCCCGCCTCGGACCCGGCGAAGCTGCGCCCGCTGGCGCGGAGCGTGGTGGAGGCGGAGCTGTCGATGGCCCTGGACCGCCGCCTGCGCCCGGCGCGGCCCGACTGAGCCACGGATCCCGGCCTGGACGGGGAGCGACGTACGGCTACAGGTCGTACACCGCCGTCACCGGCGCATGGTCGCTCCACCGCTCCGCGTGGCTCGCGGCCCGCTCCACGTACGCCTTCACCGCGCGGCCGGCCAGCCCCGGCGTCGCGACGTGGTAGTCGATGCGCCAGCCCGAGTCGTTGTCGAAGGCGCGGCCACGGTAGGACCACCAGGAGTACGGGCCCTCCTGGTCCGGGTGGAGCGCGCGCACCACGTCGACGTACCCCGCGCCCGGCTCCTCGAAGACCTGGGTCAGCCAGGCGCGCTCCTCGGGGAGGAAGCCGGAGGCCTTGCGGTTGGCCTTCCAGTTCTTGAGGTCGGCCTCCCGGTGGGCGATGTTCCAGTCGCCGCAGACGACCACCTCGCGCCCGTCGGCCGCCGCGCGCTCACGCAGCCCCTCCAGGTACGGCAGGAACGCGTCCATGAAGCGGATCTTCTCGTCCTGCCGCTCGGTGCCGACCTCACCCGACGGCAGGTAGAGGCTCGCGACCGTGATCCCGGGCAGATCGATCTCCGCGTACCGCCCGCTCGCGTCGAACTCCGCACTGCCGAAGCCGATCCGGGTCGCGTCCGGCTCCCGGCGCGAGTAGAGCGAGACCCCGGCGCGCCCCTTGGCGGTGGCGGGCGCGTGCAACGCGTGCCAGCCGTCGGGCGCCCGTACGTCGTCGGGGAGCTGGTGGGGCTCCGCCCGTACCTCCTGGAGGCAGACCACATCGGCGGAGGTGGCCGCGAGCCATTCCACGAAGCCCTTCTTCGCGGCGGCGCGGAGCCCGTTCACGTTCACGCTGGTCACGGTGTACAAAACATCATCTTCCGTCGCACAGAACAGGCGGGCAGCCTACCCCGTCCCCCTCCACACCCCCTCTGCTAGTCTGAATTCGAACTAGTCGACTTACGCGTCTACTCGACAACGGGACAAGGACGACGGGAGGCCGCATGCCCGGGAAACCGGTGGACTGGCAGGCAGGCTGGCTGCGCGGCGCGCTCGAACTCGCCCTCGCCGCCGTCCTCGCGGAGGGCGACGGCCACGGCTACGCGCTGGCCCAGCGGCTGGACGAACACGGCTTCGGCAAGGTCAAGGGCGCCGCGCTCTACCCGGTGCTGGGCCGGATGGAGCGGGACGGCGTGGTGAGCGCCAACTGGGAGCCGGGGGAGGGCGGTCCCGGCCGGAAGGTGTACGCACTCACCCCCGCCGGCCGGAAGCGGCTCGGGGAGCAGCGGGCGGAGTGGGCCCGGTTCTCGGTGCTCATGGACGGACTGCTGACGCAGGCACCGGACGCACCACCCACATGGCACACATCGCAGGCACCGGAGCGATCGCTTCAGGAGGAACGATGACCGAGACGTACAGCACGACGGCAGAGCAGTGGTCCGACCGGCTGGAGTACCGGCTGGCGGGTCGGCCCGGCATGAACCGCGCCACGATCACCGAGATACTCGACGAGGTCACCGCGCACTGCGCCGAGACCGGCCTGCACCCCGAGGAGGCGTTCGGCCCGCCCGACGAGTTCGCCGTCCAGGCGGCCCGCGACCGGGTGCCGGTCGAGGAGCGGGCGCGGCGCGACTGGGCCTTCCGGTCGCCCTCGTACTACTGGTCCACCGGTCTGATCGCCGTCACCGGCATGCTGGCGCTCTTCGCCGTCTTCACCCTCGTCGATACGGGCCTCTGGTTCGACGTGACGGTGTCCGGGCTGAGCGGCATCGCGCTGATCGTCGCCGCCTCGCAGCTCTGCTGGCTCACCCTGGGGCGGCACGCCGACGGGCGGCTGCGGGGCGCCGCCGTCGCCGGTGGCGGCGCCGCCGTGCTGGTGGTGGGGGCCGCGCTCGCCTTCCTCTCGCTGCCGGACGACCGGCTCACCCGCTTCCCGACCCTGGCGCTGCTCCCGGTCTGCGTGGCGCTGCACGCCCTGACCGTACGGCTCAGGCCCGAGGACGACGGGTCCGCCTCCGCGTCGCCCGAGCCCGCCGACCCCACCGACCCCGAGCAGTGGCTGCGCCGGCTCGAAGCGCTACTGCGGGGGCGCCACAAGCTGCCGCGCCGCCGGGCCGCCGAGCTGGTCGCCGAGGCCCGTGACCACCTTGCCGTGAGCGGGAGTTCACCGGCGGAGGAGTTCGGTTCCGTGGCGGTGTACGCGCTCCGGCTGGCCGAGCACGCGGGCCCCCGCGCCTGGTGGTCGCGCTCCGCCTGGGTGGAGTCGGCCCTCACCGCGGTCGTCCTCACCGTCTGGGCGGTCCGGCTCTACCAGGGTGACACCGGCTGGGTGTTCTGGGTCGTCACCGCGCTGCTGGCCGCCGCCGGACTGATCCGCGCCGTGGCGGCGCTGACGGACCGGCCGTCGAACAAGCCGTCAGGTAAGAACGAGAGGTCAGGCACGTAGCCGGACCAGCGGCCAACTTGAGGGCGAGCAGCGGAGCATCAGCCACCTCCGAGGGGTACACATCGGATGACCTGATTCCCCAGGAGGTGCCGTATCCATGCTCCACCGTGCCAGAGCAACATCCGCCTCATCAAAGATCCGAGGGATAGCGCGGCTCACCGGGGTCCTCGTGACAGCACTGCTGCTGGTCACGGGGATCGCGCCCGCCGCACCCGCCGCGCCGTCCGCCTCCGAGGCCGAAGCCGCCACCAGGGCCACCGCTCCCCGTACCGTCCCCGCCCTCACCAACTGGACCGCGCAGTCCGGTGAGTTCACCTTCACCGGCGCCACCCGGCTCGTCGTCCCCCCGGGCGACGCCGCCGCCCGCCGCACCGCCGACACCCTCGCCGAGGACCTCGGCGCCGCGGGCCGGGGCACCGTCCCCGTCGCCGCCGTACGGGGCAGCGGCCGCCCCGGGGACATCCTGATCGCGACCGACCCCGGGCGGGGCGGCACCCTGGGGGCCGAGGGATACGAACTCGGCGTCACCGACCGGGTCCGGATCACCGGAGCCACCGCCGCCGGCGCCTTCTACGGCACCCGCACCGTGCTCCAGCTCCTCGCCACCGCCGACCGCGTCCCCGCGGGCCACACCGTCGACGTACCCGCGTACAAGGAGCGGGGCGTGGGCGTCTGCGCCTGCTACATCCACATCACCCCGGACTGGCTGGAGAACCTGGTCCGCGACATGGCGTACCTGAAGCTCAACCAGCTGCTGCTGGAGCTGAAGGTGAAGAGCGACAGCCACCCGGAGGCCAACACCTGGGGCTACTACACCAAGGACGAGATACGGCGGCTCGTCGCGCTCGGCGACCGCTACCACATCACGATCGTCCCGGAGATCAACTCCCCCGGCCACATGGACCCGTGGATCGAGCGCCGCCCCGATCTCCAGCTCACCGACTCCGACGGCGCCGCCCAGCCCTCGCGCCTCGACGTCACCAGCCCGGCCGCCTTCTCCTACTACACCAGCCTCATGGACGAGTACGCCGAGGTCTTCACCGCGCCCGTCTGGCACATGGGCGCGGACGAGTACATGCTCGGCTCCGACTTCGCGAAGTACCCGCACATCCTGGAGTACGCGCGCCGCCAGTACGGCCCCACCGCCACCCCGCAGGACGCCTTCATCGACTTCGTCAACCGCGTCCAGGACTACGCGGCCGACCGCGGCAAACGCCTGCGGATCTGGAACGACGGACTGACCGGCGACCACACCGTCCCCGTCGCCGCGGGCACCACCGTCGAGCACTGGCTCAACGTCAGGACCAAGCCCAGCGAACTCCTCGCCCAGGGCTATCCGCTCATGAACGCCTCGTACTCCCTCTACCTCATCCGCGGCGGCTTCCACATGAACACCGCCTCCCTGTACGAGCAGGGCTGGGACCCGCGCAGCTTCGAGGGCGAGAAGGTCGCCTCCACCGCCGGGATCACCGGCGCGAAGATCAGCCTCTGGCCCGACAACGGTCGCGGCGAGACCGAGAACGAGGTCGCCGCAGGGATGTTCCTGCCGCTGCGCTACATCGCCCAGACCACCTGGGGCGTCCCGCGCCCCGACCCGAGTTACGCCGAGTTCACCGCCCGCGCGAATGCCCTCGGGTACGCGCCGGGCCACACCGACCTCACCCGCCCGCCGCTGCCCGACGGCACCTACGCGCTGCGCGACGCGGCCGGGCAACTGCCCGCCACCGCCCGCCGGATCACCCGTACGGCCGACGGCTACGTCACCCTCACCGACCCCGCCACGGGCCGGTGCGCGGAGACCAGGAGCGGCAAGCTGACCCTCAACACCCCGCTGGAGCCGGGCAGTCAGGTCACCCAGGAGGTCTGCTCCGCCGCCAACACCCTGCAGCGCTGGCAACTGGTCCCGGCGCCGGGCGGGTTCCACCTCACCAACGCGATCACCCGGATGTCCGTCGTCCTCACCGCCGACGGAAGGTGGGTCCAGTACCCGCCGGACCAGCGCCCGCCCACCGTCTGGACCGCCACCGCCGCCACGGCGCAGCAGCAGAAGGGAAACCGCTCATGACCCTCGGAAGACGCCCGTTCGTCGCGGGCCTCGGCGCACTCGGCGCGGCCGGCGCGCTCGCCGGGGAGACCCTCCTCCCGTACGCGACCGCACACGCGACCACGCACGCGACCGCGGCCCCCCGCCGTACCCTCGCCGACGAGACGGCCTCCCGCGTCCCCGTCGGCCCCGGCGACACCCCCGACCAGCTCGTGGCGAAGGCGGCCGGCCTGCGCCCCACCGAGCGCCAGATAGCGTGGCAGCGGCTGGAGCGGACCGCGTTCCTGCACTTCGGCGTGAACACCTTCACCGGCCTCGAATGGGGCACCGGCGACGAGGACCCCGACGTCTTCCAGCCCGTCGGCCTGGACACCGACCAGTGGGCGCGCACCCTGCGCGACGGCGGCTTCTCGCTCGCCATCCTCACCGTCAAGCACCACGACGGGTTCGTTCTCCACCCCACCCGCTACACCGGCCACAGCGTCGCCTCCAGCACCTGGGAGGCGGGCCGCGGCGATGTGCTGCGCTCCTTCGCGGACTCGATGCGCGCCCACGGCATCAAGGTCGGCGTGTACATCTCCCCCGCCGACGAGAACCAGTACCTGCACGGCGTCTACGCCAACGGCAGCGCCCGCACCCCCCGCGCCATCCCCACCCTGGTGGACGGCGACGACCGCGCCGGACAGGACGGCTCCCCGGCCCCGGGGCTCCCCGTCTTCCGGCTCCCCGCCACCGACTACGGCGCCCATATGCTCAACCACCTCTACGAGGTGCTCACCGAGTACGGTCCCGTGGACGAGGTCTGGTTCGACGGCGCCCAGGGCCGTATCCCGCCCGAGCACGTCGAGGTCTACGACTGGGACAGCTGGTACGAGCTGATCCGCGCCCTCGCCCCGCAGGCGGCCGTCGCCGTCTCCGGGCCCGATGTCCGCTGGGTCGGCAACGAGGGCGGCTCGGCCCGCGAGAACGAGTGGAGCACCGTCCCCGTCAAGGCGGTGGCCAACGGCCGTACGGACTTCGCCCTCTCGTACGACACCCCCGACCAGGGCAGCCGCGACGCCCTGGTCCGGGCCCGGCCGAACAGCGACTTCCTGCAGTGGTGGCCCGCCGAGTGCGATGTGTCGATCCGCCCCGGCTGGTTCTTCCACGCGGACGAACGCCCCAAGACGGCCCGGCAGCTCACCGACCTCTACTTCCAGTCGGTCGGCCGCAACGCGGTCCTCCTGCTGAACATTCCGCCCGACCGGCGCGGCCAGTTCGACCCGGCGGACGTGGCGGCCCTCAGCGCCTTCGCCGACCGCGTACGCCGCGAACTCCCCGAGGACCTGGCCCGGCGCGCCCGGGCCGGCGGCGACGGCACCGACCCCGGCCGGGCCGTCGACGGCGACCCGGACACCTCCTGGACGGCCCCGGCACCGTCCACCGGGACGCTCACCCTGGACCTGGGCGGCCCGACGGCCGTCGACCGGATCCGGCTGGCCGAGAACATCCGCCACGGCCAGCAGATCGAACGGGCCGTGGTGGAGGCCGAGTTGTCCAACGGCTGGACGGAGGTCACCCGTACGGGCACGATCGGCGCCAGCCGTATCCTGCTGCTGCCCGCCCCGGTCACCGCCCGGCGCTGGCGGCTGCGCGTCCTCGCCTCCCGGCAGCAGGCCCGCATCGCCGAGTTCGGCCTCTACCGCTCCACGCTCTGACCGCTCACCGCGTCCGCCCGGTCCGCCACCCCGGCAGGCTCCGTGGTCTCCACGGCCTGCCCGCCCCGGTGGCGGGCCGAGGCGAGCACGGCGACAGCGGTCCCGGCCACCGCGTAGGCGGCCAGCACCCAAAGCGGTCCCGCGAGGGCGTTGCCGGAGAAGTACACGGTGTTGCGCACGGCGGTGGTGCCCGCCCCGGTGGGGATGTAGTCACCGATGGCCCGCCAGAACGGCGGCAGCAGCGAGTTCGGGAACGCGCCACCCGCGCTGGGATTGCCCAGGACGACGAAGACGAGGATCGTCACACCGATCCCGACGATGCCCAGCAGGACCTGGAGTGCGACGGTGGCCGCCGCCGCGGCGAAGACGGTCAGCGCGCCGATCGCCCAGAGCTGCACGAAGTGGCCGTCCAGCGCCCCGAGCACGGGCCCCGCGATCAGGGCGCCGCCCAGCCCGGAGACCACCGCGTACACCGCCAGGACGCCGAGCCTGACGACCGTACGGTGGAGGTTGGCCGGCCGGGCCCCGGAGGCGACACCGAGGATGGCCGCGGCGAGATAGCCGCCCACGATCCAGCCGATGGCCAGGTAGAACGAGGAGAGACCGCGCCCGTCGCCCGCCGCGGGCGGCAGGATGTCCTCGGTCGTGACCGTACGGTTCTGCGCCACGTCGGCCTGCTCGATGATCTGGGTGACCGCGGTGGAGACGGCGGGCCCGCCCGCGGACGCCACGAGCAGCCTGTCCTCGGTGCCCTGCGGGTTCACGAGGAGGACGGCGTCGACGGTGCGGTCGTGGATCAGCGCGCGCCCGGCGGCCTCGTCCGCGGCGGTGCGCGGTGCGAGGGGTTCGCCGTCCAGGGCGCCCAGCCGGTCGACGGTCCCCGCGGCGACCTGGCCCGGCGCCACGACGGCGAGGGGGATCCGGTGCGGGGAGGGCGCGTGGAAGGCCCCGATGTACGACAGGATGAACGCGAGCTGGAGGACCAGCCCCCCGACGACGAGCAGCACACCGCGCGCGCTGAGCGCGTCCCGCAGCTCGCCGGCGAACCCGCGGGACGGCGCGGCGCCGGATATGGATGGACCCGACATCTCAGACGGCTCGGCCTGCTTGGTGCTCATCGCTCGGGGGTTCCTTCGGAATCGTTCGGGTGGGGGGTGTCCGCCGCCGTGGTCAGGGCGCGGACGAGGTACGGGGCGATCCGCCGCGACAGCCCCTCGGTCCGCCGGAGCCCCTGCGCCCCCGGGACGGACGCGGGGGTCCCCGCCGACCCGAGGGCGCTGATGCCCTTGAACAGGGCGATGAGCAGCCGGGCCCCGTCGGCGGCGTCGATCGTGGGGCGCAGCTCGGTCCTGGCCAGGGTCTCCGTGATCATTCCGGCCACGCCCTGGACCAGGCGTTCCTCGTGGAGGGCGAGCAGCTCGGCCACGGCAGGGGTGCGGGCCGCGTGCAGCGTGAACTCCATGGAGACGAGGAACCACTGCCGCTGCCGGTCGGCCCGGTCCGCCAGGTAGGCCAGCAGCCCGTCGACCAGGTCCTCGCCCGGGTCCAGCCGCGCGGCCTCGGCCCGCAGGTCCATCAGCAGGCGGTCGGCCTGCGCGTCGTACAGCGCGAGGAACAGCTCTTCCTTGTCGCGGTAGTTGGAGTAGAAGGCGCCCCGGGTGAGACCGGCGCGCTCGACGATGTCGCTGATGGAGGTGGCGTGGAAGCCGCGCTCCGTGAAGAGGGCCAGCGCGCTGTCGGTCAGCGAGGCCACCGTCACGGGGCGGCGTTTGGTCGGTGACTTCGGCATGGAAGGGACCCTCTCTCGCGCTCCGGCCAACGGATACATCATGTATCCGATACGCCATGTATGCAAAATGAGCCCGCACACGCCTCGCCCGCACATGCCGGAGGCCCGGCCCCGCGGTGTGAACCGCCGGGCCGGGCCTCCGGGTGTGACGTCAGTGGTTGGCGACGCCGTTCCCGGACAGGACCGGGATGTCGTCG